>CALCHY010000369.1 GCA_937907415.1 uncultured Trueperaceae bacterium
CCAGAGGCCTTGTCCTGAACCCCCGGTAGACCGCGGCGATCGAAGCTAGTGGCAGAACCCAGGGCAACGGCGAAACTGAAGCCGCTGAGGTCTTGGGGGATCTCGAGGAGTGGTGGTGCAGGCGTTGGTGGGGCGCCCTCTGGAACGACCTGGACGTCACCGATCGTATCCGAGCCCACCGCGAGGAGCAGCGCGAACTCGTCGTCAGCTGACGCCTTGATGGCCGTGCGCAACGCCGTCAACCTGCGGCCCTCGGGTAGCAGGCCGGCGAAGAAGGGGGCAACAGCACCGCCCGTGTGAGTGACTGTTTCTGTTGTGAGGGGCAGAGTCGTGGCGACGGGTGGGGCGCCAGCAGCCAGGTAATCGGGTAGATAGCGGAAGTGCGTGCCTTGGCGGTCCCTGGCAAGCTTGGCGGCGAGGACGCCAGCCTTGTAGACGTCGGCCGTTGCCGAAGCGCTCTTCACTGTCCGTCGAGCCCGGAACCGGCGCCGGATAGAGTGCCGGCCGCAGCTACCTGCCAGTGGAGCTCGAGACCCAAGGCCGTGGCTACGGCGAGGAGTCGGTCTAGTTGCACGGTCGCCTTGCCGCTCTCGAGGTCGTGGATGAAGCGAGGGGACACGCCTGCGAGGTCCGCGAGGTCCTGCTGGGTCAAGCGCAACGCCTTGCGGCGGGCTCGGAACTCTGTCGCGGTTACCCCTACCTGTTGCGTTGCCATCCTCGCACCTCCAACCCGACCGCCTTGATATCTGCGCGGGCGCGCGTATACCGCTTCCGGGAGGCCCCGACATGGCGCGGTTCAGGCAGTATATGCGCGTTCGCGCAGAGAGTGGGTCAGATTACACCCTAATGCTCCAAGATCAGGCTGAATCTGCGCGAACGCGCCGGTCCGGGCGGCCACCGACATGCGACCGCCCGGAACGAGGCCAGCTAACTTACTCGGCCCTGCGCACCATCTCGTAATGCACGGGGATGTGCATCGGGTCGACGAAGATCGCGTCTGGCCCGGTCACATTGGTCGAGTGCATGCTGACCTGCAGCTCGTGGAAGATGGGGATCCACGGCGCGTCGCCCATGATGTCGACGAAGATCGAGCGCCACTCTTCAACGCGCTCGGCCTGCTGATCGGTGCGGGCGAGGGTATCGGCGTGTGCGGCGCGCGCTTCGATGCTCTCGTCGCAGTACTTCGCCCAGTTCCAGCCGCCAGGGATGTTGCTTGCGCAGGCGAGGATGGGCCAGTAGAAGTTGTTGGGGTCGGGGTAGTCAGCGATCCAGGCCATGCCACCCGACCACAGCAGCGGGGCCTCGCCCGCGCCGCCCGCCTCGATGACGGTGCTCTGCGCCTGGGTGCGGAGTTCCGCGCGCACGCCGATCTCGGCCAAGTCGGCCTGGATGGCCTGCGCTATGCGGTCGTTCGGCGCGACGTTGTAGGCATACAGCACGGTGTCGAAGCCGTTAGGGAAGCCGGCGTCGGCGAGGAGCGCCTTGGCTGCGGCCGGGTCGTACGGGTAGCCCGCGTAGTTGACGTCGTGGCTCGCGAAGAGCGGCGGGAGGATCTGCGTGGCAGGCACGGCGCGGTTGTTGATGATGCGCACGATGCGGTCCTTGTTGATGGCCATGTTCAGCGCCTGGCGCACGCGCAGGTCGGTGAACGGCTCCATCTCGACGTTGATGGTCACATAGCCGGTCTGCATCTGCTCGCCGATCGAGACCTGCTTGCTCCACGTCGGGTCGGCCATCACTTCGGTGTAGCGCGCGCTCGGGATGCCGTCGCCGAGGATGTCGACCTCACCGCGCTGCAGGCGGAGGAACGCCACGTTCTGGTCGACGCCTACCTGGAAGGTGAGTTCGTCGAGGAACGGGACGCCCGCCTCGAAGTAGTCGGGGTTGCGCTCCAGCACGATGCGCTGCCCGAGGACCCACTCCTTGAGCATGAAGCCGCCCGTGCCGACGGGCTGGTGGCCGAAGTCGCCGTTGGCTGCCTCGACGGTCTCACGCGGGACGATGTGGGCGAAGTTGAGGCCGAGCTTGTGGAGGAACGACGCGTCCGGCTCGGAGGTGGTGAACTGCACGGTGCTGTCGTCGATGACGACGATGCCGCTTACCTCGTCAGCCGCCCCGTCGATGAACTCCTGGGCGCCCTCGATGGTGAGGTAGAAACCCTGGCCCGGGCTCTGCGTTGCCGGGTCGAGGGTGCGTTCGAGCGTGTACTTGACGTCGCCTGCGACCATGGTGCGGCCGTTGTGGAACTTGATGCCTTGACGCAGCGTGAACACGTAAGTGCGGCCGTCCTCGCTCACCGTGTAGCTCTCTGCGAGGTGCGGGATCAGTTCGGTGGTGCCGGGCGTGTAGTCCATCAGGCCGTCGAAGATCGACTTGATGATGGACCAGTTCTGCCAGTCGTAGCCGATGGCGGGGTCGAGGGTGGCCACGTCGTCCTGGAACGACACGACGGCGCTGCCGCCCTGCTGCGCCATGGCGCTACCGAACGTCAGGACCGCAAGCACCGCCAGGGCGCGGCCGACTCCGGTGCGTGCTAGCCAGGAGGCTCGCGGCGGCACTGCGCCGGTCTCGTTGCTGGTGTGGGTGTACATCGTTGCCTACCTTTCGCGCTTGGGGGCGCCTGTTGCCGGCACTCGCGCGCCGCACTGCTGCGGGGCGCGAGGTGTCCGCTTAGGAGTACCGGATCCTGGGGTCCAGGGCCGGGTATACGAGGTCGGCCAGCAAGTTGCCGACCACCACGAAGAGGGCGGTGACGATGACGCCACCCATGATGACGGGGATATCGACTAGCTGAATGGCCTGCCAGATCATCTGACCGATGCCTGGCCACCCGAAGACGCTTTCGACGATGACGATGCCGCCCATGAACACCCCGATGTCGAGCCCGATCAGGGCTACGACGGGCAGGACGGCGTTCTTGAGGACGTGCTTGAACACGACCTTGGTGGGGAACACGCCTTTGGCGCGCGCCGTGCGCACGTAGTCCTGTCGCAGCACTTCGATCATGGCGCTGCGCGTGACCCGCGCGTACCAACCTCCGCCAGCCAAGCCAACGGTGATGGCGGGCAAGACGACGTGTAGCGGCGTGCCGTAACCACCCAACGGAAAGATGGGCAGGAGGTAACTGAGGAAGTAGATGAGGAGCAGACCGACCACGAACTGCGGTGCAGACACGCCAACGAACGCGAAAGCCATCACCGCCTGGTCGACGGCGGTGCCGCGCCGCAGCGCCGCCATGATGCCGGTGGGCAGGCCGATGAGCAGTTCGAACAAGATCCCTGCCAACGCTAGTTGCATGGTCGGCACGAGCCGCGAACCGATGAGGCGCGTCACCTCGGCCTTCTGAGCGAACGAACGTCCCATGTCGCCAGTGACGAGGTTCTTGACGTAGGTGACGTACTGAGCTGGCAGAGGGCGGTCGAGGCCGAGCTCGGCGCGGATGCTCGCGACGGTGGCTGGCGTCGCGCTGCGGCCCGCGATCATGCGCGCCGGGTCGGCTGGCAGGAGGAACACGAGCAGGAACGTGATGATCGTAACGCCGATCATGACGCCGACGGCCTGCAGGAGGCGCTGCAGGAGGTAGCGGATCACCGCCGCTCCGCTAAGTCGAGCGCGTCGCGCAGACCCTCGCCAAGCAGGTTGAACGACAGGCTCGTCAGGAGGATGGCCACGCCGGGGAAGACGACCAACCATGGCGCGTTGAGGAAGTACGACTGGCTCTCGTTGATGATCCCGCCCCAAGACGGCGTTGGCGGTTGTACCCCGACGCCGAGGAACGACAGGCTGGCCTCGAGCAGCACGGTGGTGCTTATCCCGAGGGTGCCGAAGACCATCAGTGTGCTGACGAGGTGGGGGAGGATGTGCTTGAAGAGCGTGCGCATGGTGCCAACGCCGAGCGCGCCCGCCGCCTCCACGAACTCGCGTCGCCCAATGGAGAGGACCTGAGCGTAGATGGCGCGGGCGATCCACACCCAGTTGACGAGCGCGATGACGAGCGCCACGATCCACAGGCTCGGGCGGAGGATGGCGGCAAGCGCGATGGCGAGGATGAGGGCGGGGAAGGCCGTCATGACGTCGGTGACGCGCATGAGGATAGTTTCGGTGACGCCGCGGAAGTAGCCTGCAGCCACCCCGACTACGAGGCCGATGAGTACGGCGGCGCCGTTAGCCACGACCCCGACTAGCAAGCTGATGCGCGCGCCGAAGATGACGCGCGATAACAGGTCACGCCCAAGGAGGTCAGTGCCGAACCAGAACGGGCGTTCGGGTGGGAGCGGGGAGCCTTCGATGGTGAGGCCGTCGAAGTACTGCTTGGCTGGGTCATGCGGGGCGATCACCGGCGCGAGGAGGCTTACCACCACCACGATCACCACGCCGGCCAGGCCTATCACAGCGGAGCGGTTCGCGAAGAACCGCTTCAACCACTTCGGTCGCTCCCGCCTGGTTGTGCCGCCGACCCCGAGTTGGGCGGCGTTGCCACTTGCCACAGGTTGTTCCTCCAGGAGTTGAACGCTTGCTACCCGATTGTATACACGTTCCGATTGCACGGCAAAACGCGGAAGTATTGCGGTGCAGGGTTAGCTCTTGGCGCTACCCTCGATGAGTCCGAGTGTGCCGGCCAGCTTGCCGACTTCGCTCATCACGCCGCTCGTGCCGGCGGCCACGCTGAGCTGCGGGGCGCGTAACCAGTCGGTGGCGCCCGACCAGATCTGGAACACGCCTCCGGCCTCACGGACGATGATGGCGCCCGCGGCCACGTCCCACGCCCTCAAACCGAACTGCCAGAAGAGGTCGACGCGGCCATCGGCCACGAAGCACAGGTCGCGCGCCGCGGACCCGCTGGCCCGCACGCCAGCCGACGCCCCGGACGTCTGCACGAAGAACGATTGCTGCGCGGAGTCGTCGCGCATGGCCTCCGTGAAGTTCGTGCTGATGAGGGCGTGTGAGAGTGGGCGGTCCTCACCAAGCGTTAGACGTTCGTCGCCGCGCCACGCGCCGCCGCCCGCGTACGCCCAGTAGACCTCGTCGGAAGCAGAGTCGTAGATGACACCGAGCACGCTCTCGCCCCCCTGCGCCAGGCCGATCGACACGCAGAAGCCGGGGTAATCGCGGACGAAGTTGTGGGTGCCGTCGATGGGGTCGATGACCCACACTGGCGCCTTGGCGTCGAACTCGGAGAGGCCCTCCTCGCCCAGCAGCCCGAACGTCGGGTAGGCCTGCTTGAGTGCCTGAGCGATGCGCTTCTGCGCCTCGAGGTCGATGAGGGTAACTACGTCACCAGGCGACGTCTTGATGCTCACCCCGAAGTCGGTGCGGCCAGCGTGGTGGTCGACTTGCTGCCGCCGCGCCCACCTGCCCACCTCGAACGCGAGGGGAACGACGAGATCTTTCATGACGCCGAGTTCGGCTGTGGTTAACGGGGTTGCCATGTGGCCGATGCTAACCCTTGTCCCGTTCGCCCTGCCTGGGCGCGGGGCCACCGCTAGCGGGCGAGGAAGAAACCGCTACTGCGCTGCACCACGAGCGGCCCCTCGGCCATGCGCGTGCGCACGCCCGCCTCCCACGCCGCCAAACGTGCGGCCACGGTCGGTGAAGGCTCGTCTGGCAGGTAGATCATCGAACGCAAGTAGGCGAGGACGAGGTCGGGGTCGTCTGCCAGCACCTCGTCGTCACGCCTGCGGACCACGACGTCGCCGAACGCGCGGCGCAGCTCCTGGCCGCCGTTCTCCAGCGTGAAGCTCAATCCGGCGGAGCCGACTACCGTTACGGCGTCGTTGGCCAACTCCACTGGCAGTTCACGCAGGCCGCTCAAGTGCTGCGCGCCGTTCGTGGCGGCTATCAGCAGCCCGCCCGGCCGCAATACCCTCCGCAGCTCGGCCACCGCGCGCGGCAAGTCGGGCACGTGGTAGAGCATGTGGTTCGCGAACGCCAAGTCGAACTCGCCGTCGCCGAACGGCAACGACTGCACGTCAGCCAAGCGCACGCTGGCGCTCAAGCCAGCGTCTGCCACGACCCCGAGGGTGGCCTCGACCATGCCTTCCGACACGTCCGTGAGCGTCAACCGCCAACCTGGCGGAACGCGGTCGGCGTTCGTGCCCCAGAGGCGCGAAGTGCCAGCGCCCACCTCCAGCACGCGCGCGTCCGCAGCGGCCTCCGCGTAGGAGAAGAGCCAACGGTGAAAGTCCTCCCCCGCACCGGCGTAACGATCATGAAACGCGATGCGCGCCTGCAACCGATCAGGTGTGCGGTAAGCCTCGAGCATGGGTGAGGCAAGGATAGTACGGGCAGCTCTCAAGCGTCACTGCGCCCACCGCGAACCCGGCCATAAAGTCCAAGTAGAAGCGCTCGCCTCTGGAGCCGCGTTCTACACAGCTACTTAAGGTTCAGGCTTCGGGAAGGGGACAACAACAATGGGTCGAGCAAGCAGATGGGCCCCTAGGGTCCTAGTCTTTCTTGGCGTCATGCTCGCCGCCAGCGGCGCTTGGGCCAAGTCGGCGTACTTCGTGCAGGCCGACGTCGTCAGGGGGGCGGTAGGTGCCATGGGCGCCGTGTGCGTCGCCAACGCCGTCTTCAACCAAGGCGAAGAGATCGTGTGGCGCGCGTACGTCTACGACTCCGCCACCGGTGACCTGCTGACGCAAGCCGACATCGACGCCAAAGGCGTCAAGGTCTACGGGGAGCTCGAAAGCGGCGTGAAAGTGCCTCTCAACTACGGAGCGCACCCCCCCGGCCAGGACAAGACCGAGGAGTACTACGCGGGGGCCTGGCAGATTCCCGCTGACTACGCCACCGGCGCATACCAGTGGACGGTCACGGTAGAGGATTCCGCTGGCAACACGGCAACCTACGAGCCGATGGGGCACACCATCGGGCTCGGCGGGCTGACCATCGTCGCGCCAGCAGCCGCTACCGCTCCAGCGAACGCACAACTAGCGAAGGTCGCGGACACCACGCCAGCGCCAGACGGCGAGGCGCTCTTCGTGACCAACTGCTCCGCTTGCCACCAGGCCACCGGTTTGGGCATCGCCGCTGCCTTCCCGCCCCTTGCTGGCAACCCGATAGTCACCGCGGACGACGCGACGTTTATCGAACGAGTCCTGCTCTACGGCCTGCAAGGCAAGATTACCGTCAACGGCGCCGACTACAACGGCCTTATGCCTGCGTGGGAGAACGTGCTGAAAGACGACGAGATCGCTGCAGTCCTGACCTACATCCGCAGCTCCTGGGGGAACTCGGCTAGTGCGGTAGAGACCGCTGCCGTGGCCGCCCAAAGGGCCATCCCTGGCACTGCCGATGACAACTACGCCCACTACCCGCACTAAGCGGGCCTGGCTCATCTCGGCGGTAGCCGCGATCTTCGCGGCTACCGCTAGCTGCGCCTTGGCGCAAGACGGGCGCCTCGAGTTCGAGCCCGTTACGGGCATAGTCGGCACCCCCGTCGTGGCCAGCGCCAGCGGCCTGACGCCCGGCCAGACGTACGACCTCGTCTGGAGCAGCGCGGCCGCCAGCTGGAACGTGGCTGACGGCGAGTTCTACGGCATTACTTCCGAGGACGTAAGCAGCGTCCTCGGGCAGCTAACTGCCGACGCCAGCGGTAACGCAGCCACGACTTTCGTGGTGCCGGAAGACTACGGTTACGTTCACAACGTGTTCGTCGAGCAGGGTGGCGTGCGCGCCGCTCGTCAGGGCTTCGTCGTCGCGCCGAGCCTCACTATCTCGCCGACGTCGGGCCCACCAGGAACGCCGATCACGCTCACGCTTACGGGCGTCGGGTACCGCTTCTGGGAGTCGGTGTGGCACCTGTCTTACGACGGCGCCCATAGCGGCTGGCTCTCTGGCATAACGACGAAAGGCACGGCCACGGCGGTGATCCCCGCCACCGGACCCGTTGGGCTGCACACGCTGCAAGTCCTCTCGGGCACGCACCCGGTTCCCTACCTCAACCAGCAGCAAGCGCCCATCTATAACCCGCAGGTGCCGACGGTGATGGGGGCGCTGTTCGAGGTTACGGATGGCCCTCCGGCGAGCTGGCCGACCCTTGCCGACCAGCAACTCAGCCGCACGCCAGGCACGCAGGCGCGTGACACGGGCGCGGCCCTCACCGCCGACTACCTCAGCGGCACCGTCGGCAGCCAGCTACGGCTGGCAGGCGTCGGCTTCCCGGCCGGGGCGCCGGTTGACCTGAGCTGGAGCGCCGTGCGCGGCAACCGCCTGAGCGGTAAGGGCTGGGAGGTCGTCGAGGAGCCGCTTGGCAGAGTCACGACCGACGGGTCAGGGGCGTTCAGCTTCACGCTGGCCACGCCAGACGACCTCGGCGGCGCCCACACCATCACCGCCACCAGCGGCGACGTCAGCGCCGACCTCGAGTACCTCATCACGCCCAGCATTTTGGCCGCGCCGACCGGGCCAGTTGCGCCGGGCGGCGACATCGTCATCACCATCAAGGGCGTCGGTTGGACCGAGACGGCCAACATCTACACCCTCCTCCTCGACAACGGCTACCTCGGCTACGGCTGCGGGTTCAACAGCAGAGGCGACGTCACCATCTACCTCAAGGCCCCCGGCGCCATCGGCACGCACTTCATCAGCCTCTACCCGGCCATCTACCAAGGCGACCTGGAGGGGCCCGGCGCCCCACCCAACACCGCGACCGCCAACGCCACCTACCTCCAGGTGCCCATGCTGAACTGGCAAGACCACCCGGGAGAGGTGATCCCGGCGTTCCACATAGCCTTCGAGGTCAGGTAGCCGGACCTAGAACGCCGCGGCGGCCGCCTCCGCCACCTTGGCGATCGCCTCATCTGGCAACCACGGGTGGATAGGCACAGAGATCACGCGCTCACAGGCGCGCTCCGCGACCGGCGCGAGGCCGAAATCGGCCCCCGCCGGTTGCTTCGTCAATGGGGAAGGGTAGAAGCGGCTGAACGCCACGCCACGCTCGCGCAGACCGCTCTCGAACTGTGCCCGCCTGGCCGGCGGCAACCGCAACGTGAACTGGTGGTAACGGTGCTCGGGGCTGTCCGGCGGCAGCCGTAGTCCCTCGTCGCCGCCAGGCACGGCGCTTAGCGCCGCGCGATAGGCCGAGGCGCGCTCGCGGCGCCTGGCGTCCCACCCGTCCAACTTCGCCAACTTGATGCGCAGCACGGCCGCTTGGATGGCGTCCAACCGCGAGTTGTGGCCAAGGCCGACGTGCAAGTACTTCTCTTGAGGGCTCGAGCCGTGGTTGCGCAGGGCACGCAGCGCCGCGGCGACCTCGTCGTCGTTGGTGGTTATGAGGCCGCCGTCGCCGTAAGCGCCCAGGTTCTTGGTCGGGTAGAAGCTGAACGCCCCGATGGCCCCTATGCCGCCGACGCGCCGCTCCTCATGCTTAGCCCCGAAGGCCTGCGCGCAGTCCTCCACCACCGCCAATCCGTGGCGCCCCGCTACGTCCATCACGCCCGTCATGTCTGCTGGCAAGCCGAAGATGTGAACGGGAAGAATGACCTTGGTGCGGTCAGTGACCGCGGCATCGAGCAGGCTGGCGTCTAGGTTGAGCGTGTCGTCGTCGATGTCGACGAACACGGGCGCTGCGCCGAGGCGCAAGACCGCCTCGCTGGTGGCGAAGAAGCTGAAAGGCGTGGTGATCACTTCGTCGCCGGGACCAACGCCGAGCGCTTCTAGGCCAAGCACTAGCGCATCGGTGCCCGAGTTGAGCCCAAGCGCGTGGTTGACGCCGAGGTAGTGGGCGGCCTCGAGCTCGAAGGCCTCGACCTCGGGGCCGCCAACGAAGGCGCCGCTCTTGAGGACGCGCTCGATGGTGGGTTGCAGTTCGTCCCAGATCTCCTGGACTTCGCTCTTCAGGTCGAGCATTGGGTGGGTGATAGCGACCGACACGGGCCTAAGCATAGGACCTATGCCCCGGACGTTACCAGGACCTCCTCCCTATACTTGGAGGTGCCAGACCAAGATACTGGCTGCCCCAAGGAGGCCATCGCCATGCGACCGAAGAGAAACGGACTAGGTTTGAAGCGGCTAGCACTACTGACCGTGGCGGCGTGCCTTGGCACCGCGGTCGCGCAACGGCCCGTTACGGTCTCTGGCGCCATCCCTAACCCAACCGCCAAGAGCGGCACGATCGTCGCCTGGGCGGGCTACTTCGACATGAGCCCAACCGGTGCCATCGCGTTCGGTGAGGTGACTGCCGACGGCAACTTCAGCTTCGACTTACCAGGGCAGATCAGGGGAGACGTGCTGCACCCGGTAGAGGCGAAGAACATCTGCCAAGCCGGCGGCCAAGACCTGGTCATGGAACCGCGCAGCACGACGCACGTACTAGTGAACACGTTGATGGCGTTCGACACCAGCTCGACGCCCGTGTTGGCGACGCTTGCCAGCTCACAGGACCTCCTCCAGCGCCTTAGCAACGACAAGGCCGACGTCGGCGCCGCCGACGCGCTCGGTTACTACTTCTACGTTGACCGGGCCGTTCGTATTCGCGGTAGTTGCGTGTCGGCTGACGGACTGAGTGTGACGTACGACGTCAACGCCGCCGTCGGTTGGAACTTGCTGGCGTACACCTTCGAGGAGCAGGGTGGCGTCGTGACGGGCAAGATCGCTACCGTGCGGAGCTTCCCGCCTCAACTCGGCTGGGTTTCCTCTGTAGAGTGAAGCCTTGCGCTTCCGCGCCCCGACATGTTTAACTGCACAATCGTTCGCGCCCTAGTGGGGCGGACGGTGCCGCCACCCAACGCACTGCGCGGTGGCCTTATCGAGAGCGGCCGAGGGACCTGGCCCTATGACGCCGCAGCAACCAGCCTTCATTCAGGCGGGTGCTAACTCCAGCCGGAAGCACAGCCACGATGGTGAGCCGCCGGACAGATAGGGGCGAAGAGCCTCATCTACACGACTTGAGTGCCTGGCTTGACCGCGCTTACGAGACGATCTCGGGCGCTCAGACAGCTGGCCGAGTCGAGGAGGAGGACCGGCATGGCACTACGTGAGTTTTCAGCGCGCCGTTCATGGCGCGGTAGGATCGCCACCCAAACCCAGCGAATGCCCTAGGCGGCTCAGGCCGCGGAGCCGCGCCGCGCACGCAAGCGTTCCATGCGCCCGTGCGCCGCGGTTGCTCATCGCCCGCCACCGCCTGTGCCTATGTGCACAAGCGAAGTAGCTAGTACAGAACCTCACAAGCACGATTGAAACTGGAGCACCCCTAATGGCATACCGTTTTGAGACCCTACAGATCCACGCTGGCCAAGAGACCGTCGAAGCGACCACCAAGTCGCGCGCCGTGCCCATCTACCAGACGACCGCGTACAACTTCGACAGCGCCGAGCACGCAGGTAGGCTCTTCAACCTGCAGGAGTTCGGCAACATCTACACGCGCATCATGAACCCGACGAACGACGTGCTCGAGAAGCGCATCGCGGCCCTCGAAGGCGGCGTCGCCGCGCTAGCAACAGCCAGCGGCCACGCGGCAGAGTTCCTCGCGTTCACCATGGTCGCCGAGGCAGGCGACAACATCGTCGCCTCACCCAACGTGTACGGCGGCACCAAGAACATGCTCAGCGTCACGCTGCCACGCCTCGGCATCGAAGGCCGCTTCGTTGACTTCGACGACGACCCCGCCGACTACGCGCGCCTCATCGACGACAAGACCAAGGCCGTCTACCTCGAGACCATCCCCAACCCCAGCCTGCGCATCCCTGACATCAAGGCCATCGCTGAAGTCGCTCACGCGCGCGGCGTCGCCGTCATCGTCGACAACACTGGCGGCATCGGCGGTTACCTCTACCGGCCAGGCGACCACGGCGCGGACGTCATCGTGCACTCGGCAACGAAGTGGATAAACGGGCACGGCACTGCGCTCGGCGGCCTCATCGTCGACATGGGCTCGTTCGACTGGGGCAACGGCCGCTACCCTGGCTTCTCCGAACCCAGCCCCAGCTATCACGGACTCGTGTTCTCCGAAGTCTTCGGCAAGGGCTCGCAGTTCGGCAACATCGCGTTCGCCATCCGCTCGCGCGTCGAGGGCCTCCGCGACCAGGGCCAGACCCTCGCTCCGCAGAACGCCTTCCTCCTCCTCCAAGGCCTCGAGACGCTGAGCTTGCGCGCTGATCGGCACGTCGAGAACACCCGCAAGCTCGTCGAATGGTTCGCGCAGCAGCCGGAAGTAGAGAGCGTCAACTACCCGGAACTCCCCGGCCACCCGAGCTACGAGCGCGCGCGGGCCGACTTCCCTAAGGGCGCAGGCGCGTTCTTCACCTTCGACATCAAAGGGGGCCTCAAGGCCGGTCAGGCGTTTATAGACAACGTGGTGCTCGCCTCGCGCCTCGTGAACCTCGGCGACGCCAAGACCTCCGTCACTCACCCGGCGAGCACGACTCACTCGCAACTCGACGAGGCAGGCCTCATCGCCGCGGGCGTGGCTACTGGCCGCATCCGCGTTACCCCAGGACTGGAGCACATCGATGACCTCATCGAGGACTTCGCCCAAGCGCTGGCAGCAGCCCGCGGCCAGCAGTCGGCCGCCGCGGCGGACTGACGCACGAAGCGCGGTACGTGGGGTGAGCAGCGACAGCCGCGTCCTCGTTCACGAGACCTGGGGTGACCACGCCGCCCTGTTGGCCCGCGCGAGCACGGGCCAACAGGGGAGCGTCGGCCAGGTAAGGCAGCACGTAGTCGACGTGGCGACGCCACGTCGACCACTGCACCTTCAGCGCGGCGGCAGCCTCGAGCGCGTCGCCGTCGCCTACGAGGCGTACGGCGAGCTGAACTCGGCAGGCACCAACGCCATCCTCGTCACCCACGCCCTGACGGGCTCCGCGCACGCGGCGGGGGTGACGGACCGCGAGGAAGTGCCTGGCTGGTGGGACCCGCTCATCGGACCGGGCAAGGCCATCGACACCACGCGCTTCTACGTCGTGTGCAGCAACGTCCTCGGCGGGTGCTACGGCACCACCGGCCCGAGCAGCCTCGACCCAGACACGGGCCACCCCTACGGTCCCGACTTCCCGAACTACACGGTCCGCGACATGGTCGAGGTGCAGCACCGGCTCCTCACGCAGTTGGGCGTAACCAGCCTGCGTGCGGTCGTTGGCGGCAGCATGGGCGGCATGCAGGTCCTCGAGTGGGGCGCCACCTACCCCGAGATGGTCCGCGCCATAGTGCCCATCGCCATCGGCGCGCGCCACTCGGCATGGGCCATCGGCCTCAACGAGGTCGCGCGTCGCGCCATCAAGGCCGACCCTGCATGGCAAGGGGGCCGCTACCCGTTGGAGCGGCAACCGGAGACCGGCCTGGGGCTGGCGCGGGCGATAGCCATGCTCACTTACCGCTCCTACGATTCGCTCGAGCAGAAGTTCGGGCGCGAACGAGTGGACGGCGGCGCCCTCGACGCCTCGTTCCAGATAACGTCCTACCTCGCCTACCAGGGCGTGAAGTTAGTGGAGCGCTTCGACGCCAACACCTACCTGAGCCTCACGCGCGCCATGGACGATTACGACCTGGCGGAGGGACGCGGCACGACCAGCGGCGTGCTGGCCAGCATGCGGATGCCCGCGTTGGTCATGGGCATCGACTCCGACGTGCTCTACCCGGAGGGAGAAGCCAAGGAGCTAGCCGCCCACTTGCCGAACGGCCGCTACGTTGGCATCTCGTCGCCGCACGGCCACGACGCCTTCCTCATCGAGTACCCGCAGTTGGCCGCGCAGTTGCGGCGCTTCCTGCAGGCTGATTGAGGGTCAGGCCGATTGAGGGTCAGGCGGTCGCCTTCTCAACCGAACCGGCCATCAGCAGACCGAGCCGCTCTGGCGTGGCCTCGTCCTGCGACAACTCGCCCATGACCCGACCCTCGTACATGACGATGATGCGGTCTGACAAGCTCATGACCTCGTTCAGGTCGGCAGACACGAGCAGGACGGGCAGGCCGGAGTCGCGAGCGGCAACGATGCGCTGGTGGATGAACTCGATGGCCCCGATGTCGACCCCGCGCGTCGGCTGCGCCATGACGAGCACGCTAGGTTGGCGCTCCAACTCGCGGGCGACGATCAGCTTCTGCGCGTTGCCTCCCGAGTAGTGGCTGACCGTGATGTTCGGGTCGGTTGGCCGCACGTCGTAATCGTTGATCAGGCGCCTAGCGTGCGCGTCGATGGCGCCCTCTTGCAGCAGACCGAAGCTGCCGCTGTACGGCGCGCGGTAGTGATCGCCCAGCACGCTGTTCAGGGCGGCGGAGAACTGCATCACGAGCCCGCGCCCGTTGCGGTCCTCCGGCACATGGCTGATGCCTGCCTCGTGGCGATGACGCGTGTCCTGCTCGGTGATGTCACGCAAGCTGGCCTCAGAGCGCGCCTCGGCAAGCACGGTGCCGCTGTCTGACTTGCGCAGGCCCGTGATGACCTCGACGAGCTCGGACTGGCCGTTGCCCTCGATACCAGCGACGCCCAGGATCTCGCCGCGCCGCACCTTGAAACTCACGCCGTCTAGGACGTTACGCGGCTTGAAGGCGTGCTTTAGGACGAGGTCGCGCACCTCGAGCGCCACCGCGCCAGGCGTGGCCTCGTTCTTCTTGACGCGCAGGAGCACGTCGCGACCGACCATCATGTTGGCCAAACGGCGCTGGTCGGTGTCTGCGCGGTCGACGGTGCCGACCATGCGACCGTCACGCATGACGCTCATGCGGTCGCAGATCTCCATGACTTCGTCGAGCTTGTGGCTGATGAACACGGCTGCGTTGCCCTTGGCGGCGAAGTCGCGCAGGAAGCGGAACAGGCCGCGCGTCTCCTGCGGGGTGAGGACTGCAGTTGGTTCGTCGAGGATGAGGATACGCGCCTGGCGGTAGAGCGCCTTGAGGATCTCTACCTGCTGCTGCAGGCCGACGGGCAGGTCCTCGATGCGGGTGTCGGCCGCGATGTCGAAGCCGAACTCGCTGATCAGTTGTTCTGTGCGGCGCGTGGCCGTGCGCATGTCTAGCAGCGGCCCGAGGTGCGGTTCCGAGCCGAGGACGAGGTTCTCCGTCACCGTCAGCGGTTCCACGAGCATGAAGTGCTGGTGCACCATGCCGATGCCGCGTGCTATGGCGTCGCGCGCCGAGTGGATTACGACGGGCTCGCCGTTCACCTCGATGGCGCCAGCATCCGGCTGCTGCATGCCGTAGAGGATCTTCATGAGGGTGCTCTTGCCCGCGCCGTTCTCACCGATGAGGGCGTGGACCTCACCCCAATCGACCGCGAAGTCGACGTCTTGGTTGGCGATCACCAGCGGGAACTGCTTCGTGATGCCCCGCATACTCACGGCATGTGGCATGCGGCAGTATAATCTGTGCAGGTCGGCTGGCGTAGGGCCGATCGGTTAGCCGCACTAGCGGACCCCAACCCCAGAACGGGGGCGACATGGTTTCGACGGGGCCCTTCCGAAGGTGAGGCTGCGCGTCGCGGAGGCAGCTGGCCGCGTTAACAAGCTGCCACGCCATTAACTGGCAACAATAACTACGCTCTAGCTGCTTAATCGCAGTTAGCGTTCCCCGGAAGCCCCGCCCATGGCTCGCCGGTACGAACGTCCTAAAGTGGGCTGGCCTTAGGGTTCGGACGTTGACCCGCGGGGCGAGACTTATGACGTCTAAGCGCACGGCAGTGCCCGCCGCTGAGCCAGCCGCGCGCCGACAACCGATCAACGGCTACACGCGTAGACGCCCGCTGTAGGGGGTTTCGGACGCGGGTTCGACTCCCGCCGCCTCCACCAGCAAGGTCGACGAGCCGCCGCCTGGGTGCATGCCCGGGCGGCGGCTCGCCCTTTTTGTCACCGCGGCGAGCCCCGCCTCACCCGTCCAACAGCCGGCGCTCGAGCAGCGCCTGGAACGAGCGCTTCTCTGGTGCTAGCAGCACCACCTCGACTACCCCAAGGTTCACCCTGAAGACCACGCGCAGGCCGTCTGCGGTCACCACTTGACGTTCGGCGCGCCGGCCGAACTGGCGCAGCTCAGGCACGACCACCGAAGTGAGCGAGTCGGCCGCGATGTCCTCCACGACCACCTCGAACGCGTCCAGGATTCGGGCCGCGAGGGCGGCGCCGCCCCGCGCGTAAGCGGAGGCGTACCACTCGTCCAGGTCGCGGGCAGCGCCGTCGGTGAGTAGCACGGGCCGCGCCATCAGCCGTCCAGCCGGTAGGCTGCGATAGCGTCCTCCGCCACCTCGAGCATGCCTTCCTCCACCTGCCTGTCAGCCAGCGAGAGGAGCTTGAGGAGCGCCGCGGTCTCGCGCAGCTGGTCGTAGGTGGCCACGTCGAGCAGCACGGCCTTGGCCTCGCCGTTCTGGGTGATCACCAACGGCTCCTGGTCGTCGACGAGCTCGCGAAGCAGCTCCGCCGCGTTGGCCTTTAGGTAGGAGATCGACCTGACCCTGCCTGATAAACGCATGGTACGAATTTAGTCTGTATTCGGGTCTAAGCGCAAGCGTGGGGCGCAGGACGGATGCTAACCTCGACTCAACGACCACTCCCCGTTTGGAGGGCCACATGGCCGAAGTAGTCCTAGAACACGTTTACAAGAGGTTCGGAAACGTCACCGCCGTCAATGACTTCAGCCTTCACATCGCCGACGAAGAGTTCATGGTCTTCGTCGGACCGTCCGGTTGCGGCAAGACGACCACCCTGCGCATGATAGCCGGCCTCGAAGAGATCTCCGAGGGCACGTGCCGCATCGGCGACCGCATCGTCAACGACGTGCCACCCAAAGACCGCGACATCGCCATGGTGTTCCAGAACTACGCGCTCTACCCGCACATGAACGTGTACCAGAACATGTCGTTCGGGCTGCGCCTGCGCCACACGCCCAAGCCCGAGATCGACAAGCGCGTTCGTGACGCCGCCGGCATCCTGCAGATCGAGCACCTCCTCGACCGCAGGCCGCGCGAACTCTCCGGCGGTCAGCGCCAGCGCGTTGCCCTCGGGCGCGCCATCGTGCGTGAGCCGAAGGTCTTCCTCATGGACGAGCCGCTCTCCAACCTCGACGCCAAGCTGCGCGTCGAGATGCGCGCCAGCATCACCAAGTTGCACCAGCGCCTAGGCGTCACCACGGTTTACGTCACGCACGACCAGGTCGAGGCCATGACGATGGGCACGCGCATCGTCGTCATGAAGGACGGCCTCATCCAGCAGGTCGACAGCCCCATCAACCTCTACGACAAGCCAGTGAACAAGTTCGTCGCAGGCTTCATCGGCTCGCCCGCCATGAACTTCATGGTCGGCACCGTGCAAGACGGCCGCCTCAAGAGCCCACAGTTCGACCTCAAACCAGACGCCCAGCTGGCATCAAAGCTCGCCAGCTACAACGGCAAGAAGGTCTACGTCGGGGTGCGGCCGGAAGCCATCGACCTCAAGGGCTACACCGACATCCCAGAGGGCGACAACATCATCCAGGCCACCGTCGACGTGGTCGAACCGCTCGGCGCTGAAACGCACATCATCGCCTCCGTTGGTGGCGACCAGAGCATCGTCGCGCGCGTCGATCCCCACGCCCAGGTCAAGCCCGGCGACAAGATCGAGTTCCTCGCGCGCCTAAGCGCACTGCACGCCTTCGACATGGAGTCCGAGAAGAACATCAGGTTCTCCTAAGGAGCAACCAACGCGGTAGCGGCGTCCAGAGCGTGCCCTGGACGCCAGGGCACGGGGGCGCGGTCAGGAACGGCGGTAGACTGGCTACCGCATGCTCCTGGCCGCGCTTCATTCAGTTGAGAAGGTCTACGGCGACCAAGTCGTCCTCGACGCCGCAACGCTCGAGCTTAGAGACGGCGACCGCGTCGCCCTCATCGGCCGTAACGGCTCCGGCAAGTCGACGCTCCTCAAGCTCCTCATGCGCAGCGAGGAGCCGGACCGCGGCACCGTTTACCACGCAGAAGACACGCGTCTCGCGCTCCTGGAGCAGGACCCGCGCTTCGATGCTGCCGAGACCATCGTCAGCATCTCGGAACGCGCCTTCGCCGAACTAGATGAGCTCGAGGAGCGCCTCAACGGGTTGGAGGCCGCCGGCCTTGACGACCCGGAGCGCTACCACCGCTGGGAGGTACTGCACGCGGCCTTCGAACGCCGCGGCGGCTACGCGCGCCGCGCGCGCCGCGACGCCGTGCTCGACGCCCTCGGCTTCAAGGGTAGGCACGATGAGACGGTGGCGCGTCTCTCCGGCGGCGAACGTACCCGCCTGGGTCTCGCCCGCCTGCTCATGGCGCAACCGGACGTGCTCCTCCTCGACGAGCCAACTAACCACCTAGACATGGAGATGCGCTCGTGGCTCGAGGGTCACCTTTCGCGCTACCCCGGCGCGGCGCTCATCGTGTCGCACGACCGCGCGTTCCTCGACGGCGCATGCAGCCGCACGGTCGAGGTCAGCCGCGGGGACCTCAAGCAAGGCAACGGCAATCCGACTGCCTACCGCGAGGCACGTGTCGAAGCCGAGCGCATCCAGGCCCTCACCCGCGCCAACCAGGAGCGCGAACACCAACGACTAGACGCCGCGGCCGACCAGATGAAGCGCTGGGCGGGCCAGAACGCTAAGCTCCACCGCCGCGCCAAGGCCATGGAGCGGCGCGCCGAGCGCTACGAGGACGGCATGATCGACGAGGTCGCCAGCGCGGAGCGCACGACGCGCTTCGCTTTCGACTGCGACCCGAGCGGTGAGATAGTGTTGACCGCCGAGCACATGAGCAAGAGCTTCGGGCAGCGGCGCCTCCTCGACGACGTCACGCTCGAACTGCGGCAAGGTGAGCGCGTCGCCCTAGTTGGGCCGAACGGGGCAGGCAAGACGACCCTCCTACGCATGCTCCTTGGCGACCTCACGTCCGACCATCCGTTGGGAAGCGTGCGCACTGGCGCGCGCGTGCGCCTCGGGTACTACGACCAGGAACTCCGCAGCGTAGCCGGCGAAGCCACCCTCTTCGAGGAGTTGCTGCGCCGCATGGGCGACGCGGAGGCGCACAACGCCCTCGGTCGCTTCCTCTTCCCGTACGAGGCGCAGTTCAAGCGCGTCCACGACCTCTCGGGCGGCGAACGCGCCCGCCTCGCGCTCCTCAACCTGACGCTGGACCGCCGCAACCTCCTCGTGCTCGACGAGCCGACCAACCACCTCGACGTCGAGATGATCGAGGCGCTAGAGGCCGCCTTGGCTGATTACGCGGGCACCCTGCTGCTCGTGTCGCACGACCGGCGCTTCCTCGCCAAGCTGGCCACGCGCGTGTGGGAAGTAAGTGGCGGGCGCTTCACGGATCACCGCGGCGACTGGGAGTACTACCTGCGCAAGCGCAGCAGTGCGGCGCAAGTCGTGCCAGAGCACACGCCCCAGAAAGCGGCCGTGCCGGTCACGCGCGCGGCCGCCGGACCGTCGCGTTGGCAGCTCGAGCGCACGCTGACCGCCTTGGAGGACGAGATCCACGGGGTAGAGGAGCGCCTCGCCAACATCACGGAACTCCTGGGCCGGCCAGCCGACGTGACCGTGAGCGCCCTGCGAGGATTGCAGGTCGGCGCCTGGGATGAACCCGGCCCACCACCCTCGAACGGTGAGTTGTTGGCCGCGCTTGCCACCGAACATGCCACGCTAGAGACGACGCTCCTCGGGCACATGGAGGAGTGGGACGACATCACGGGTAGGCTCACAGCCAAGGAGGCGTGATCTGAATGCAACGCGTTCGTTACCGTAGCTTCGACGGGGTCCATTGGGGCGAGCTCGAGGGTGGCATGATCCACCAGTTGACGGGCATGCTAGGCGCCATCAGCGGCCACACCGTGCCACTGAGCGACGTGTCGCTGTTACCGCCATGCGACCCGAGCGTCATCGTCTGCGTTGGCCGCAACTACGCGGATCACATCCGCGAGCTGGGCAACGACAAGAGCGGCCTGCCCACCGAGCCTGGCCTCTTCCTCAAGGGGCTCAACACCCTGAGCGGGGCGGGTGACGACGTGCCGTACCCGAGCTGGACGAGCGACCTGCAGTACGAGGGCGAGCTCGCCGTCGTCATCGCTCGCGAGATGCGCAACGTGGCGGCTGACGACGCCCTCGATTACGTGCTCGGCTACACCTGCGCGCTCGACGTCACGGCACGCGATAAGCAGCGGAGCGACCTGCAGTGGGTGAGAGGCAAGTCGGCCGACGGCTTCTGCCCGGTCGGTCCGTGGCTGGAAACGGACCTCGACCCAGCGAACTTGCGCCTGACGTTGCAAGTCAATGGTGAGACCAAGCAGTCTGGCACTACCGCCGACATGATCTTCCCCGTAGCTGAGGTCTTGTCGTACATCAGCCGCTTCATGACGCTCGGACCTGGCGACGTCGTCCTGACCGGTACCCCGGAGGGCGTAGGCAAGCTGCATGTCGGCGACACCGTAGAGGTGACCGTCGAGGGCATCGGCACCCTGACGAACCAAGTCGTCGCCGAGGGTTAGGCCGGCTCAGGTTGAACACGCTAGACAACCTAGACGCGAGCATGCTGCGCGCGGGCAGCGTTGACCCTTTGAACGTGCCGCCCGACTACCCGCGCGTGCGCGACCTCGGCGGCGTGCTGCAACTAGACACTGGCCACCTAGGTAACCCAGGCACCATCGCGGTGTTCGTGCTGCCGCTGCCAACGGGCGGGTTCGCCATGATCGAGTCCGGGCCAGGCAGCACGCTGGCAGCGGTGGAGGCCGGGCTGCGCAGCGCTGGCCTCGACGTCGCCGACCTGCGCTACCTCCTCCTCACCCACATCCACCTCGATCACGCCGCCGCCGCGGGCGCGCTGGTGGCGCGCAGCAACGCCAAGGTCATCGTGCACGAGCGCGGCGCGCCGCACGTCATCGACCCAAGCCGCCTCATGGCCAGCGCCTTACGCGTGTACGGTGACGCGCTCGAGCCGCTGTGGGGCCACATGGAGCCGGTGCCGCAGGCGAACGTCACGGCGGTCGGTGGCGGCGAGTCCCTCGACGTCGGTGGGGTGCGCGTGCGCGTCATCTACACGCCGGGGCACGCAGCGCACCACGTCAGTTACCTGCTCGACGACGGCAGCATGTTCACGGGAGACAGCGCGGGCGTGAAGCTGGGTGGCGCCGACCTGCTGCGGCCGGCACTGCCGCCGCCCGACCTCGACCTGGAGGCCTGGCAGGAGAGCGTGTCGCGCATGCTCGCGGCACGGCCGGAGCGGCTGATCCTCACCCATTTCGGGCCGGTGACCGGCGCCACGGCCGCCGCTGAACACTTGCAGCACACGCTCGAGCGCAACCGCGTGTGGAGCGAGAACGTCCTAGCCGGCATGCGAGCGGGGGAGGACAACGCCGCCCTCGTGGCGCGCGTGCGGCACATGGAGGACGTCGAGCTCGCTGAGGCTAGGGTGCTGCCCGGCATCGCCATGCGTTACAAGATCACGTCGGACGCGTCGATGACGGTGGGCGGGTTGAGCCGCTACTTCACCAAGCTGCACCCTGAACGGCTGCAGGTCGAGTGAGCGGCTCGCCGACTCCGCAGGGCGCCTTCCCGCTCGGCAGGCAGGCGCGGCTTGCCGTGCTGGCGTCCGGTCGCGGTTCGAACATGCTGGCGTTGCTGCGGGCGTTCCCGGCTACCAACCCGCTCGGCAGGGTGGCGTTGGTCATCAGCAACATTGCAGGTGCAGAGGCCCTCGAGTCAGCTCAGAACGCCGGCGTAGACGCGCAGTACGTGCCGTGGCCCGATCGCGCCGCCTTCGAGGAGGAGGCCGGTCGCCTCCTGCGCGACGCCGAGATAGACGTCGTGTGCCTCGCCGGCTTCATGCGCTTGTTGTCACCGGCGTTCGTTGGCGCTTGGGCGGGGCGACTGGTGAACGTGCACCCGAGCCTGCTGCCTTCGTTCCCCGGACTCGACGCCCACGGGCAAGCGCTGCGGGCCGGGGTAGCCGAGTCCGGCTGCAGCGTGCACTTGGTTGACGCGGGCGTGGACAGCGGCCCGGTCATACTCCAACGCCGCGTGAAGGTGCTGCCTGGCGACGATAGCGCCGCGCTCGCCGCCCGCGTGCTGGTCGAGGAGCACGAAGCGTATCCGGAGGCGCTGCGACGCTTGCTCACGGGCGAGTGGCGGCCGCCCGCGGTTGAGGCGACCTCGTGAAGGTCGTCGTCGTTGGTACAGGTGGACGTGAGGAGGCCCTGTGCTGGGCGCTGCGGCAAGGCGACGCCACCGTTGCGGCCGTCGCGGCCAGCGGCTCGGTAGCCGAGCTGGCGGCAGCCGTGCTGGCTGAGGGGCCGGGACTCGTCGTGATCGGCCCGGAGGCGCCGTTGGTTGCCGGGTTGGCCGACGCCTTGCGCGCTGCAGGGGTGCCCGTGTTCGGACCGTCGCGCCACGCTGCGCGGCTCGAGGGCTCGAAGGCGTTCTCCAAGGCGTTCATGCGCAAGCATGGCGTGCCGACCGCCGACTACCAGACCTTCACCGACCTCGCGGCGGCTCTTGGTTACCTCGCCACCAAGTCGGCGCCCATCGTCGTCAAAGACTCTGGGCTGGCGGCGGGGAAGGGCGTGACGGTCGCCGAGACCCACGCCGCGGCCGAGGCCGCGCTGCACACCTTGTTCGCGAGGGGCGGCCCGAACACGGAGGTCGTCATCGAGGAGTTCCTGACCGGCCGCGAACTCACGGTCATGCTCTTCACCGACGGGCGCCACCACCGCCTGCTGCCCCTGGCACGCGACCACAAGCGCCTCCTCGACGGCGACCACGGCGCCATGACGGGCGGCATGGGGGCCGTTGCTCCGGTGGCGCTAAGCGAGCCGGGACTCCTGGACGTCATCGAGCGCACCATCATCGCGCCAGTGCTGGAGGGCATCGCAGCCGAAGACATGCTCTACCGCGGCGTGCTCTACGTCGGCATCATGCTCACGCCAGCTGGCCCGCGGGTCCTCGAGTTCAACGTGCGCTTGGGCGACCCTGAGGCGCAAGCGGTCCTCCCCCTGTTGGCGTCCAACGCACCGGAACTCTTCCTCGCCGTTGCCGAGGGCCGCTTGGGTGAGGCGGACGTCAGGTGGCACCCCGCCCATACCGCCTGCGTGGTCATGGCAGCGCCCGGCTACCCGGACGCGCCGCTGAAGGGGGTGCCCGTGAAGCTTCCCGCCGACCGTGCGAACGGAGTTCACGTCTTCAAGGGCGGGCTCGAGGCGGGTGCAGCGCCGGGCTCGTTCACGACGAGCGGCGGGCGCGCGCTGAGCGTCGTTGCCGTTGCTCCGACCGCGGCGGAGGCGCGGGCCGCGGCGTACGCGGGTGTTGCCGCAGTTACGTTCCCTGGCGCACAGTTCCGCACTGACATCGGGTCATAACAAGCGCGCTATTGGCGCGGTAGACTCGGCGCATGCGCACTACGTCCCGGTTAGCCGCAATCCTCGCAGCGGTCGCGTTGCTGCTGGCAGCATGTGCCCCCACGAGCGGAGACTCGCAGCGCGTCGGGGTCGAGCAGCTCACCGAACCGATCTCCTACTACCCCAACCAGACCGGCGCCACGTGGCAGTACCTGCCGAACGGTGCGCGCCTCACCGACCCAAGGACCACCGTTCAGATCCTCGGCCCGACGGTCGTGGGCGGCGAGGTGTGGGTGGCCTGGAACGCGCGCGGCCGCGGCCTTGACGAGATGAGCTACCGCCAGGTGCGCGCTGACGGCGTGTGGTTGAAGCGCCAGGAGCGCCTCGGCACTAGTTACGAGTTCGACCCGCCCCTGCACGAGTACCCGGCGCCAGACACGCTGCGCGTCGGCGCGCTGTGGTCGGGCACGACCAACGTGCATATCGACGCCATGGAGGGCAAGCAGACGCTTGACCTCAAGATCGACTACAGCTACATCGTCGTCGACAAGCGCGTCGTCACCGTGCCCGCTGGGCAGATCGAAGTGTTCGTGATCGACTTCACGAGCCGCACGACCGACGAGAACGGCGCGACCACGGAAGAACTCACGCAGAGCACCTGGTTCGCGCCGCACGTCGGCGACGTCAGGCTGCGCAGCGGTCAGGTGCTCGTCGGCACCAACGTCGCGCAAGTAGAAGCCGTAACGCCATGAGCAAGGCGCCGCCGCGCGGGCTACTCGCGGGCATCGACCAACCTTCCGACCTCAAGCGCCTCAAGCGCGAGCAGCTACCTGAGCTAGCGGAGGAGCTGCGCAGCGAGATCATCCGCGTGTGCTCAGTGGCTGGCGGGCACCTCGCCTCGAGCCTCGGAGCCGTCGAGCTGACCGTCGCGCTGCACTACCTCCTCGACACGAAGCACGACCGCATCGTGTGGGACGTCGGTCACCAGACGTACGGGCACAAGATCCTCACGGGCCGCAAGGACCGCCTCGACACGATCCGCCAAGCGGGCGGCCTTGCTGGTTTCACCGCAACGAGCGAGTCAGAGCACGACGCGCTCACGGTCGGGCACGCCTCGACCAGCCTCGCGGCCGCCCTCGGCATGGCGTTGGCGCGCGACGCGCGCCACGCCAACTACGAGGTCGCTGCCGTCATCGGCGACGGCGCCCTGACAGGCGGCATGGCGCTCGCTGCCCTCAACCAGATCGGGCACCTCAAGCCGCGCATGCTCATCGTGCTGAACGACAACGAGATGTCGATAAGCGAGAACGTCGGCGCCATCAACCATTACATGCGCACGTTGCAGGTGCAGCCGTGGTTCCAGCAGGCGGAGGACCGCGCCAAGCAGCGCCTCACGCGGCTGTGGGAGCCGCTAGCCGACATGGGCAGCCGCGCGAAGAAGGCAGCCCGCCGCTTCTTCGACCCGGCAAGCAACAACCCCTTCCACGCCATGGGCGTGCGTTACGTGGGGCCGATAGACGGGCACGACATCCCACAGTTGCTCTACTACTTGGCGAAGATCCGCGAACTCGACGGCCCGACCATGCTGCACATCGTCACGCGCAAAGGCAAGGGCTACAAGGCCGCCGAGAGCGACCCGATCGCGTGGCACGGCGCGTCCAGCTTCGACCCTGTTCACCCCGTTGCCAAGGGCGCCAGCTACACCTGGGCGAAGGCGTTCGGTGACGCCGCCAGCGCCCTAGCCGCCGCCGACGACCGCGTATGGGTGATAACGCCAGCCATGCGCGAGGGCAGCGGCCTGGTCGACTACAGCAAGGAGCACCCGGAGCGCTACATCGACGTTGGCATCGCCGAGGACGTAGCCGTCACCCTTGGCGCGGGGCTGGCATTAAGGGGCGAGAAGCCCATCGTGGCCATCTACTCCACGTTCCTGCAGCGCGGCTTCGACCAAGTCATCCACGACGTTGCCCTCGAAGAGTTGGACGTGGTGTTCGCCATCGACCGCGCGGGCCTGGTCGGCGGCGACGGCGCCACCCACCAAGGCGTCTACGACCTCGCCTACCTGCGGACCATCCCGCACGTAAGCGTGGGCATGCCGAAGGACGCCAGCGAGATGCGCGGCATGCTCAAAGCCGCCATCCGCCTCGGCGGCCCCAAGGCCATCCGCTGGCCACGCGGTGGCGTGAAGGCCGCCCCGGAGCTTCCCGTGGCGGAGTGGCCAGAGGTCGCGTGGGGCACTTGGGAGCTCGTCAAGGACGGCAGCGAAGTGTTCGTCCTAGGGCTAGGGCCCACCCTCAGGTACGCCCTAGAAGCGGCAGGCGACAACCCGCGCGTCGGTGTCGTGAACGCGCGCTTCGTCAAACCACTCGACCGCGCCATGCTCGCCCGCATCGCAGGCACGGCGCGCACCATCATCACGGTCGAGGACCACACCGTCGTCGGCGGGTTAGGCAGCGCCGTGTTGGAGGCGCTCTCTGACCTCGGACTAAGCGTGCCTGTCGTGCGCCTCGGAATTCAGGACACTACCGTGCCGCATGGTGACCCGACCGCCCAGCACGAGGAGTACGGTTACGGTCCGCAGGCCATCCGGCGGGCGCTAGCGGACCTTGGTCAGTTCGCGGCAGGCAACGTCCGCGCGCGCTGACGCTCGTTGACACACCCAGCGCCAGCCAGGTATCCTACGCTTCGCCCTGGGGCCGGTAATACCGACCAGAACGGCACCAAGGCGAATCGCGGAGCCGTAGTGTAGCGGTTAGCATATCTGCCTGTCACGCAGAAGGTCGCGGGTTCAAATCCCGTCGGCTCCGCCAAGATCCGAGGGTCACAAGGGCGAGCGCACCCCTAAACGGAGCGCTCCCCGCGGCCCAAGGGCGCGGCCAGGTAGCTCAGTCGGTAGAGCATGCGACTGAAAATCGCAGTGTCGGCAGTTCAATTCTGCCCCTGGCCACCAGAGTTCGTGGGCGCCGCCTTCCCTAACGGGCGGGCGGCGCAACACCTACGAACCGAGCAGAAGCGCGCGACCCCCGCACAAGCAGGCCGCGCCAATGTAGCTCAGCGGTAGAGCAGCCGATTCGTAATCGGCAGGTCGTCGGTTCAAATCCGACCATTGGCTCCACTGAGGAACCCCGTCCAGGCTGCAAGTGCTGGACGGGGTTCTCGCACGTAGCCTCTCGCGCCCCGGGTGGGCCGTTACGCCGCCCTCCGCCCGCGTCTCATAGTGAGCGCCGACGCCTGGAGAGGGGTGGCGTTGTTGGTGCGCCGCTACACGTGGGTGTAGTGTGGCGCGTGATGTCGTTTTCCTGGCGTTCTCTCGTTATCGGGTTGGCAGGCGGTTTCTTCGGCAGCATGGTCGGCCTTGGCGGCGCGGTCATCATCATTCCCTTGCTCACTGGCTGGGCCAAGGTCAGCCAGCACAAGGCCCACGCTACCAGCCTCGTCGCCGTCGTCTTCACCGGCCTCATCGGGGCAGCGGCGTACGCGGGCGGTGGCGCGCTCGACTGGGGCATCGCCGTGCCCGTCGCCATCGCCGCCGTAATCACCTCGACGGTCGCCGCAGCGTACTCGTCGCGCGTGCCTGCCGGGCTACTCAAGCGCATCTTCGGCGGGTTGTTGGTGGCCGCGGCCCTCGTGTTGATCCTCGGTTTCGAGATAAGCGGCCAGGGTATCGGTGGCGCGTGGCGCTTGCCTGCCGCCGTGGTGCTCGGCCTCATGTCTGGCACGCTTACGGGGCTGTTGGGCATCGGCGGCGGCGCCTTCGTCGTACCGCTGCTCGTGTTCGCCTTCGGACTCGACCAGCACCTCGCCCAAGGCACGAGCCTGGCCGTCATGATCCCTGCTGGTATAGCCGGCACGGTGGTTCACGCCACCAACCGCCGCATCGACCTTCGGCTCGTCGTCGGGCTGATCATCGGCGTTGCCATCGGCGCTTTCGGTGGCGGCAAGTTGGCGTTGCTCACCCCGGAGCGGCCGCTGCAGATCATCTTCGGCATCATTCTCTTGTGGACGGGCGTGCGCTACCTCAGACCGACGCCGAAAGCGAGCAAGGCTAACTGAACGGCGCGGCCTGAAGCCTGTTACAACTGGTGAGTATGCCCGAGGCGCCGCGCACAAGACGAGGACCAGACCTCACTGTCAACCCGGTGTCCGCGGTTAGAGGCGGGCTGACGCCGTCGCTATGGGACCTACTCGCGTTCGCCACCCTGTTGGCGGTTTTCGTCCTCATCGGCTTCGGCACTCGCGGGGTCTTCGGTACCTTGGAGGAGTCGGCGGCCAAGGCCGTCTCCCTCGATCCACGCCAACTACCGTGGTTCGCGGCGCGCACGAGCCTGAGGATGATCATCGCGCTCGTCGTCTCGACCCTCTTCACCCTCGGCTACGCCACGCTGGCCGCGAAGAACCGCCGCGCCCGCACGTTCCTCTTGCCGCTCCTCGACATCCTGCAGTCCGTGCCCATCCTCGGCTTCGTCTCCGCCGTCGTCGTGCTGTTCATGAACCTAACGCCGGGGCGCGTGCTCGGCGCGGAGCTGGTTGCCGTCTTCGCCATCTTCACCAGCCAGGTCTGGAACATGACGTACAGCCTCTACCACTCGCTGATCACGGTGCCGCGCGAGCTAGAGGAGATGGCGCACTCGTTCCGCCTCAGTCCATGGATGAGGTTCTGGCGCGTCGAACTGCCGTTCGCCATGCCCGCGCTCGTGTGGAACGCCATGATGTCGATGTCGGGCGGCTGGTTCTTCGTCGTGGCTGCCGAGTCGATCTCCGTCGGGCGCTCCAGCGTTGCCCTGCCCGGCGTCGGCACGTACATCGCATCCGCATTGGGGGCCAGCGACCTCGGCGCGGTCGGCTGGGCGGTGCTAACGATGGCCGTCGTGATCCTGCTGTACGACGTCTTCCTGTTCAGGCCGCTCGTGGCTTGGTCCTCGCGTTTCCATTACGACACCTCGGCCACCACTCAGGTGGCCCCACGCTCGTTGGTGCTTGAGGCCCTGCGCCGCGCGCGCTGGGTCAGCGCCATCCGCGGTCCACTCGCGCGGTTAGGCCGCGCCAGGCCTGGCGGGCGGGTGCAGCGGCCAATGGCTACGGCGCCGAGCGCCGCCATTATCAGGCGCACCGACCGGCTCTGGGGCGCGCTCGCCGCACTCGTCACCGTGGCAGCGCTCTGGTTGGTGGTGCGCTACCTCGCTACGGAGATCGCCTTCGACGAGGTCCTGCACGTCCTCCTCCTAGGTGTCTATACGATGCTGAGGGTGTTCGTGCTCGTCGCGCTCGCCAGCCTCATCTGGGTGCCGATCGGCGTGCAGGTGGGCCCGCGACCGCGGCTGACCGCGATCGTGCAGCCTTTGGCGCAGTTCTTCGCGGCGTTCCCGGCCAACCTGCTCTTCCCGGTGGCGGTGTGGGCCATCGTCCGATACCAGCTAGACCCCAACATCTGGCTCAGCCCCCTCATGATCCTCGGATCGCAGTGGTACATCCTTTTCAACGTCACGGCCGGGGCTTCCGGTATTCCGGGTGAGCTGCGGGACGTGAGCGCCAACCTGCAGCTCAAGGGCGGGCTGTGGTGGCGCAAGCTA
The DNA here is from genome assembly GCA_937907415.1 of uncultured Trueperaceae bacterium. The sequence goes on from CALCHY010000369.1 coordinate 28,812, forward strand.
GCGCTGCCCGCCGTTTTCCCAACCTTCATCACGGGCGCCATCACGGCGTCAGGCGGCGCCTGGAACGCCAGCATCGTCGCCGAGTTCGTACACTGGGGCGACACGACGGTCGAGGCGGCCGGCCTTGGGACGTACATCGTGGCCGCCACGAACGCTGGCGATCAACCGCGCATCATCCTCGGCATCGCGGTCATGAGCCTCTTCGTGATCGTCACCAATCGGGCCATCTGGCAGCCATTACAGCGGCGCGCGAGCGAACGCTTCCGGTTAGCGTGAGGTGAGTTGTGACGACCCGGGTAACAGTTCGGCTCGAGGGCGTAGGCAAGAGCTTCGAGCGCGCCGGCGCCAAGCCGCTTGCCGTACTCGAGGGTGTAGACCTCGAGTTGCGGCACGGTGAGATCCTTGGCATCCTCGGGCGCTCAGGTTCGGGCAAGAGCACGCTGCTACGCATGATCGCCGGTTTGACGCCAGCTACGAGCGGCGCGGTGACGTTCAACGGCAAGCCTGTGACGGGGCCACCGCCGGGAGTAGCCATGGTGTTCCAGAGTTTCGCGCTGATGCCGTGGCTTACCGTGCTGGAGAACGTGCAGCTCGGGCTGGAGGCGCTAGGCACCCCGGCGGCGGAAGTGCGTTCGCGTTCGGTCGCCGCGATCGACCTCATCGGGCTCGACGGCTTCGAGCAGGCCTACCCGCGGGAGCTATCGGGTGGCATGCGCCAACGCGTTGGCATCGCCAGAGCGCTGGTCGTCAACCCGGAAGTGCTCCTCATGGACGAACCGTTCTCCGCCCTCGACGTCCTGACCGCGGAAACGCTGCGCACGGACCTGCTCGACCTGTGGAGCGCCGGGAACCTGCCGATCGGCACCATCGTGCTGGTCACGCACTCGATCGAGGAAGCCGTGCTCATGTGCGACCGCGTAGTGGTGTTCTCGAGCAAGCCGGGGCGCGTCGTGGCCGAACTGCCGATAGAACTACCGCGCCCGCGCGACCGTACAGACCAGGAGTTCGCGCACCTCGTCGAGCGCCTCTACGCCGAACTCGCTGGCGGGCTGGGCGCCGCGGCGCCACGTCACGTGGCCACCAAAGCGGTCAAGGCGCCGCTTTCCACCCACCTGCCGGAAGTGTCGACTGGCCTCATGGCCGGCCTCCTCGAGGCGCTAGACGCTCCGCCGTTCTCCGGCCGCGCCGACCTGCCGGTGCTAGCCACCACCTTGCGCATGGAGGTCGACGATCTCTTCCCGGTCGCCGACGTACTGCACCTCCTCGGGTTCGGTCGCCTCGAAGGTGGTGACCTCGTCCTCACCAACTTGGGCTCGCAGTTCGCGGAGGCGGACGTCGACGAGCGCAAGGAGCTCTTCGGCCGCCAGCTGATCGCCAACGTCGAGCTGATCGGCCACGTGCTGCAGGTGCTAAACGAGCGCAGCGACCACCGCGCGCCTTACGCCCGCTTCAGTGCGGAACTCGAGGACCACCTCGCCCCGTTCGCGGCGGAGGAGACGCTGCGCACCGCCATCACCTGGGGTAGGTATGCCGAACTCCTCAGTTACGACGACCGGTCTCATATGCTTGGACTAGAGGACGTGACGGCATGAGTTCAACTGCTGTGCACCGTAAGTCCGGGTTACGCGAACCAGTCAACGCCATAACGCACATGGTTGGAGCCGGGCTGGCGCTGGCCGCGACCGTGGCGTTGGTCGTGCTGGCTTGGGGCAACGGGCTGGCGTTGGTGGCGTTCATCGTCTACGGCCTGTCGTCAGTCATACTGTTCACCGCGAGCACCTTGCTGCACGCCATCACGGCCGAGCCGCCAGTCGAGCGCTGGCTCAGGCGCCTCGACCACGGCGCCATCTACCTGCTCATCGCTGGTTCCTACACGCCCATAACCTTGGTGGCGCTGCAGCCGGAGTACGCGACGTGGGGTTGGTCGCTCTTCGGGCTCGTGTGGCTGTGCGCGGTTGGCGGCCTGCTCTTCAAGACGTTCTGGCTGGGAGCACCGCGCTGGCTGAGCACTGCGCTCTACCTGGCGATGGGGTGGCTCCTCGTCATTGCCATCGTGCCCGTAGCGCGCTCGCTAGGCACGACCAACATGGTGTTCTTGGCGTTGGGTGGGGTGTTCTATAGCGTTGGCGCCGTCATCTACGGCGGCAAACGGCCCAAGTTGTGGCCCAACGTGTTCGGCTACCACGAGCTTTGGCACTTGTTCGTTCTAGCGGGTTGGGGTAGCCATCTCGTGATTATGCTGCGCCTCGCAGCCGCCGCTGGTGCGTGAGAGGCGCAGTCGCTAACGCAACTAGAAGCGCTCGGTGATGCTCTTCATCTCCATGAAGTTCTTGAGGTAGTCGGGGCCGCCGGCCTTGGTGTTCGAGCCGGACATCTTGAAGCCGCCGAACGGCTGCACGCCGACGAGCGCGCCCGTGATCTTCCTGTTGAGGTAGAGGTTGCCTGCCTGGAAGTCGGCACGGGCGCGGGCGAGGCGCTCACGGTCCTTGCTGATCACGCCACCCGTTAATGCGTAGACGCTGCCGTTGACGATCTCGAGGGCGTGGTCGAAGTCGCGGGCGCGCAGCACGGACAGGACTGGACCGAAGATCTCGTCGCACGCGATGCTTGCACCTACCGGCACGTCAGCGAACACGGTAGGGGCGATGTACCAACCGTTGCCCTCGGCCGCCGTTCCGCCTGCCACCAGGCGCGCTTCAGACTTGCCAGCCTCGATGTAACCCAAGATCTTCTGGTACTGGCGCTCGTTGATGACCGCCGCCACGTCGTGGTTCTCGTCGGCCGGGCCGATGCTCAGCTTCTCCGTTAGGACGCGGACGCGCTCGACGACTTCGTCGTGAACCTCGTCGATGACGATGAGGCGGCTCAACGCCGAGCACTTCTGGCCCTGGAAGCCGAAGGCGCTCGTGACGGCCGCCTGGGCCGCGAGCTCGAGATCGGCCGTCTCGTCAACCACGAGGGCGTCCTTGCCGCCCATCTCGAGGAAGGTGCGTTTCAGCCACGACTGCCCTGGCTGCACCTTGGCTGCGCGCTCGAAGATGCGCACGCCAGTGGCGACCGAGCCGGTGAAGTTGATGAAGCGCGTGCGCGGGTGGTCGACGAGAGCGTCGCCAAGTACGGCGTCGTCGCCCGTCAGCAGGTTGATGACGCCGGCGGGGAAGCCAGCCTCAGCCACGAGCTCCATGAACTTGGCGCCGATGATCGGCGTGGCGGGCGACGGCTTGATGATGACCGTGTTGCCGACCACGACGGGCCCAACGGCGGTGCCGACCAAGATCGCGAGGAGGAAGTTCCACGGCGGGATGACCAAGCCGACGCCCATCGGCTGGAACACCGTAGTGTTCTCCTCGCCCGGGTAGTCGTAAGTCGGCAGCGGCTCGGCCAGCGGCAGGGCGATGCGGGCGTAGTACTCGCAGAAGTCGATGGCCTCCGCCACGTCTGCTATGGCCTCGAGGTAGTTCTTGGAGGCCTCGAAGACGAGCCAAGCGGCGAGCTCGTCGCGTCTGCGACGCATTATCGCGGCCAGTTTCACGAGGAGGCGTGCGCGGTCGGCCATACTCCAGCGCGACCAGGTGCCGTACGCCAGCCAGGCGGCGTCCATGGCCAACTCGATCTCACGAGGACCAGCCTTGCTTGCCCGCCCCACGAGGCGGTCCTTGCGCGAGGGGTCGTATGACTCGAGGTACTCCCCAGTTGTAACGGGCGCACCGCCGATGGTAAGCGGGTAATCGCGGCCCAACTGGCCGCGCACGGACTCGAGCGCCTCCTTGAACGCGGCGAGAGTCGCGGGGTCCGAGTAATCGGCGAAAGGTTCGTTACGGTATGGCTCGAAGAGCATGATGGTCTCCTCCCGAGAGCGTCCGCGCCGGTACGACGGACGTGGTCCTGCTGTGGTGGTCAGCCGAACAGGCCGCGCACCACGAACGCTAGGTTGGCGGGGCGCTCGGCAAGTCGCCGACTGAAGTAGCCGTACCAGTCCGCACCGAACGGTACGTACACGCGGACGGGTACCCCCTGACCACTGAGGCGCTCCTGCAGTTGCGGTCTCACGCCGAAGAGCATCTGCACCTCGTGATGCTCGGGGCCAAGCTTGGCGCCCTTGGCGTAAGCGATCAGTTCGCGCAGTAGCCCCTCGTCGTGGGTGCCGATGTTGAGCTTCAGGCCGCCAGCAAGCGCCTGGTATGCCAGGTCGCGGTAGGCGTCCGCGACGCGGCTGACGTCCTGGATGGCGTCCGTCGGCGCCTCGCGGTATGCCCCCTTGACCAGCCGCAGGCCAGTGATGCTCGAGAACTCCGACGCTAGAGCGAGCATGCGCGCGAGGTCGTCCGGGGTGCGGTGCAGGTAACTCTGCAGCACGGTGCTGACGTGGTGGTGCCCAGCTCGGCGCAGGCGCTCATAGAGATCGAGGGTCCGGTCAACGTACGGGACGTTCTCCATGTCGAGGCAGACGTGGCCGCCGAGACTGCCGACGACGCCAACGACGTGCTCGGCCAACTCCCACGCCAACTCGCTGCTTACGCCGAGGCCGAGCTGCGTTGGCTTGACGCTCAGGTAAGGCTCGACGCCGGCAGCGTGCGCGACCCGCACGCTCTCCTCGATCGCGCGCGCCGTCCCGCGAGCAGCGGCCTCGGTGCCAACGAACTCACCGAGCAAGTCGAGGATGATCCCGCGGCCGCTAGCCTGGATCTTGAGGAGCGCCGGCACCGCCGTGGCGGCATCCTGACCAGCGACGAACCGCCCAACGCCGACGCGCCACCCATAACGGCTGATCGTCGCCTTGACGAACGGGGCGTCTGCCACGCCGAGGGTGATGTTGCGGTAAAGGGCTGCTGAGTTCATCGCGTCACCTCGATTGTAACCAGGGGAGCCGACCGCGCCCGTCCGCGCGAGCAGTCGAGTAAACATTCGAACAGTGGCAACAGGGGTGACGCTGCTACCTTGAAGGCAGCGTGTGAGGGCGGGTCCGAGCCTCGAAGCGAGGCGCGAACGCCGCTCGGTCGCCACCTGGAGGGCCAGCCGCAGATGTCGAGTAACCACTCGCTGTTCTCACACGACTACAACACTAACGGGGCCAGACCGTGAGGCTTTATTGTGTTCGCCACGGCGAAACTGACTGGGGCTTAGTGGAGTCGCGCGGCGCCAAGGGATGGGCGAAGGATTTCGCGCCCCTAACCGCGCTTGGCCGCTTGCAGATCGACACCATCGCCCGGGACTACCGGTTGCAGGAGGCGGAGGCCATCCTGTGCAGCACTTACACCCGAGCGCTTGAATCAGGAGCGCTCCTCAGTCGTGCCCTCAACAAGCCGTTGTTCGTCGAGCACGACTTGCACGAGTGGCTCCCGCAGAAGGACCCGTTCGGTGAGATCGACCCTAAGTCGTTCGAGCGCGCACGCCAGAGCCTGTCGGGCACCCGTATCGAGGAAGATGCGCCGTGGGAGTCGCTGCAAGAGGTGCGCACCCGCGTCCTGGACGTGCTGCGGCGTTACCGGCGCTTCCAGTCGCTCGTGGTGGTGACGCATGGGGTCGTGATCGGTAGCCTCGCCGGCGTGCAACGCCTAGTCGACCACGCTGAGATCGTGCCGTTCGACCTCGACCTCGACCAACCGCTTGCGCCTGTCACGATGCGCCCTGGCGTCGTCAGGTGACGAAGGCGCTGCCTTCCAACAGGGTGCTGGTCGGCGACCTCGTGCGCCTCGAGCCGCTTACGCGCGCGCACGTGCCCGCGCTGCTCGAGATCGCGTTCGCTCACCCTGAGGAGTTCCGGCTCACCTCGACCCCCACCAACGACGCGGCCGCGGAGGCGTACTTCGGGCCCGTCTTCGAGCAGCAGGCGCTAGGTGAGGCGCACCCAGTAGCGGTGATAGACGCTGCAGGGCGAGTGGTCGGCACGAGCAGGCTTAGCGAGGTCAACTTCAAGCACATGCGCTGCGAGCTTGGCTTCTCCTGGTACGACCCGGCCCTGTTCCGGACAGGCGTGAACATCGAATCGAAGCTCCTCATGCTGCGCTTCGCTTTCGAGGACCTCGGCATGCACCGCGTGCAGATCCACACGGACAGCCGCAACGTGCGCTCGCAACGCGCCATCCTTGCGCTGGGAGCCCGCTTCGAAGGGGTGCTGCGCCGCCACCAGGTCGCCAAGGACGGTTACGTCCGCGACACCCTCGTTTACGGCATAACGGACCTCGACTGGCCGGAAGTCGAGCCGCACCTCGAGGCGCGCCTCGCCAAGCGCATCGCGCAAGGCCCGAACGCCGCCTGACGCCGCCGAAACTTAGCCTGCCTGTGGTTAGCGGATACCGTGCAGGATCTCGTCTAGCCCCTGCGGGTCGGTGATGAACACTTCCTTCGGCCTCGTCTCGATGACGCCTTCAGACTCGAGCGCCTTGAGGGCGCGCGTCACCGTCTCGCGCGACGTGCCCGCGAGGTTAGCTAGCTCCTGGTGAGTGAGGCGCACGAGCGCGCGTTCGTTGTCGTGCTCGACTACCCCGCCCTGGAAGAGGCGCAGCAGCACGTAAGCTACGCGGCCCTGCGCGTCCTTGTAAGACAAGATCTGCGACTCGTCGTCCATACCGCGCAGCCGCTCAGCCAGGGTGGCGTTGAGGTTGAGGCTGATGGTTGGGTAGTCGGCTATGAGCTTACGGAAGTCGTCATTGAAGAGCAGGTAGGCGTTGACGACTCCGAGCGTGACGGCCGTGGCGCTGCGCGTCGACTCCCCGAGCAGCGCCATCTCACCGAAGTACGCCGGAGTTTGAAGGATGGCTAGCGTTTTCTCGTGACCCCCGAGGTCGACTTTGGACAGCTTCACCAGTCCGGACTCCAAGATGTAGAGGGCTTCGCCCTTGTCGCCCTCTTGGAATACGGTCGTGTTCGGTTCGTAGACGCGCTTGCGTACCGCCGCGGCCGCGATCTCGAGAGCGCGTTCCGGGGCATTCTGGAAGAGTGGCACGCGGCTTAGTAGCTGATGGAGATCAGTCAATTCCGGGTTGCTCACACCAACTCCAATTCGACCGCACCAGAGATTAAGTGTCTGCTCGGGCTAATTGCGGTTGCCACGTATAGTAACCCCGTGAGCCATGTCGTTGCGAGTTACGGTCTGGAACGCCGTTTCAAGGCGCCCGGCGGCGACGTCGTGGTGCTAAGGGGCGCAGAGCTCGAGGTCAACGAGGGCGAGGTAGTCGCGGTTCTCGGGCCGTCTGGTTCGGGGAAGAGCACCCTGCTGCACCTCCTAGGTGGCCTCGACCGGCCAGACGCTGGCGAGATCTACTGGGGCGACTTCCCGGTTCACGAGTACGCCCCACGAACCTTGGCCGCGCGGCGCGCCAACTACGTCGGGCTCGTCTTTCAGAACCATTACCTGTTACCAGATTTCACGCTCCTCGAGAACGTGACGATGCCTAGCCGCATCCTCGGCCGCCCTGACGAGGCGCGTGCGACGGCGCTGCTCGAGCGCGTCGGGCTGGGGGAGAGGCTGCATTTCTTACCAAGCAAGGTGTCGGGTGGCGAACGCCAGCGCGCGGCGGTCGCTCGGGCATTGGCGCTCAAGCCGAAGCTGCTCTTAGCCGACGAGCCAACGGGTTCGCTCGATCACGCGCGGGCAGAGGAAGTCTTCTGGCTGCTTCTCGGCCTGGCAGCCGAGGAGCGCACGGCGATAGTCGCTGTGACTCACGACGAGCGGCTGGTAGACAGCGCCGGGGTAAGGAAGCTGCGCCTCGTCGATGGGCGCCTCGTGCCTGCCCTCCATACCGCCCCGCACCCACCGCTAGTCAACATCGCGAACTCCGACCCAGTCGAATGAACGCCGAGGAGCATGTTATATTCCACACACGAGTCTCATGCAGAATGTGGAATCTGACGCCCACTCCTGCCGACTTGTCATTTACGGGAGGTTATGGATGAAGCGAATACTCATGGCGTTGGCCTTGTTTGCCACCCTCGGCTTGGGATCTGCCCAGGTCTTGGTGGTCGGGCAGTCTGGCTTGCCAGTTACCCTCGATACCGGTCAGGACGGCAACTCGCTGACCCCGGCGATGCAGGTAGTCGAACGCCTCGTCGGCTTCGCTCAGAGCAGCGCCCAGATCGAGCCGCTGCTCGCCACCTCGTGGGAGCCTAACGACGATTCCAGCGTGTGGACCTTCCACCTGCGCGAAGGCGTCACCTTCTCGGACGGCACGCCGTTCGACGCAGAGGCAGTCAAGTTCAACTTCGACCGCTGGAACCACCTGGACAACGACTACAACTTCGTTGAAGAAGGCAAGACCTTCACCTCCTTCACGTACGTTTTCGGCGGCTACTACGGCGAAGACGGCTACGAGATCGAGTCCGTCGACGTGGTCGACGCCAACACGGTCAAGTTCACGCTTACCGGCTCGTTCGGCTTCTTCCCGCAGCAACTGGCTAGCTCGTACTTCGGGCTTCACAGCCCCGCCGCCGTCGCCGCCCACGGCGTGGAGTACGGCACGCCGTCCGGCCCTATCGTCGGCACCGGTCCCTTCACCCTCAAAGAGTGGATAGACGGCGACCGCGTAACGCTCGACCGCAACCCCAACTACTGGGGTCAGGTCGCTGGCGTGGAGCAGATCGTGTTCCGCGGCATCGAATCCCCGACCGCTCGCCTAGCGGAGCTCGAGGCCGGCAGCATCGACATCGCCCTCAACCTCTCGCCAGAGAGCTACTCCGTTGTCGCGAACAGCACGAGCTTCCGACCGGTCAGCGCCGACTCTGACCTCGTGCTCGGCTACCTCGGCATGCACCAGGCCAACAAGCCGTTCGACGACCTGCGCGTGCGTCAAGCGTTCGCGCTCGCCATCGACAAGGCCGCCATCGTCGAGGCGTTCTACGGCGAACTCGCTGGCGTCGCGAACGAGTTCATCCCACCTGGCCTCTTCGGACGCCTAGACAACCCGCCCTACCCGTACGACCCAGAGCGCGCCAAGGAACTCCTCGCAGAGGCCGGCTTCCCTGACGGCTTCGACACCGAGTTCTGGTACATGCCAGTCTCCCGCCCGTACTACCCGGCGCCCAAGGACGTGGCCGAGGCCATCGTCAGCTACCTAGGCGACGTCGGCATTCGGGCCGAGCTCAAGACCGAAGACTGGGGCATCTACCTCTCGGATTACCTCGAGGGCAAGTTCCCCATGTACATGCTCGGCTGGAGCGCGGACTTCGCGGACCCGGACAACTTCATCTCGTCCTTCTTCAACTCCGCGAACGCCGTCGGCTTCGGGTGGGACAACCAGGCCTTCTTCCAGCTCGTCAAGGACGCTCAGCAAGCCGGTAGTCTCGTCGAGCGCGAGCTCCTCTACCAGCAGATCGAGCAGACCCTCTACGACGACCTGCCCGCCCTGCCGTTCGTGAACCCAAGGACGCTTAACGCCGTGCGCAACAACGTCCAAGGCTTCTACCCGAACGCCCTCGGTAGCACCGTTCCGCTGAACACCGTCACCAAGAACTGATAGCGGCTCTCGGTTAGCCACGTGGTGGGAGGCTTCGGCCTCCCACCACCCTGCAAAGGCCGAGACCCTGGTTGGGGTATCTGTTTGTTCGCTTACGCTATTCGCCGACTGCTCGGCCTCATACCGGTGCTATTTGGGGTGAGCCTGCTCGTATTCATCATCCCGCGCGTCGTTCCAGGCGATCCGGCCACGATCATGCTTGGTGAGCGCTCGTCCGAAGCCAACCGTGAACGGCTGCGCGAGGAGCTCGGCCTCAACCGGCCGCTCTTTCTCAACTTCACTGATTTCAAGGAACAGGGCCCGCTCGGGCTCTTCGACTCGCAGTATTTCGAGTTCATGGGCAACATCTTGGTGCTCGACTTCGGGCGCTCTATCTTCTCTTACATCCCGGTAAGCAAGGGACTATGGCAACGTTTTCCAGCCACGCTCGAACTCGCGCTCCTCGCCATGTTCCTCGCCATCGTCATCGGCATACCCCTCGGCGTGCTGGCGGCGTTGAAGCGCGGCACGGTAACGGACACGGCAGTTACGCTCATCGCGCTTGCTGGCGTGTCGTTCCCCGTGTTCTGGTTAGGCATCATCTTCATCTACATCTTCGCGGTCAACTTGGGCTGGTTGCCGTCGTCCGGCCGCATAAGCGTGAGCATGGAGATCATCGGCGGCACCGGGCTTTACGTCCTCGACGGCCTGCTGCAACGCCGCTGGGACTTCGCGCTCGACGCCTTCAAGCACCTGATCATGCCAGCCGTGGCGGTCGGCACCATCCCGCTAGCCATAGTGGTGCGCATGACGCGCTCTGCCATGCTCGAGGTGCTCGGCCAGGATTACATCCGCACCGCGCGGGCCAAGGGCCTCACGCGCAGCGTCGTCAACCGCAAACACGCACTGCGCAACGCCATGCTTCCGGTCGTCACCGTCATCGGTTTGAGTTTCGGCTCGCTGCTCTCCGGCGCCATCCTCACCGAGACGGTCTTCTCGTGGCCGGGGATCGGCCGCTGGATCTACCAGGCCATCGCTAGTCGCGACTACCCGATCATCCAAGGGGGCGTCCTCTTCGTGGCCCTGATGTTCGTCCTCGTCAACCTGCTCGTCGACCTGTCGTACACCCTCATCGACCCTAGGATCCAGTACGCATGAGTGACGCAGCCACCGCGCCAGCCGCGGAGCGCGGCAGCTCGCTTAGCCGCGACGTAGCCAAGCGCCTGTTCAGGCACCCGACCGGCCTGCTCGGCATGGCCATCATCGTGCTCTTCGTGCTCTCGGCCCTCTTCGCGCCGTTCCTGCGCCCCGGCGACCCTCTCAAGAGCAACCTGCGCACGCGCAACATCCCGCCGACGCTGGTCATGAGCCCTGCCGACCTGGAGACGCGCGGCCTGTCGCGCGGCGATTACCCGCTCGGCACCGACGCTCAGGGCCGCGACCTCCTCCAACGCGTTCTCTACGGCGGCCGCATCAGCCTCCGTGTCGGGCTGTTCGCCGTGGCCATGGCCATGAGCGTCGGCACCCTCCTTGGCCTGCTAGCTGGCTACTGGGGCGGGCGGGTCGACATGTTCATCGTGTGGCTCATCGACATCCTGCTGGCGTTCCCCGGCATCTTGTTGGCGATCTCCATCGTCGCCGTGCTCGGGTCCAGCCTCACGAACGCACTCATCGCCATCAGCATCACGCAGGTGCCCATCTACATCAGGATCGTGCGCTCGGTAACGCTGCAGTTGCGTGGCAGCGAGTACGTTCAGGCCGCCCTCGCCCTAGGTTCTGGTTCGCAGCGGGTGATCCTCGGGCACATCCTCCCGAACAGCCTCTCGCCGCTGCTCGTGCAGCTCACCATGTCGACGGGCACGGCGATCCTCGACGTCGCCGCGCTCGGTTTCCTCGGCCTGGGCGCCCAGCCGCCCGCCGCCGAATGGGGTGTGATGATCGCCGATGGCTACAACCGTTTCCGTGAGGCGCCGTGGCTCTCGATCGCACCTGGCCTCGCGATCTTCCTCTCCGTCATCGGCTTCAACCTCCTTGGCGACGCAGCGCGCGACGCGCTCGACCCCCGGCTAAAGTAGGCGTCGGGGCTTGGTCGCGTACGTTATAAGACGCCTGTTGGGGCTGATACCCGTGCTCATCGGGGTGACGCTCCTGATCTTCTTCCTCACCCGCGTGATCCCAGGCGATCCCGCCATCGCCATGCTGGGGGAGAGGGCGGCCCCGAACCTGGTAGAGCGCCTGCGCGTCGACCTCGGCCTCGACCGGCCGCTGTTCTTGAACGTCGCCGGGTTCCGCGAGACCGGGTCGCTCAAGACGCTGTTCGATTCGCAGTACTTCGGCTACATGGGTGGCCTGCTGCGAGGCGACATGGGCCGCTCGATCCTCACGCTCGTGCCGATAACGCAGAGCCTGACTCACAGGTTCCCAGCCACCATCGAGTTGGCGTTGGCGGCCATGCTCCTAGCCATCGTAGTCGGCGTGCCAGCCGGCGTGATCGCGGCGATCAGGCGCGGCACCTGGGTAGACACGGGCGTGACGCTGGTTGCCATCGTCGGCGTTTCGTTCCCCGTCTTCTGGCTTGCCATCCTGCTCATCTACCTCTTCGCCGTCGTGCTCGGCTGGTTGCCGCCTTCCGGGCGGTTGTCGATCGGCACCAGCATCGAGCCGATAACCGGCCTCTACGTGCTGGACGGGCTGCTGCGCGGCAACCTCAGCGCCGCTGGTAACGCCGCCAAGCACCTGGTGCTGCCAGCGTTGGCCCTCGGCACCATCCCGCTAGCGATCGTGGTGCGCATGACGCGCTCCGCCATGCTCGAAGTCCTCGGCCAAGACTACGTGCGCACGGCCCGCGCCAAGGGCCTGCCCGCCATGCGGGTGGTCAGGAAGCACAGCCTGCGCAACGCGCTGCTGCCCGTGGTGACGGTCATCGGACTTAGTTTCGGATCGCTGCTCTCCGGCGCCATCCTCACCGAAACCGTCTTCAGTTGGCCAGGCATCGGGCGGTGGGTGTACGACGGCATCGCCGCGCGCGACTACCCGATCATCCAAGGCGGCGTCATCTTCGTTGCCGCCCTGTTCGTGATCGTCAACCTATTGGTGGACGTGTCCTACAGTCTCATCGACCCTCGGATCCAGTACGCCTGATGGGCCGCCTTGTGACTGGACGCAGATCGTTTGGAGAGGCGGTGCCGCGGTGGAGGCCGTGATCGACGTCGTAGAGCCAACTCAACCGCGTCGCCGCGGGAACGCTTTCCTGCGCCGCTTCTTCCGCCAACCGACGGGCGTGTTGGGCCTCGCCATCGTGCTGTTCTTGCTCGCGGTCTCGCTGCTAGCGCCCGTTATCAAGCCGTACGACGCGCAGCGCGACCGCGACTTGCGTGCCCGTCTAGCCCCGCCTAGCGCCGAGCGTTGGTTCGGGGCGGACGAGTTGGGCCGCGACGTCTTCACGCGCGTGCTGCACGGCGGGCGCATCAGCCTGCGGGCCGGCCTCATCGCGGTGGCGTTCGCTGCCGTGGTCGGCACGCTGCTCGGTCTTCTCGCTGGCTACCTCGGCGGGCGCGTCGACATGGCCGTCATCTGGCTCGTCGATATCCTGCTCGCCTTCCCTGGCATCCTGCTTGCCATAGCCATAGTCGCGACTCTCGGACCCAATCTGACCAACGCGCTAATCGCCATCGCCATCACGCAAGTGCCCATCTACGCGCGCATCGTGCGTTCGGTCGTCATGCAGGTGAGAGCGCTCGAGTACGTGCAGGCCGTGCGCGCGCTTGGCTCCGGCGGCTTGCGGGTCGTGTTCAAACACGTTCTGCCGAACTCACTGGCGCCGCTGATCGTTCAGCTGACGTTGTCCATCGGCACGGCCATCCTCGACGTCGCCGCCCTCGGCTTCCTTGGCTTAGGGGCACAACCGCCAACGCCGGAATGGGGCCTCATGATCCGTGACGGGTTCTCACAGTTCTTGCGGGCGCCGTGGATGTCGATATTCCCTGGCCTCGGCATCTTCCTCGCCGTGGTCGGCTTCAATCTGCTCGGCGATGCCGTGCGCGACGTGCTCGACCCGCGCCTCCGCAATCTGTAGCTGGCTCAGCCCGGCTGCGGCCGCCGGTCGGCGTAACTAGCGGCGGCCGCTAGTAAGTGGCGTTCAATCAGCGGCGGTCAGCTGATCGAGGTGAGCGTGGTCGTTGAGCAACACCAGGCTCGCCGTCTCGCCAGCGAAGCGCAGCACCGTCACGCTCACGTTCGCGATGTTCGGCCACGGCTCCGTGAAGGCGGGTTTCAGCCTGTTTTGCACCAGCCACAGGAAGCTGGCCACCACGCCACCGTGCGTGACGCACGCGTAGCGGCCGCTGGCCGGAAGCGCGTCAAGCCACGCCCCGACCCGCGCCATCACGTCGGCGTACGACTCGCCGTTCGCTGGCCGCGCCAGGCTATCCCCGGCCTTCATCCGAGACCACAGCTCGAGTTCCGGCCCTTGAAGCTCAGTGACGACGCGCCCCTCGAAGTCGCCGAGCGACATCTCCCGCAAGCTCGGCTCGAGGAGCAGCCGCTGGTCAGGGAAAGCGATCTCGGCCGTGCGCCTCGCCCGCTGCAGGTCGGACGCGTAAACCGCATCGAACGTGATGCCAGCGACGCGCCCGGCCAAGGCAGAAGCTTGCGCCTCGCCGCGGCCGTTCAACTCCACGTCACTGTGGCCCTGCAGCCTCTTGGCGCGGTTCCACTCAGTCTCGCCGTGGCGCACGAGCCACACCTCAAGGTAATCGTGTTCGGGGGTCACGGGCGCCAGCTTAACCCACGACCAACGGCCCTTGCGGGCGTGATATCTTGTCTATCAGCGAAACAGTCCACTGGTGGACGGGCCACCTGACGCCTCGCGCCGACCGCCGAGAACCTTGCGCTGAGAACGCGCCGCTGAAAACGTAGCACCAGGTTGCTTGGGTTCGGCGCGGCTGAGGCGAGGGGTTCATGCCTCGAACCAGCGAGGACGACCGCGAAAGCCACTTTGGAGGTTACATGAAGAAACTAGTACTCGCTGCCGCGCTCTTCCTAGCACTGGGAGCCGCTGGTGCCCAGACGCTCGTATACGGGGTGTCAGGTTACCCAACGTCGCTCGACGCTATCGACACCACGGACGGCAACTCGCTGGTCGTCAGCTCGCAGATCGCCGAGCGCCTCATCGACTTCGCTCCCGGCTCCACCGAACTTGCCCCGGCACTAGCCACCTCGTGGAGCGCCAACGAGGACGCCACCGTCTGGACCTTCAAGCTGCGCGAGGGCGTCAAGTTCCACGACGGCACGCCGTTCAACGCCGAGGCCGTCAAGTTCAACATCGACCGCGTCAACGTGGCGGACAACCCCTACGGCAACCGCGCAGAAGGCAAGACGTTCGTGATGTGGGAAGACACCTTCGGGGGCACCATCGGCAACGGCAACCTCGTTGCTGACGTGGTCGTGGTCGACGAGTACACCGTCACCATGAACCTCACGCAGCCTGCGCCGTTCCTCCCGACCCTGTGGGCGGCCGTCTACTTCCAGTTCGGCAGCCCGGACGCCATCAAGGCCGCCGGCATCAACTACGGCACCCCTAACGCCGGCATCGTCGGCACCGGGCCGTTCAAGTTCGTCGACTGGGTCGAGGGCGAGCGCGTCACGCTCGAGCGCAACGACGACTACTGGGGTGGCCCAGCTGGCGTAGAGGGCGTCGTCTTCCGCGCCGTCACCGAGCCGACAGCGCGCCTCGCTGAGCTGCAGGCCGGCACCATCGACATCGCCGTGCTCCTCACCTCAGACGACCTCCCCACCGTCCAGAACGACCCGAACCTCGTGGTTCAGGTCCCAGACTCCGAACTCAACGTCGGCTACGTCGCCATTCACCTCGACCACGCCCCGCTCGACAATGTCCTCGTTCGTCGCGCCATCAACCACGCCGTCGACCGCGCAGCGATCGTCGACGCCTTCTACCAGGGCCTCGGCGTGGTGGCGGAAGACCTCCTGCCGCCGTCCCTCTTCGGCCACGGTGAACCATGGCCTTACGACTACAACCCTGAGCGCGCCAAGGAGCTCCTTGCGGAGGCCGGCTTCCCGAACGGCTTCGACACCGAGTTCTGGTTCATGCCAGTCAGCCGCCCGTACTTCCCTTCGCCACAGCCGATCGCCGAGACCATCGCCACCTACCTAGCTGACGTCGGCATTCGCGCCGAACTGAAGACCGAGGACTGGACGACGTACGGCGCCGACTACCGCGCAGGCAAGTTCGCCATGTACATGATCGGCTGGAACGCCGACTACGCCGACCCAGACAACTTCCTCCTCACCTTCTTCGGCCCGTCGGCCGTCGGCCGCAGCGGTTGGGACAACCCAGAAGTCCGCGACCTCCTCGACCGCGCCCGCCAGATCTCCGACCAGACCGAGCGCGCCGCGCTGTACGCCCAGGTCAACGACATGGTGGCTGACGAGGCCATCGTCATGCCGATGGCGCACAACCGCAGCCTTGCCGCCACCCGCAGCAACATCTCCGGTTGGGTTTCGAGCCCGCTCGGGTTCAGCTCCGTGAGCCTGCACCCGATCACCAAGACCGAGTAACCTCGGCACTACACCGACTCGCTCGCCGGGAGCGCCCGTTCGTTGGGCGCTCCCGGCGTTTTCGTGGCCACGCGGCCACTGCGTGACGGCCGTACAGTAGGACGCATGAACCTCGTTCAGGAACTCGAGCGCCTCCTTGGCGCCGACCGCGTTGACGCGACGGCTGCTGGCCGCGCCCAGCACTCGCGCGGCGAGTCGTACGCGCAAGCCGTGTACCCGGAGGCGGTCGTCTACCCACGAAGCACGGCCGAGGTCAGCGCCGTCATGCGCTTCGCGGCGGGCGCTGGCGTGCCCGTCACCCCGGTCGGGGCGAACTCCAGCCTCGAGGGCCACACGGTGCCCGTCGCTGGCGGCATCTCGCTTGACGTGTCGCGACTGGACCGCGTGCTCGAAGCACACCCGGAGGACCTGCTCATCGTCGTGCAGCCCGCCGTCACTTACCCGCGCGTCAACGATCACGTGCGGCGCCACGGCTTGTTCTTCCCGATCGACCCTGGCGCTCACGCCTCGATCGGCGGAATGGTCAGCACGAACGCCTCAGGCACCGCTGCCGTGCGCTACGGCACCACAGGCGATTACGTCATGGCGCTCGAGGTAGTGACGCCGACGGGTGAGGTCCTGCGCGTGGGCAACCGCGCCCGCAAGTCAGCTAGCGGCTACGACCTCTGCGCGCTCTTCACTGGCGCGGAGGGCACGCTTGGCGTGATTACCGAAGTGACGCTGCGCCTCGTAGGCCTGCCGGAAGCCGCCGCGGCCGCGAGGGTGCCTTTCCCAGACGCGCAGTCGGCGACGGGGTTCGTGACGCGCCTGATCCAGGCGGGCGTGCCGGTGGCGCGCTGCGAGTTGGTCGATGCCCTCAGCATCCGCGCTGCCAACGCCTACTCCGGCACCAACTACCCGGAGGAGATGACGATCTTCCTCGAGTTCCACGGCAACCAAGCCGGGATCACCGCCGAGGTGGACCTGGCGCGCGAGTTGGCGCTGGACGGCGGCGCGATGACCTTCGAGTCAGCCACGGATGCCAGCGAGCGTGCGCGGTTGTGGGAGACGCGCCACACCATGCTCTTCGCCTCCAACGCCGCGCACCCTGGGCAGGACAGCCTCATAACCGACGTGGCGGTGCCCATCTCCCACTTGCCTAGCGCCCTGACGGCCGCCCTTGACGACTGCGCCGCCAACGACATAGACGCCAACCTGGTCGGGCACGTTGGCGACGGCAACTTCCACCTCACCCTCTACGTAGGAGACGACCCAGAGCGCCGCGCGGCCGCGCAAGGCGTCGTCGACCGCATGACCTACCGCGCCATCGAAGTCGGCGGCACGGCAACGGGCGAGCACGGCGTTGGCCTGCGCAAGCTCAAGTACATGGAGCGTGAGCATGGCAGCGCCCTGAACCTCATGCGCGCCATCAAAGCCACACTCGACCCGGCGGGCATCATGAACCCAGGCAAGAAGCTCCCGCCGCCAAGCGCCGAGTGACGGCGGCACCCTACCCACTGCTACTAACGCCGCGCCTCTACCGGCGTTTATGGGGCGGCGAGCTGCTTGCCGACTGGTTCGGCTCCGCGACCGTCAGTGGCCCCGAGCACGAACCGGTCGGGGAGGCGTGGCTGATGGACGGAGCCAGCGTCATCGCTAACGGCGCCAGCCGCGGTCTGACCCTCGATGAGGTAGCCGCCAAGTGGGGCGCGCAGCTGCTTGGGGAAGAAGTACATGCGCGCTACGGGGCGAAGGTGCCACTCCTAGCTAAGTTCCTTGACGCCGCCGCAGACCTCTCGGTGCAGGTCCACCCGGACGACGCCTACGCCTTGCGTGAGCACCCTGGTAGCGGCCACCTCGGCAAGGCCGAGGCTTGGTACCTCCTCGAGGCGGCGCCCGGCGCAGAGGTGCTGTGGGGCTTCCAGCGCGCGGTGACTCCCGCCGAGGTAAGGCGCGCCGTTGCTGACGGCACCATCACGGGCCTCATGCGCCACCTGCCGGTGGCGCCAGGCAGCGTGGTCGTCAACCCAGCAGGGACCGTGCACGCCGTCGGGGCTGGCTGCATGCTGTTCGAGATCCAGCAGGCAAGCGACCTCACCTACCGCCTGTTCGACTACGGACGCCTTGGCGGCGACGGGCAGCCGCGCACCCTGCACCTCGATAGGGCCCTCGACGTCGCCGACCTGCGCGGCTGGCCACCGCCACCGCCGCAGCGAACGGTCTTGCCGGACGGCTGGACGCGCATCGTTGCCCAGGCGGAGTTCACCCTCGACCGGCTAGCACTCGCCGGTGGCGCCTGGCGCAGCGCGGTCGACGGCCGCTCGTTCCAGGTGCTCGTGGTGATCGAGGGGGCGTTGGAGCTGCGCAGCGCTGGGGGAGACGTGGCGCTGCCGGTAGGCACCACGGCCTTCCTGCCTGCAGCCCTGGGGGAGTACGAGCTTAGTGGGCGGGGCGCGATCTTGCGCTCGGCGGTGGGGTCATGACCGCCGGCCGCTACGCCGAACAGCTCGGCCGCGTGGCGCTCGGCTCGACCAGCCCGGCGAAAGTGATGGCCGTAGAGGGGGCCCTCAGGCGCTTGCATGGGCAGTTCGTGGCCGTCACGCACGTGAGCGTGCCATCCGGCGTCGCCGCGCAGCCGCTCGGTGATGAGGAGGCGCGGCGCGGCGCGGCCAACCGCGCGCGCGCCGCCCTGCAGCTAGTGCCGGGTGCTCACCTTGGCGTCGGCATCGAGGGCGGTGTCGAGCGGCCATTCGGTGAGAGCGGGCCGCTGTTCGCCAGCGCCTGGGTCGTGGCGGTCGACCTCGAGGGCCGCAGCGGCGCGGCGCGCAGCGCCGCCTTCCAGCTACCGCCCTTCCTGGAGGCGCGCGTGATGGCGGGAGCCGAGCTCGGCAGCGCGCTTGACGCCGCTTACGGCCTCGAGCGCGCCAAAGACGGCCCCGGCGCAGCTGGGGTGCTGAGCCGGGGCCTGGTTACGCGCTCCGAACTTTACGAGCCTGCCGTGCTGCTCGCGCTGATGCCGTGGCTGGCGCCCGCACCAGGCCAGCCGTAGGGCGTTAACTGCCTACGTTTGCGCCCGGCTGGGTGCCCGTCAGCTCGTCTACCGGCGGCACGAAGCCGCTGCCTTCTACCGCGCCACTCGTGTCTGGCATGAGCATGACGTCAAGTACCTGGCGGAACTCGCTAACGGTCACGACCTTGAGGTCGGCGAGGACGACGGCAGGCACCTCTTCGAGGTTGGCTTCGTTGTCCTTCGGGAGGATGACGGTGCCGATGCCAGCCTGGTGGGCGGCAAGCAGCTTCTCCTTGACCCCCCCGATAGGCAGCACGCGGCCGCGCAGCGTGATCTCGCCGGTCATGGCAACGTCGCCGCGCAGCGGCCGACCCGTCAATGCGGAGACGACGGCGCTTGCGATGGCGATGCCGGCGGAAGGCCCGTCTTTTGGCGTGGCGCCCTCGAGGACGTGCACGTGCAGGTCGCGCTTCTCGTGGAAGTCGGGCGCGATGCCGTACTCGTCCGCGTGTTTACGCAGGTACGCGATGCCAGCCTGAGCGCTCTCCTTCATGACGTCACCTAGTTGACCCGTCAGCGTGACGACGCCCTTGCCCGGAACGGCGACCGTTTCGATGTCTAGGGTCACGCCGCCGACCGACGTCCACGCCAACCCGTGCGCCAAGCCGACTTGCGGTTCCTTCTCGGCCTGTTCGTCGCGGTAAGGCGGCACTCCGAGCAGCTCGCGGACGGCTTCGCCGTCTACGGTGCGCACGCCTTCCCATGGGGTGGTCAGGAACTCCTTGGCGGACTTGCGGGCGGCCTTGGCCACCAGGCGGTCGAGGTTACGTACCCCCGCCTCACGCGTGTACTCGGTGATGATGCGGCGCAGCGCGGCGTCATCGAACGCCAGGTGCTCCGTCAAACCGTGGTCGCGGAGTTGGCGCGGCACACGGTAGCGCTTGGCGATCTCGAGCTTCTCCGCCAACGTGTAGCCCGGGATCTGGATGACCTCCATGCGGTCAAGCAGCGGCCTCGGGATGGTGGAGAGGGTGTTGGCGGTCGTTATGAACATGACCTTCGAGAGGTCATACGGGATCTCGAGGTAGTGGTCAGCGAAGGTGTTGTTCTGCTCGGGGTCGAGGACTTCGAGAAGGGCGGAGGACGGGTCGCCGCGGAAGTCGGCGGTCATCTTGTCGACCTCGTCGAGTAGGAAGACGGGGTTGACGGTTGCGGCCGTCTTCATGCCCTGGATGATGCGGCCAGGCAAACTGCCGATGTAGGTACGGCGGTGGCCCCTGATCTCGGCCTCGTCACGCACGCCGCCCAAGCTCATGCGCACGAACTTGCGGTTGAGGCTGCGGGCGATGGACTTACCCAAGCTCGTCTTGCCTACGCCTGGAGGGCCGACGAGGCACAAGATGGGCGCCTTGTAGTCGGCAGACTCGATGTCCTTGGTCAGCTGGCGCACGGCGAGGAACTCGAGGATGCGCTCCTTGGCTTCCTCGAGGGCGTAGTGGTCTTCGTTGAGGACGTCCTGGCTGTGGCCGATGTCGAGGTGCTCGTCGTCGGCTTCACTCCACGGGAGGTCGACGAGGGTATCGACGTACGTTCGCACGACGGTGGCTTCTGGCGAGCCGCCCGCCATCTTCTCGAGGCGGTCGATCTCTTTGAGCGCCCGCTCCTTGGCGTGGTCAGGCATGTTCTTGGCCTCGACCTTGGCGCGCAGCTCTTCCGTTTCGCTCTCCTCGCTGGAGCCGAGTTCCTTCTGGATGGCCTTCATCTTCTCGCGCAGGTAGTACTCGCGTTGGTTGGAGTCCATCTGCTGCTTGACGCGGGCGCTTATCTCCTTCTCGGTATCGAAGCGCTCCAGGTCGCGGGTGAGGAACCCGTAAACGAGTTCGAGGCGCTTGACCGCCGAGGCTTCTTCGAGCGCGGCCTGCTTGTCAGCCACCTCCCAGGTGGCGAACTTGGCCACCACGTCAGCCAGCGGACCGGCCTCCTTCATGGCGCGGAGGTTCTCCAGGTGGAACGAGTCGAGGCGCATGTTCTTGTTCTGCTGCGCGTACTCGCCGAACGCGACCTTGACCTGCTCGATGAGGGCGAGGACGGTCTCGTCTTGGCGGTCGACCCCGACCTCGTTGATGGTCGCGACGCGGGCGCGGAGCGTGCCTCCCTGCACGTACTCCTCGATGCGCGCGCGGTCGCGGCCTTCTACTAGGACCTGCAAAGTGTCGTTAGGCAGCCTGATGACCTGCTTGACGACGGCGAGGGTGCCGACGTCGTACAGGTCGTCCTCGCCCGGGTCGTCGATGCGTGAGTCTCGTTGCACGACGAGCAGCACTCGGTTGTCGCCAGCCTGCGCCTCTTCGAGCGCACGCTTTGACTTCGGCCGGCCGACGTCTACGTTCTCCAATGTTCGCGGCAGCACCACTTGTGTGCGCAGCGCGATTACAGGTAGCTCCCAATCCATGTAGCTATTCAACCCCCAACTGACAGTGTGTCTCCGTAACGTGGCTGACGACGCCTAGGCTACGTACTAAGTTGCCTCAGAGGAGTAGCGGGCGGCCTAGAGCTCGATCGGGACGTCCCTCTCGGGCGTGGCGGTACGCAGACCGTCCGCATTGAGCTTGGCGGCGAAGGCGTCCATGACCTCCGGTTCGCCGTGCACGAGGTAGAGGCGTCGTGGCTGAGCCGCGCCAAGGAAGGCCATGAGGTCATCGTGGTCAGCGTGCGCCGAGAAGCCCTTGATGTTCTCGACCTTGGCCCTGACGGCGATCTCCTCACCGAAGATGCGCACGCGCTCGGCGCCGTCGAGCAGCGTCCGCCCGAGCGTGCCAACGCCCTGGTAGCCGACGACCACGAGGCTGGCCTCCTCGCGCCACAGGTTGTGCTTGAGGTGGTGCTGGATGCGCCCGCCCGTCATCATGCCCGAGCCGGCGATTATCACGGCGCCGCCGGTGTGCTCGTTGATCTGCTTGGACTCTTCGGCGGTCACGGTGAACGTCAGCGTCGGCGGCGCGAACGGGTCCCCGCCAGCGGCCAACTCCTCCATGATCTCGGGCCTGAACTCGTGCGCGCAGCTCTGGTAGAGGCGCGTCATGCGCGCGGCCATGGGCGAGTCGAGATAGACGGGCACGCTCGGCACCGTGCCTGCCGTCATGTAGCGGTCGACGAGGTAAAGGACCTGCTGGGCGCGCTCCGTCGCGAAAGTCGGGATCATGACGTTGCCGCCGCGCTTCAATGAGCGCTCGAGCACGGCGAGGAAGTGCGCTTCCGTATCCGTGCGGCTCGGATGGACGGTGTCCGCGTACGTCGACTCCATGATCAATACGTCGCAAGCGTTGGGTTTGGCGGCGGGCGCCTGGATGGTGCTCTCGCGGTTTCCTAGGTCGCCTGAGAAGGTCACGCGCAGGTCGGGGGTGGTGACCTCGATGTACGTGCTGCCGAGGATGTGGCCAGCGGGCCTGAAGGTGGCGCTGACCTTGTCGTCGAGCGGCACCTTCACGTCTAGCTCGACCGGCCTGAAGCGCTTGAGGGTCTCCTCGACGTCCGCGGCCGTGTAGAGCGGGCTTCGCAGTTCCGACTCGCGGCCAGCACGTCGCGCTTTGCGTAGCGCGCGCTTGTAGTCCTCCTCCTGCAGCTTGGCGGAGTCGCGCAGGATGATGCCAGCCACCTCGATGGTGGCTTGCGTCGCGAGGAGCGAGCCGCCGTAACCCCCCTTGACGAGGAGGGGCAGGCGCCCGACGTGGTCGAGGTGCCCGTGGGTGACGAGCACTATGTCGAGAGCGGCGGGTTCGAAGGGGAACGGTCGGTGGTTGAGGGCATCGAGGTCGGCTCCCCCCTGGAACAGGCCGCAGTCGACTAGGGCGCTCAAGCTGCCGACCTCGAAGTGGTGGCAGCTGCCGGTGACAGTCCGGGCAGCGCCCGCGCTAGTTAGCTTCATGCTTGTCTCCATTCCAACCGTGCAGCCACCAAGTCACAGGTGACCATCCCGAGTTCCCGCAGGCGGCTCAAGTGCGCGGCCACGACACAGAGGTTCAGGTGGTAGCGGGCGAGGTCGTCGATGACGATGCCGAGCGTGCGGCAGGCGGCGGCCAACACGCCCTCTGTGGTCGCGCCGTCGCAGGCGCCGAGGACGGCTTCCGCCGCGCGGAGCACGGCGCTGCGGTTGAGCGCCGCCACGCCAGCGAGGTCCTCCGTTGCGGCGCCGTGGCCAGGCAGGAGCACGCGGGCCGGCTGCCGCGCGATGGTGTCGTGAGCCGCCAACTGCCCGATCACGTCCTGCGCGAACAAAATGGGGTACTTAGCTAGCGTCTCCGAGCCGAAGACGGCGTCTGCCGCTAGTAAGACGTCGCCGATCAGTACTGCCAGCTGCCTGTGGGCGTGGCCGCGCACGTCCACGAGGGTGATGGTGACCTCACCTAGCGTGAGCTCACCCGGACCCACCACGCGGTGGACGGGGGAGGGGTCGGCCATGAGCCACTTGCCCTGCAGTTCCGGCAACGGTTTCGCGCCGTGGAACAGGTAAACGGGTTCGAGGTACGGCGTGCGGATGAGCTCGGCCTCGACCTCGGGTGCCCAGACCTGCGCTTCAGGGTACTGGCGGAGGAGGTAGGCGTTGCCGCCGAAGTGGTCGGCGTGGCTATGGGTGACGAGTATCGCTTGCAGCGTCAGGCCAAGGCCGTCGAGCGCCTTGCGGATCTTGCGTCCGTACTCCTTGTCTAGGCCGCTGTCGACGAGCAGCGCACCGCCGTCTCCTAGGTCGACGATCGCGCAGTTCACCCCGCCAGGCACGGCGTGCACCCGGTCGGACAGCGCGACGGTCAGCGCGGCTCGCGGCGCGGCGGCTGCGGCACTAGTTCGGTCACCTGACATGCGTAAGGGTACAGGGCGCCTGGACGGCACGCCACCCCAGGGCGCCAACCATCCGTTTACGGCCGGCGCCGCAAGCGCGCCAGGTAGAAGCCGTCCAACCCCTCGAACGGCAGGATGTAGCTACCGGGCGTGGCCTGCACGTGCGGCAGCTGCAGCGCGCTAGGTTCGGCCGTGAACTCGCCATGAGCAGCCAAGAAGCGACCGACTACGCCGGGCCCCTCGTCCGGCGTCAGCGCGCAGACGGCGTAAGTGAGCAGGCCACCGGGCGCCGTCACCGCCGCGGCCGTCGCCAGCAGCTGCGACTGGAGCTGCGCGGCCGCCTCCACGTCAGCAGGCGCAAGCCTCAGCTTGATCTCAGGGTGGCCCCTCAAGGTGCCCGTGCCGCTGCATGGGGCGTCGAGGAGGACGTAAGGCGCCGGCGTCAGCTCGAGGGGTCCGCGCAGGTCGGCCGTAACGTGGTGCGCCTCCAGACCGAGGCGCCGCAAGTTGCGGACGGCGGCCGCTTGCCGACGCGGCTCTAGCTCGACGGCGGTCACGTGGGCGCCGAGCGCGGCGAG
Source organism: uncultured Trueperaceae bacterium (assembly GCA_937907415.1). Next base: position 53,222 of record CALCHY010000369.1, read on the forward strand.
CGCGGCCGTCTTGACCCCGCGGCCACTCGCGAGGTCGAGCACGCGGTCGCCCTCGCTGGCGCCGAGTGACAGCGCGACCGCCAGCGAGGCGGGGTTCTGCGGCTGCACCAGACCGCGCACGAAGGCGACCAGCCGGTCGACGCTCACCGGGGCCTTCACGCGCAGCGAACGCAGCCCACGTGACTCGGCGTCCAGGGGGTCGAGGGGGGCGACGGTGGCGCCGTCCTCCTCGACTAGCACGCGTGCCGCTTCCGGCGCCAAGGCCGTAAGCCACAGGGGTTCTGGCTCGAGCATGGCGGCCGCCGCGGCGGCCGCGTGATCGCCGATGGCAGCCCCGAACCGCGCGTACAGCCACGCTGGCAAGGAGACCGCCAACGCTTCGTTCGTGCCGAACTGCGGGGCAACCACGCGGCGCAGCACGGCGTTGACGAGCCCAGTCAGTCGTGGCGCAGTGACCTTGGTGATCGCCGCCCAGCCGTTAACGGCCGCGTAAGCGGGGGTGCCGCGGTAGAGGATCTCGTACGCCCCTAACCGCAGCGCGTCGAGTACGCCTGGTGGCAGGCGGTCTGGCTTGGTTAGCAGGGGCGCCAAGGCCGTATCGAGCTGCAGCAGACGCCTGAGCGTGCCGTAGGCAAGGTCAGTGGCGACGGCGCGCTCCTCGCGCGGCAAGCCGGAGGCGCTAAGGAGCTCGTGGAGAGTCGGGGCGAGGAACCCGCCGTGCTGCACGCGGCTGAGCGCCTCGAGTGCTACGCGTCTCGCGGGCTCCACTTGGCCGCGCTGGTCGCTCGCGGCAGGCGGGGCCGTGCGCTTCTCGCTCACTGCGCCACGATACCCCGCTCCCCAGCCGCGCCCACGCACGACGGTGCGCGTCACTCCGCCAAGCTGGTGCGCGTTCCCTCCTCGCCGGCGAGCGTGAACGACTCGATGAGGAACCGCACGGCGGTGCGCTCCTCATCGTGCAGTTCGAGCTTCACGAACGAGGGCACGGTGTGAAGGCCGAGCCCCTCCGCTTCGATGTAGGAGCGGGAGATGGCGATGGCCTTGACAGCCTGGTTGACGGCGTGGGGCCCGATGGCCTGAACTTCGACCTCACCGGCGGTTCTTAAGAGGGCAGCGATGGCTCCAGCAACCGAGTTAGGTCGCGAGGTTCCTGAGACGCGTAGGATTTCGATGTCCGACCTCCAAGATGCAAGAGTGATTGATTGTGTACCGCCGCTAACCCACCACCCCGCTCTCGCGTCACGTCCTCACGGCTTTCCTTGACACTGTGACGCCGAGGCGCTTATAGTGCCCGCCAATGACGGTTTCACGGGTTGGAGCGACGATCAGCTGGGGCCTAATTACCAGTTCGTGGGTTCGCGCCGGCTAGCCGTCTTACAAGCCTGCTCACGAGCCCCGCCGAAAGTACGGCGGGGCTTCTTCTTTTTGAGCGTTCAGCTTGGCCAGCAACTTGCGAGGGTCGCGGAGGTTATCAGATGACGGGTTCGGAAGTAGTGATGAAGATGCTCGAGCGGCACGGCGTGGAGGTGATCTTCGGCCACCCGGGCGGCGCGATCATGCCCATCTACGACGCGTTATACGACTCGCCAATCAAGCACGTGCTAGTTCGCCACGAGCAAGGCGGGGCGCACATGGCCGACGCTTACTACCGCGCTAGCGGCAAGACGGGGGTCTGTTTCGCGACCTCTGGGCCAGGCGCCACTAACCTCGTCACCGGCCTAGCAACGGCGATGATGGACTCTTCTGCCATCGTCGCCATCACCGGTAACGTGCCGAGCGGCCTCATCGGCACGGACGCGTTCCAGGAAGCCGACGTGTTCGGCATCACGGGGCCGGTCACCAAGCACAACTACCTCGTCAAGAACGTCGAGGACCTGCCGCGGGTGCTGTCCGAGGCCTTTCACATCGCGTCGACCGGCCGGCCGGGCCCCGTGCTCGTCGACGTCCCGAAGAACGTGCAACTAGCCAAGTTCGAAGGCAGCCTCGATGTCGTCATCGACCTGCCTGGTTACAAGCCGACCGTGGTCGGGCACGCTGGGCAGATTCACAGGGCGGCCGAGGCCATCCGCGCCGCGAAGCGCCCTGTCCTCATCGTCGGTGGCGGCGCCCAGGTCGCAACGCGCGAGGTCGGCGAGCTCGTAGAGCGCACCGGCATCCCTGTCATCACGACCCTCATGGGGATCGGCGCCTACCCGCCAGCGGCAGAGGAGACCCTCGGCATGCCGGGCATGCACGGCACCGTGACGGCGAACAAGGCCATCAGCAACTGCGACCTGATCATCGCGGCAGGCATGCGCTTCGATGACCGCGTGACGGGCAAGATCAGCCGCTTCGCCCCCAAAGCCACCATCGTGCACATCGACATCGACCCCGCCGAGATCAGCAAGCTCGTGAAGGCGCACGTCCCCGTCGTCGGCGACCTCCGCGACGTGCTGCCGCGCCTCACCCAGGAACTCGGCAACCTCGACATCCAAGCGTGGCGTGAGACGCTGAGCGGCTGGAAGGCCACCTACCCAGAGCGTTACCAGGTCGACAAGCCGCTCGTGTCGCAGGAGATCCTCGCCCTGCTCCGCGAAGCGACGGCGAACGACTGCATCGTCGCGACGGAGGTCGGCCAGCACCAGATGTTCGCCGCGCGCCTCCTGCCCACCATCAAGGCGCGGTCGTTCATAACGTCTGGCGGTCTCGGCACCATGGGGTTCGGCTTGCCCGCTGCCATCGGCGCCAGCATCGCGCGGCCAGGCGAGACCGTCGTGCTGGTAGCGGGCGACGGCAGCATCCAGATGAACATCCAGGAGCTCGCCACGCTCTACAAGCAGAACCTTCCCGTCATCATCGCCATCCTCAACAACGGCATGCTCGGCATGGTGAGGCAATGGCAGGAACTCTTCCACGCGCAGCGCTACAGCGAGGTCTACCTCGCCGACTCGAATCCTGACTTCGCGAAGCTGGCGGAGGCCTACGGCATCGAGGGGCACAACATCTTCGACCGCGAGACGGCGCGCACGGCCATCGCCGACGCCGTCGCTGCCAAGAAGCCCGTGCTGCTCAACTTCTTCGTTTACGAGGCGGAGAAGGTGTTCCCGATGGTGCCGACCGGCGCCGGCGTTGACGAGATGATCCTCGGCGATCAGGAGCCGGACGACGAGCGGACCGAGCAGGTCGTCGAGGCGGTCACGCGGTGAGCAAACAGTACGTGCTCAGCGTCGTGGTCCGCGACCAACCTGGTGTGCTCGTGCGCATCGCAAGCCTGTTCGCGCGCCGCGGCTTCAACATCGAGTCGCTGTCGGTCGCGCAGACGGAACGCCCTGGCATCAGCCGCACCACCTTCGTGGTCAGTGGCTCCGACGACACCGTCGAGCAGGTGGAGAAGCAACTGCACAAGCTCGTCGACGTGCTCACCGTGGTCGACCACACCCGCAGCCGTTCCGTCGACCGCGAACTGATGCTCCTAAAGGTGTCCGTCAAGAACCCCGACGAACGCGTCGAGATAAGGCAGATCGCCCAGGACTTCCGCGCCCACATCGTGGACGTCGCCCGCACGGCGCTGGTGTTCGAAGTAACTGGCGACACCGCCAAGATGGACGCCTTCATCGACCAGATGCGCCCCTTCGGCATCGTGGAACTCATCCGCACCGGCCGCGTCGCTCTCGAGCGGACGCCGGCCGCGCACGCCTGACCTCCGCCCCACTGGACACCACCGAGTTCCTAATCACCTCACCGCGAACGCGGCACCACATCAAGGAGAACGACTAAGCATGGCCAACATCTACTACGACGCAGACGCCAACCTTCAGCACCTAGCTGGCAAGACCATCGCCGTCATCGGCTACGGTTCGCAGGGTCACGCCCACGCCCTGAACGCCAAGGAGTCCGGCTGCGACGTCGTCGTCGGGTTGAGGCGCGGCTCCTCCTCCTGGTCTGAGGCCGAAGCAGCTGGTCTGAAGGTCATGGAAGTCGCAGAGGCCGCGGCGGCGGGCGACCTCGTCATGCTCCTCCTACCTGACGAGTCGCAGAAGGCCGTCTTCGAGCAGCACATCCGCCCCAACCTCAAGCCAGGCAACGCCCTCCTGTTCGCGCACGGCTTCAACGTCCACTTCGGGCAAGTCGTGGCGCCAGAAGGTGTCGACGTGTTCATGGTCGCGCCGAAGGGCCCCGGCCACCTCGTGCGCCGCGTCTACACGGAGGGCGGCGGGGTGCCTTGCCTCCTCGCCATCCACCACGACGCCACCGGCAACGCTAAGAACCTCGGCTTGGCTTACGCCAAGGCCATCGGCGGCGCCCGCGCCGGCGTCCTCGAGACGTCGTTCCGCGAGGAGACCGAGACCGACCTGTTCGGCGAGCAGGCCGTCCTTTGCGGCGGCGTCACCCACCTCATGCAGGCTGGCTTCGAGACCCTCGTCGAGGCGGGTTACGACCCAGAGATCGCGTACTTCGAGTGCGTTCACGAGATGAAGCTCATCGTCGACCTCATCTACGAGGGCGGCATGGAGCGCATGCGTTACTCGGTCAGCAACACGGCCGAGTTCGGCGATTACCGCACCGGGCCGCGCATCGTCACTAGCGAGACGAAGGCCGAGATGAAGCGCGTGCTCGACGACATCCGCAGCGGCGCCTTCGCCAACGACTTCCTCACCGAGAACGTCACGGGCCAAGCGCGCCTGAAGGCGGGACGCAAGAACACCGAGATGCACCTCCTGGCACGCACCGGCGCGCGCCTTCGCAAGATGATGCCGTTCATCGGCACCAAGCGCTGATTCGCTTCAAGTAGAAGCGGGGAAGGGCAGAGGCATGGCCTACATCAAGTTCTTCGATACGACGCTCCGCGACGGCGAGCAGAGCCCCGGCGTTGCGCTCAACACGCAGCAGAAGCTCGAGATCGCCGTCGCGCTCGCGAAACTGGGAGTCGACATCATCGAGGCGGGCTTCCCGATCACCTCAAGCGGCGACTTCGACTGCGTGTACCGCATAGCCAAGGACGTACGCGGGCCCGTGATCGCGGCTCTCGCACGCACGCACAAACTCGATATCGAGCGTGCCGGTGAGGCCATCGCCCCAGCCGAACGGGGGCGCATCCACCTCTTCACGAGCGCCAGTGACGTGCAGCTCGAGTACATGCTGCGCAAGACGCGGGCGGAAGTCCTCGAGATCTCCGAAGAGATGGTGCGTTACGCCACGCAGTTCACGGACGACGTCGAGTTCTCAGCGCAGGACTGCATGCGCGCCGACCCGGAGTTCGTTTACCAGCTCGTGCGCACCGCCATCGCAGCAGGCGCGACGACCGTCAACATCCCGGACACGACGGGGTACGGCACGCCCCAGGATTACGGGCGCCTGATCCGCAACATCTTCACGCACGTCCCGGAGGCCAGCGGCGTCAGCATCTCGACGCACTGCCACGACGACCTCGGCATGGCAACGGCGAACACGCTTGCGGCCGTCGAGAACGGCGCCACGCAGGTCGAGGTGACCATCAACGGCATCGGCGAGCGCGCGGGTAACACCTCGCTCGAGGAAGTAGCCATGGCCCTCTACACGCGCCGCGATCACTACGGCCACGACATCGGCATCAACACGCGCGAGATCTACCGCGTTTCACGGCTCGTCTCGCGTTACACGGGCATGGTGGTGCAGCCGAACAAGGCCGTTGTCGGCGAGAACGCCTTCGCGCACGAGGCGGGCATTCACCAAGACGGGGTCATCAAGAACAAGAGCACGTACGAGATCATGAACGCCGAACTGGTTGGCCGCGAGGCTGGCGTGCTGGTCATGGGCAAGCACTCTGGCCGCAACGCGTTCAGGCAACGCCTCGGCGAGCTTGGTTACGAGGACCTCAAGCCTGAGCAGCTCAACGACCTCTTCAAGCAGTTCAAGGAGTTGGCCGACCTCAAGCAAGCGGTCACGACGGAGGACATCAGGGCCTTGGTCGAGAACGAGCTCGTCAAGGTCGCGGAGACCTACCGGCTAGAGCACGTGCAGTTCCAGTCCGGCACGGGCGGCATGACGCCCCAGGCGCTCGTGCGCTTGCGGGCACCTGACGAGCTGCTCGAGGCCACCGCCACGGGCTCTGGGCCCGTCGACGCCGCCTTCAAGGCCCTCGCGAGCCTCACGCCCATCCCCATCGTGCTCGAGAGTTACGACCTCAAAGCGATCGGCAGCGGCACGGACGCCCTCGGTGAGGTCACCATCCGCGTCACCGCCGATGGTCAGACGCTCTTCGGCCGCGCCATCTCGACGGACGTGGTTCACTCATCGGTGCTCGCGTACGTGGACGTCATGAACAAGCTCGCGGCCGGGGTGGGTAGAACGAAGAGCGCCGCCGCGACCCTCACCATGACGCTACCGTGAACCCGGATGACAGCCGCCCACGCGCGGTCGAGATCTACGACACGACCTTGCGCGACGGCACGCAGGGTCAGGACGTTCACTTCACTAGCGACGACAAGGTGGCCATAGCGCGGCGCCTTGACGCGTTCGGCATCGAGTTCATCGAGGGCGGCTGGCCCGGCTCCAACCCTAAGGACGCGCGCTTCTTCGAGGCCATGCGCGGCGTGCAGTTGACCAACGCCAAGCTGACGGCGTTCGGCAGCACCCGCCACAAGGACAGCGCACCCGAAGACGACGCCAACTTGCGGGCCCTCCTCGACGCCTCCACCGAGATCGTGGCGATCTTCGGCAAGTCTTGGACGTTCCACGTCGAGCACGCGCTCGGCGCCACGCTAGACGCCAACCTAGAGATGATCCGCTCGTCGGTCGAGTTCCTGCGTGCGCAGGGGAGGCGGGTGTTCTACCTCGCCGAGCACTACTTCGACGGGCATCAGGCGGACTCCGACTACGCCCTCGCTACCCTGAACGCTGCCCTCGCCGGAGGAGCAGAACGGCTGGTGCTGTGCGACACCAACGGCGGCACGCTGCCGGACGCCATCGCCGCTCGCACGCGCGAGGTCGTGGCCATGAGCCCCGTCCTGGTGGGCATTCACGCGCACAACGACTGTGAGCTGGCCGTGGCCAACAGCCTCGCGGCCGTGCAGGCTGGCGCTCAGCACGTCCAGGGCACCATCAACGGCTACGGCGAACGCAGCGGCAACGCTAACCTCGTCAGCATCGTCGCCAACCTCGCGCTAAAGCTTGGACGCCCGCAGCCACAGCGCCTGCACGAACTCAAGGCCCTCTCGAGTTACGTCGACGAGCGCGCCAACCTCGCGCCTAACGTTCGCGCCGCGTACGTTGGCGACGGCGCCTTCGCCCACAAGGGCGGCATTCACGTGTCGGCCGTGAACAAGTTGCCCGAGACTTACGAGCACGTGCCGCCCGAAAGCGTTGGCAATCGCAGGCGGGTGCTCGTCTCCGACCTAGCTGGGCGCGCCAACGTGGTGGCCAAGCTAGCCGAGTGGGCGGCTGGGTCCAGCATCACGGCGGACGGCGTCCCTGGCGCCGACGTTGACACCCGCGAGGTCGTAGCTCACATCAAGGAGCTCGAGGCGCGCGGGTACGCCTTCGAGGGCGCGGAGGCCAGCTTCCAGCTCCTCACGCGCAAGGTGCAGGGCGGCTTCGAGCCGTACTTCCACGTCAACGGCTTCACCGTCATGATCGACAAGACCGTTGGCGCGCCGCGCTGCGAGGCCACGGTGCGCTTGCTGGTCGGGGACCACGAGGAGCACAGCGCAGCCTCGGGCGACGGCCCCGTCAACGCGCTCGACCGGGCGCTGCTCAAGGCGCTCGGTTCGTTCTACCCGACGCTCCTGACCCTCGCCCTGCGCGATTACAAGGTGAGGGTGCTCTCCGGCCCAGACACCGGTACCGCCAGCGTGGTGCGCGTGCAAGTCGAGATGGGTGACGGCGCGAGGACTTGGAGCACGGTCGGGGCCAGCACCAACATCATCGAGGCGTCGTACGAGGCCCTGATCGACGCTTACGAGTACAAGTTAGTCAGCGATGGGGTAGCGCCACTGCGCGCAGGCGAGGACCTGCCGGCGAGCGCCTAACCGTACGCCGCCACCGTGCCGTCGAGGGCCGCGACTATGACGCGGTCCCCGAGCGGCAGGGGCGACGCCTGGATGGCGGCGTTAGCGACCTTGTCCAGCAGCAGCACGCGGCCGCTGCGCGCGTCGAGGATTATGAGGTCGCCGCCTTCGGTAACGACGTAGAGTGCGCCCGCCGCCACGCATGGCGAGGCCGTCACGGGGGCGGGGAGAGGGCGCGTCCACACGTCGTCTCCGCTGCGCAGTGACAGGCAGTGCAACCGCTGACCCCACGAGACAACGTAGACGTACTGTTGCCACACGACCGGCGTGCTCCACTGCTCGCCCTCGAGGTCGTAGCTCCACACGACCTCGCGCTTGGCGAGGTCGAACGCGTGGACCTCACCCTCCCTCACCGGTATGAGGAGGAGCCCGCCTGCCGCGGCCGGCGGGGTTGCTACGGCCCCAACCTCGACCTTGAACGCGGACGCGCCCGTGTTGCTGCGGATGGCGTGCAGCCACCCGTCGCGCGTCGGGACGATGGCGAGGCCGCCGTGCAGCGTCGGGGCGGTGGCTGGCCGTGCGCCAAGGCTTAGGCGCCAGCGCTCCTCGCCGGCCGCCGACCACTGCGCCACGCCGTCATCCATGGCAACCACGAGTTCGGCGCCGTACTGGGCCGCGCCGACCACGTCGTCTTCGAGGCGCTCCCAGGCTAGTTCGCCGCGGGGCCAGTGGAGGGCGCGCATGGCGCCGTCGCGACTGGCTAGGTAGAGGGTGTCTCCAACGACGAGCGGTGCTTGGCTGGCCTCGTCACGTAGCGCGAAGGTGGCTTGGAGGCCGCCGTCCGCTGGCCTCACGACCGCGAGTGCGTCCGACCGCTGCCCCACGAGGAGGAAGCCGCCTGCCGACGAGAGGCCTGACGGGAACTGCGGGCCTTCGTCGAGCTCGAGCGTCCAGCGCCGCTCCAACGCCGGCGGGTTAGCCGGTCCCGTGGGGTAGGCGCCGGTGCGGCCTGGGCCGCCGTTGGCCTGCTGAGGGGCGCGCTGCAACTCCGAAGCCCTGATGGCGCGCAGCGTGTCTGCCACCGCCCAGCCGGACGTTGGGCGCTTGCTCGGGTCCTTCTCGAGGAGGGAGAGTATCAAGCGTGCGAGTGGCGTCGGAACCTGCGGATTGAGCTCCTGCGGGTGGACGGGCGTGCCGTAGACGTGCTGGTAAAGGACGGCCTGGTCGTTGTCTGCGTCGAAGGCCGCGACGCCCGTGACCGTGCGGTAGAGGACGGCGCCGAAGGCGTAGAGATCGGTGGCCGCCCCCGTCGGCTCGCCCGTCGCCTGTTCGGGAGCCATGTACTGCGGGGTGCCGAGCGTGAAGCCAGTGCGCGTTAGCGCGCGCGAGCTCTCAGTCAGCTGCACCAACCCGAAGTCCATGACCTTGGGGGTGCCCTGCGGGGTGACGAGGATGTTGCGCGGGGTGAGGTCGCGGTGCACCATGCCAAGGCGGTGGACGTAGCCGAGCGCCTCCGCCACCGTGATCGCGGCTCCTAGCAGGCGGTCGCTCTGTTCCGGGTCGCCCTCGTACGGGCCAAGGTCCGTGATCGGGCCGCCCTCGATGAGTTCCATCGCAAAGTAGACGTGCTTGCCGAGGCCGAGGTCGTAGATGGTGACGATGCCCGGATGATTGAGGCGGGCTAGCGCGCGAATCTCGCGCCTGAACCTCTCGCTGTCCGCCTCCGTCAGGTGGGGCCTCAGGGCCTTGAGGGCGACGGTGCGCTCCAAGTGGTTATCCCGAGCGCGGAACACGTGCGCCATGCCGCCGACCCCGAGCGGACCTAGGACTTCGTAACGGTCGTCGACCTTATCGCCGGCCTCGAACATTCAGCCCGACCCGGCCCCTAGGCCTCGTCCAGTGCCTTAAGGATCTCGGGGTCGAGGTGGCCCTGCTCGACGGCGCGGTTGAGCATCTCGATACCCAGCCGCACGACCTCGGACTTCGAGACTAGCCGCTCCGGGTTCGAGAGTTGGTAGGCGGTCTTCGTGAGGAGCGAGTCCTGCTCCTCGGTGATGACGACCTGTAATCGCTTGCTCTTCTCGCGCTTAGCCAAGGCCCTGTTCCTCCGGGTGTGGCGCCGCCTGAGGGATGGTGTCTCAGGAAAGTGTCATGCGCCACTTGCTCTATGCGCCAACTATAGCAGCATGAGCATGTCCTTGACGCTCGTGTTGTAACGGCTTAGACTGCAGTTGCGGTGCGTGTGTAAGTTGCACATCGTACTCTGGTTACGAGCGCTACTGCTGCACGCGGCGCTGGCAACCCGCAACCGCTACTTAGACTAACGCGCAGGCGCTTCGGGCGCTCGGGGAGATGGCGATGGAGAACCACGACGTTTTGCTCGTACGAGGAGGCGCACCACTCAAGGGTGAACTGACCGCCTTCCGGGCCAAGAACTCAGCCCTCTACCTGATGCTTGCCTCGCTCCTAACGGACGAACCCGTCGTGTTGCACGACGTGCCCAAGCTATCCGACGTACTCGTGAGCGAAGAGATCCTCCGCCACGTCGGCCTCAACACGCGGTGGGAAGGCCACGACCTACACCTGCATGCCGCCAACCTCCGCACCCACCACGCGCCGTACTCGCTCGTAAGCAAGATGCGCGCGTCTTTCGTGATCATGGGTGCGCTCCTGGCCCGCGCCGGCGAGGCGCGCGTGAGCATGCCAGGAGGTTGCGCTTTCGGACCGCGGCCGGTGGATCGCCACCTTGACGCCTTCCACGCGCTAGGCGCCGAGATCATCGAGGAAGACGGCGACTTCTACGCCAAGCGCAACGGCAAACTGCACGGCACCGTGACCTTCGAGGCGCCAACGGTAGGCGGCACCCAGAACGTGCTGCTCGCCGCCGCGCTAGGCGCAGGCGAAGTCACCATCGAGAACGCCGCCAGGGAACCAGAAGTGCCGGACCTCGCCAACATGCTCAACTTGATGGGCGCGAACATCACGGGCGCCGGTACCGCTGTTATCACCATCACAGGCGTCGAGAGACTTCACGGCGTGCACTACCGCCCCATCGCCGACCGCATAGAGGCAGGCACGTTCCTGCTCGCGGCTGCCGCCACCAGGGGCAACGTCACCATCACGGACCTCGAGCCGGAGAACATGGGCGCCGTGCTCGACGCGCTCGAACTCACGGGCGTGAAGGTCGTACGCGGCGAGCGCAGCGTCAGCGTTGACGCCTCAGGCCCGCTGCGGCCCGTCGACATCGAGGCGCGCGTGTTCCCGGGAGTGCCAACGGACTTGCAGGCGCCGTTCTCCGCCTACTTGGCGACCTTGCCCGGCCTTAGCCACGTCCGTGACCACGTCTACCCTGACCGCTTCACCCACGTTGAGGAGCTGGCGCACGCCGGCGCCCGCATGACGCTCGACGATCAAGTCCTACAGATCCGCGGTGGACCCCTCCGCGGAGCAGCGATGTACGCCGCCGACATCCGCGCTGGTGGAGCGCTAGTAGTGGCGGCGCTCGCGGCCGATGGCCTCAGCGAAGTCGGTGGCATGCGCTACGTCGACCGTGGCTACGAGCAACTGGCGGAACGCCTCCGCAGCCTAGGTGCCCGCGTCGAGCGCGCCGTAACGCCAGCACTGCCAGCAACGGGCACGTACGGCAGCTAGCGCGCAGCGCGCAACCGTTCAGTTAACCGCCTAGTTTCGTGGGGGCGCCGGTCTAGTCGGCGCCCCTCTCCTCGTCTAACTCGGCGGGTTCATCCGGCGCGGGTGCGGGCAGTTGAGCCGGTTGCGGCGCCCCTTCCTGCTCGGGCGGCGCTGAGGGAGGCACTACCGCTGGCTCTGGCTTGCGCGAGCGCGGGTGCCAGAAGCTCTCCTCATCGTCCTCGCTCAGGAGGTCCTCCACCGCGCGCGGGTCATCTAGGTCGAGCAGGAAACTGTCCTCTGCGCTGGTGTTGAAAGCGCGTGGTTCCTTCACGTGAGCCACGGGCTCAGTCGGCGGGGGTAGGGTAGGCGGTTCGACCGCGGCAGCGGCCTCGCGTTCCCCCGTGTCGAGGAGGAACTCGTCGCGGCCATCTACCAGCAGCGCCTGATCCGCGCCGCCAGCTACGTCCGCTGCCGCGACTTCGGCCGCCAGAACGTCGGCTGCCGTGGCGCGCGGGTCCAGCTGGTCGTCATCGTCATCGTCCTCCTCGCCCGCGCTAGCGGCAAGCAGCTCCTGCCCGGTGACCTTGCCGACCTCGCTCTCCGCTGCCTGCTCCTCGCCAACTCCAGGTTCGGCTGCGCCGTCCGCCGCTGGCGCGCCAAGCGGCAGCGGCCTCCTGACCCTGCCACGCAGCACCAAGCCGAAGATGGCAACGAGCACACCGGCGAGCATGACCCAGAGCCACGGCACCGCGAGCACCGTCGAGGTGCGCGAGGTGCTCGGCAGCACGCTTGACTGCAGCGCGGCGCGTTGAGCGTCCGCGCTTGGCGCGATGAGGTCGATGACTGGGCTGACCTGCTTGCCGTCGCCAGCGAACGCCCACGGCGAAGGTGAGCTAGCCAACGGGCGCCAACCCGTCTGCGAGAACGGGTCGTACACACCGACCAGCGCCTGAACGGCGATGTCCTCTGGCAGGGTGAAAGGCAAGTAGACGACGAGGGTCTCCTCGATCGCGAGCACCTGGAGGGGCACGCGCGGGAGGTCCGCCATGGTGGGCGCCTCCGCGCCTTGCCCAGCCGGAGGGGGCTCCGGATACGCGACGTAGTAAGCGCCATCGCCCGAGATGCGAACGGCATACAACCAACCGCTCCCTTGCGGGAAGAGCAGATCTGGTCCGGGCAAGGTGGTATCGAAGCCACCGGCCACCTCGCCAAGGTAAACGTCAACGATGCTCGGCATGAACGCCGTCACGGGCCGCTCCGTCGCCGGCGGCTCGACACCCGCGGCCGCGTCATCGCCTAGCTCGGCGGAGGCCGGTGCGGCGTCGTCTGAGGCCTCCGCGTCACCAACCGCCACTTCGCCGAGCGCGCCGAGCGTGACCCCAAGGCGTGTGCCGTTGGGGGTCGCGTCCAAAGTTACGGACTGCAAGTCGAACACTGCCGCGTTCGCGTAGATGGGCGCGGTTGGCGGCGTGAGGCTGCCGTCGCCGAACGCGTCACCGCTCGGATCGCTGGTGCTTAGCGAGATGAGTGCGAGGATGACAGGCAGAATCAAGCTGAAGCTCCTGGTTCGAGGTGCTGCGTGCGCCGCGGCCTAGGTTGGCGGGCGGAGCCGGTTGCGAGGTCAGCGAGCACGGCGGCGAGCTTGTCGCTATCGTGCTGCGCCACCGCGCCACTACCGAGCAGCGGCAACTCCATGACGATGATGCCGGCCTCTGTGAAACGCGGCTTGGCCCTTGCGACCAGGTCCGCCGCCTCGCCGCGGTAGTTCTCGAGGCGCGCCTTGTCGACCGGTGACGAGTTCCACAGGACGATGTCCGGGGCCCGCACGCCGTGGTCCTGGAGCGCGGCGACGTGGTCGTACGCGTCAAAACCGTCAGTCTCACCGGCCTCGGTCATGATGTTGCACACGTAGACGAGCTTAGCCGGGCTGCGATTGACGGCTGCCACCACGCTCGGAACCAGCAGTGGCGGGATGGTGCTCGAGAACAGACTGCCGGGCCCAAGGACTATGAGGTCCGCCGCTAGGAGCGCCAACTCGACCTCCGGTAGCCCCTGCGGTGCAGCGGGCTCAGTCGCGAGCGCCTTGACGGCACCGGGTACGGAGCGCAGCGCCGCCTCGCCACGCACGATCTCCCCACCGACCTTCTCGACGACCAAGGTCACGGGTTCGGCCGTGGCGGGGTAGACCGCGCCAGACAAGTCGAGGAGGCGGTTCATGAGCCTCAAGGCGTTACCGAAGTCGCCCTCTACCTCCGCGACCGTCGTGATGAACAAGTTGCCGAAGGTGTGGCCGTCCAGCTCTCGCCCGCGGTTGAACCTGTACTGCAACAAACGCGTTAGTTCCGACTCGTTATCCGACAGCGCGGCGAGGCAGTCTGTTAGGTCACCCGGCGCAGGCATGTCGAACGCTTGACGCAACCGCCCCGAGCTCCCACCATCGTCGCTGACGGCGACCACCGCAGTCAGGTTAGTGGTGTGCTTGCGCAGACCACGCAGCAGGTTCGAGAGGCCGCTGCCGCCGCCGAGTGCGACGACGCGCGGCCCCTTAGCGAGCAGCACCCTACGGTTGAGCAGGCGAGCCGCGTCATCGGGGTGCGGCAGCCAGTGGGAGAGCAACGAACGGTTGAGCCGGCCGATGGCGACTATGGCGACGCCGAGGCCAAGCAGGGCCACGGCGACGGAGATCCAGCCACCGAAGTTGTCCCACGGGCTCGAACGCAGCATGGCTTCGATCGGTTCGGCTAGTTGGGCCCGGCCCTCGTCGAAAGCCCACAGGCCCCACCCCACGGCCCCGAGCACGAGGAGGAGACCGCCGCTGGTGGCCAGCAACAGGTGCCGCTTGACGCCCATGCCGGGCGCCAACCACAACCGCATCCTGCCTAAGCCGGCCAAGCCGCCGTTCATCGCGCTTCCTCGCCCCCCTTGTGGTGCTCGGCCAGCGCGGCCTCGAGGTCGCGGTGCTGCGCCTGCGTGCGGTAACTGCCCGCCAGGTCGTGACTAAGCCGCTCCACGACGGCAACCGAACGGTGCTGCCCGCCCGTGCATCCGACCGCGACCACGTAGTTGCTACGCCCGGTGCTCTCAGCCAAGTACGCGAGCGAGCGCACCAACAGGCGGATCTGGTGGTAAAGCTCGAGCGCCTCAGGGGTGAAGACGTAACGCTGGACTTCCGCATCCGTGCCGGGCAGTGGCCTCAGCTCGTCGGAGTAGAACGGGTTTGGCATGCCGCGCACGTCGAGGACGACGTCGACGTCGGTCGGGATGCCGCGCTTGAAGCCAAACGACACCAACCGCAGTAGCGGCCCAGCCCCGCCGGAGAAGCGGTCCCACAGGAGCTGCGTTAGCGCCCTCGCGCTGGTGCTGGTCGTATCGATGACGTCGTCCGCCAGCGCGCGTAATGGCTCGAGGACCACGCGTTCGGCGGCCAGGTCAGAGGTGAGAGTACCGGTGGAGATCGGGTGCGCGCGGCGCGTGAAATTGTAGCGTTTGACGAGCACCTCGTCCGACGCGTCGAGGAACAGTAGCCGCGGGGCGCGCCCCTGCTCCTTGAGGCGCGCAATTGCACCCGGTGCGTCTTTCAGGTAGTCGCGGGCGCGAATGTCGATGCTGATGCAGACGCCCTTCCACTCGCCCGTCACCGTCTCGACGAAGTTGGGCCATAGGGCGGGCGGGAGGTTATCGACGGTGTAGAAGCCGATGTCCTCCAGCGCGTGCAACGCCGTCGTCTTGCCGGCGCCGCTTAGGCCGGTGAGGACGACGAGTGGCAGCGGCTGCGCACCGGGCGTCTCCTGGCCGCTCACGGGGTCTCCATCATGAACTCGCAGGCCACGAGCAACTCGCCCTGCTCGACGATCGCGAAGTCGCCTACGTGTGTCAGCAACGTTCCTGGGCAGAGGATGATCGCCGTGCGGCCAACGTCCTGCACGACGAAGCGCTTGCCGCCCCGCACGACTTCCGAGAAGGTCGCGGTCGGTTCGACTGTGAGCAGCGGGATGGGCCCGAGGCCCTGGATCACGCGCCAACGCGTACCGTCGTGAACGACGCGCGCGTCCTGGCCCGCCACCTTGACGTTGAACGCCGGGACCGTGCCAGCGTCGTTGACAGGCGCCCACTCAGCGGGTTTCATGAAACCAACCGTGCGTGAGGCGCAGGCGCGCGCCGTAGCGCCGGACGTGAACTCCACGACGGCCGCCTCGCGGACTATGGCGCCGGTGATGGCCTCCGCCATCGCCTCCGCCGCTGACCGGTCAGTGAAACAGCCGATGCGCACGCGCACGAACTGCAGGCCGTCCTGCATGGCGAACTCCGTGTAGGCGTCGAACGCGCGCGAGCGCAAGTCGTCCGCGGCCGACTGCGCCTCACGGTAGTCGCGTAGCGCCACGGTTTGAACCGCCCACGCCTCCGCCGCCGCCCAACTCGGGGCGGCCATGAAGATGGCCGCGACGAGCATCAGCACCCGTGACTTCACGCTGCCGCCTGGCCGATCAGCGGCGCCAAGTTCGAGAGTATGTGTAACCCAACGCCTTGGCTCTTCTCTGGGTGGAACTGCGTCGCGTAAACGTTGCCGTAGGAGAACGCCGAGAGGAACGTCACGCCGGCGTACTCCGTGGTTGCGCCTGGCAACGGCGCGGCGCCGGGCGCCACCTCCGCGTAGTACGAGTTCGCGAAGTAGACGTATGCCCCGGCCGCGACTCCCGCGAGGAGCGGCGAGGCACCCCGTGGCGTCAGTTGGTTCCAACCCATCTGCGGCACGCTGCCGTGCCCAGCAGGAAAACGCTTGACCCAGCCGCGCACCAGGCCAAGGCCGGGCTCGTCTGGCGCCTCGTCAGAGCCGTCCAACAGTAGTTGCAGCCCGACGCAGATTCCGAGGAACGCTCGACCCTCCGCGAGGTGACCGCGCACGGCGGCCTCGAAGCCTGACGCGCGGAACGCACGCGCCACCTGCCCGAAGTGCCCTTGCCCAGGCAGTACGAGCAGGTCGGGCGTGCCGACCGCGGCCGGGTCGTCAACCACGCGTGGCCTCAAGCCGGCGCGCTCGAGTGCGCGCTCGATGCTGCGCAGATTGCCCGCGCCGTAGTCGACGACGACGCTCCTCATAAGAGCCCCTTGGTGGAGGGTAGCTCCGCGTGCGTTACGCGGGTGGCGTCGCGCAGCGCCCTCGCGAACGCCTTCATGACAGCCTCGCAGGCGTGGTGTGACTCGTCCGCCGCCAACAGGCGCACGTGCATGGTGGCGCCAGCGTGGTTGGCGAAACCGCGGAGCAGCTCGCGCAGGTGGTAGGCGTTGAAGCCGCCGGAGTCGCCAACGAGCCCGCTCGGGTCGAACGACAAGTGCGGTCTACCAGATAGGTCCAGCACGACGTGGGCGAGCGTCTCATCCATCGGCACGAAGGCGCTGCCGTAACGTTCGATGCCCTTGCGGTCGCCTAGCGCCTGCCCGACCGCCTGGCCGATGACGATCCCGCAGTCCTCCGCCAAGTGGTGCACGTCGATGTGCAGGTCGCCCGTAGCCTCGACTGCGAGGTCGAAGCGACCGTGCCTCACGAGCATGTCGAGCAAGTGATCGAGGAAGCCGTGGCCCGTTACCGCTCCGCTCGCGGTGCCCTGCGTGGTGTCGAGGTCGAGGCTCACGGTGATCTGCGTCTCGCTCGTTACGCGCGAGACTTGACTGGTGCGGCTCATCTTGCGCCTCCGTTAACCAGTGACTGCGGCTCGACCGCGGAACGGCAGGCGGTGATGAAGGCGTCGTTCTCGCTACTGGTGCCAACAGACACGCGCAGGCAGCCCGCGGCGCCTGGCAGGTGGTCCTGGCGCCTGATGACTATGCCTGCTGCGAGGAGGCGCTCGTAGACGCCGGCGGGATCGGAAGTGCGGAACAGCACGAAGTTGGCCTCGGAGGGGAACGGCCGTACCCCCGGCATCGCCGCCAGGGCCGCCACGATGCGCGCGCGTTCGTCCTTGACGTGCTGCACGCGGGCGCTGACGAGGTCCTCCTCGTCGAGGAGGGCGCTTGCCACGGCGACTTGCCATGGGTTGACGCTGAAGGGCAGCAGCGCCTTCCTGACTTCCTGCGCCACCTCCGCGTGGGCGAGCGCGTAACCTACGCGGGCCCCAGCCAAGCCGAACGCTTTGCTGAAGGTCCTGAGGATAACGGCGTTAGGGTAGCGGGCAACGAGCTTCACGAGGTCAGCGCCTGCGAACTCGGCGTACGCCTCGTCGATGACGACCAGGGTCTGGTCGGCGCCCGCCGCGATCAGTTCCTCTACCTGTGCTGCGCTGTAGAGGTTGCCGGTTGGAGCTGCCGGGTTAGCCAGGAACAGGACTCCAGGCCCTCCCGCCATGGCGGATAACAGAGCGCTCGAGGGTAGGGCGAAATCGGCTCCAAGCGGCACTTCGATCAGTCGCGCTTCGAGTAGGCGCGCTTGAGCGGCGTACACCGCGAAGGTCGGGGCGACCGTGATGACCTTGCGACCAAGGCCCGCCACGATGGTGAGTGCCTGGATGAGGGTGTTTGACCCGTTGGCCACCACCACACCTGCTGTCGGCCACTCGTGCTTGGCGGCCAGCTTACCCTCGAGCTTCGCGGGCGACAGCTCCGGGTAGCGGTTCCACGCCACGCCAGCCAACTGCTGCATGACTCGGACCTTGATCAGCTCGGGAACGTCGTCTGGACTCTCGTTCTGGTCGAGCTTGATTGGTTCGGGGTGCGGTGTGAAGTGGTAGGGCGCGAGCGCCTTCACGGCGTTCCTTATCGTCATGGGTCCCATGCTAGCGCGTCGTGAATGGGGCCGCTCGGCGCGGCCCCATGAGTGACGTGGCGGGTTACTTGGTGGACGCGAGCTACTGGCCCATGCGGTCGCGCACGTCCGAGATGAGCCCGTCGGTCATGGCGGTCAGGCCCGGGTCGAGGCGGCCGGCTTCCGTGAACTCGGCGATCGACTCGTCGAAGCGTTGGATGGCGTAGTACACGATCCCGAGGTTCAGGTGCGCCTGCGCGTTGTCGGCGTTGGCTGCTACGGCGCGGCGCAGGTAATCGAGCGCGAGGTCGAAGCGCCCGAGTTCGATCTGCGAGTAACCGAGGTTGTTCAGCACGATGTCAGAGTCTGGGTAGCTTTCAAGCGCGGCCTCGTAGTCGCCGATCGCCCCGCGCGTGTCACCGCTGAACTGCTTGGCGTAACCGAGGTAGAAGGACGCCAGGCCGGTAGGCTGCAGCTCGTTCGAGCGCTCGAAGGCGCTTACGGCCGCGGCGAAGTCCCTGACGTCGAGGGCGTAGAGGCCCTGCTGGAAGGCAACGCCGGCTTCCTCCTCGAAGGCAACGTCGCCGCCGCCAGTGAGTTGCCTTTGCTCACCGAGTAGCTCGAGGCTGCGCTGCGCGAGCGCTTGCCCCGGCTCTAGGTCGAGGGAGCGCTTCAGCGCCTTCTCGCCGTCCTCGAGGCGACCGACGCGCACGAGTGCCGTGCCGTAAAGGGCCTGCAACTCGGCGTCGTCCGGGCTGGCGGTCACCAGCGGTTCGATGATCTGCAGCGCCCCGTTGGCGCGTCCGGCAGCGAGGTAGAGCTCGGCGAGGCTGCGGTCCACGTCGGCGCCGCTGCCGCGCAGTGCCTCGAAGGTGCGGCGCGCGCCGTCGAGGTCGCCGCGCCGTGCTTGGGCAACGGCGAGGAGGTTGCCAACCGCGACGTCGTTCGGGTTCTGGGTGTAAAGCGGTCCGAGGAGCGCTTCGGCTTCCTCGGCGCGTCCGCTCTGCAGGAGGAGGTCGGCTTGCGCGACGACCAGGTCGGTGCTGTTCGGGTAGAGGGCCTTGCCTGCTTCAACGATCGCGAGGGCGTCGGTCGCGTAGGCGGACGGCAGCAACCGGCCGAGGGCGTAGAGGCCGGCCGACCGGGCGAGCGGTTCGCCGACGGCCTGCTGCAAGTAGGCGAGGGCGTCACCGGCGGCGCCGCCGTCGATGAGGCGACGCATGACCGCGCCCCGCAACAGCACTGACTCTGGTGCGTAGCTCTCGGCGCGGCGCAGCGTCTGTAGCGCGCGCTGTGAATCCGCCTGGCGTGAGCTCAGCCGGATGTAGGCGTCGATGAAGCGCGGGTAGGCGTTGATCGCTGCCTGCAGGTCCACGCTTGGATCTGCGGACGGGGTGGCAGAAGCGGCCTCCATGGAGGCGCGGCCTGCCAGCGCAACGGCGTGGCTTGGGTTAGCGGTGAGCGCCGCGGCGAAGGCCGCGGTGGCGAGTTCGGGTTCGTTAGCGGCGTCGAAGACTACGCCGGCCGTGGCCTGCACTTCGGCATCGTCTGGAGCGAGTTCTACGGCGACCTTCGCCGCTGCGACGGCTCCGGCGAGGTCGCCCTCTAGCGCCAGTATGCGGGCGTACTCGACCTGCACCCAGGCCGAGCCGGCGTCGAGCCCGGCTGCGGTGGCTAGGTCGTCAGAGCGGGCGCCTGGTAGGCCGGAGGCGGCGAGGCCCGTCGGTGCGAGGCTGGCGACCGAGGGGGTCTGGTTCGCGGCAGCGGCAACGCGTGCCAGGTTGGCGGCGCTGCTGTTGGGTAACACGGTGCGCGCTACGGCGTCTGCCGCAGCCGCCGCCAAGGCGGCCGGGTTGGCGCCCTGTACGGTTAGCGGCTTGGTCGCTCCGCCGATGGTCACGTTGATGGTGGCAGTCACTCCGCCACCGCCCGTCGATACCCTGCCCGTTACGACCGCGTTCGCGTCGAACAAGCGGCCGATGGTTGCCTGCACGTCGACCTGCGCGGCCGCTGCCTTGTTGGCGACCAACGCGGCGTCGCCTATCGGTGGAACGTAGACGTTCGGGAGTTGATTGAGGGCGTGCTGCAGTGCCGTTGGTAGGCCCAACTGGTAGGGCGAAACGGCAGCGTCGGTATCGAACGGCAGAATCACCACGCGAGTTACTGCGGTGGCGTTCTGGGCCGCGGCGGGCGCCTGAAGCAGCACAAGTGCCGCTGCTAGCGCCAAGAACGTGGTGAAGAGGCGTCGAGGCATCACGGCGGAGTATACCTAGGCGAGCGTGAGAATACTCAGGTCAGGGCGCCGTCAGAGACGGAATCCGCCAGGCAGTAGCTCGGCGACCGTCGTGGTGACTACCTGGCCAGCGCCGTTCACCATGTGAACGAGCGCGGTGGGGGAGAACTCGAAGAGCACTTGGCGGCACGAGCCGCACGGCGACGCGGGCGTCTCAGACGACGACACGACGACGACTTCACTGAACTCACGCTCTCCCGCGCTGATCATCGCCTGCACGGCCGACTGCTCAGCGCAGCGCGTCAGGCCGAAGCTGGCGTTCTCCACGTTGGCGCCGGCATAGACCCGCCCGCTGGCCGTGCGCAGCGCCGCCCCAACGGGGAAGCGCGAGTACGGCACGTACGCGTTGTCCTGAGCGGCGCGCGCGGCGTCAAGCAGGTCGCGTGGCACGTCATCGAGCGAGGAAGCACGGCGTTCGTTCAAGGTTCAACCCCCTCCAAGACCTAGTTGTAGTTTACGAAGGAGGGGCGGCCCTATCACAACCACCCCAACGGTCAGCGCGGCGAGCGCCGCCACGAGAACGGCTCCCGCACTCAGGTCCTTGGCGGCGGCCGCCAGGGCATGGTGTTCGGGTTGCACGAGGTCTACCAGCGCCTCGACGGCGCTGTTCGTCAGTTCGAAGGCGAGGACGAGCCCCGTCATCATCAGGATCGGCGCGACGGTTGCGCTCGTCCACCAGGCGAGGAGCAGCACCGCGACCGCGATGACGACCTCGATGCGAAAGTTGCGCTGCTCGCGCCAGGCGAGCCGCACGCCCGCCAACGCGAACCCCAAGCTCCGCCTGAAGCGCACGGGGCTCACGAGGGGCTCTGCGCCTCGCAGGCGATCTCCAAGATGCGCGCCTGGGCGATGAGGAACGGCTTCCACTCCTCGTCGTCATGGTGATCGAGGCCCGTGAGGTGCGTGATGGCGTGAGCGGCTAGCACCATGACCTCGTCCTCGGTCGAGTGGCCGTGCTGGGCAGCTTGCCGTTCGGCCGTGTCTAGGCTGATGAGTACGTCGCCGAGGTGGGCTACGCCAGGGAACCAGGCGCCGTCCGGTTCGTAGGTCGGGTAGGAGAGGACGTCGGTCGGCCCCTCGACCCCGCGATCGCGCAGGTTGTGTTCAGCGACGCTCGCGTCGTCGAGCAGGACTATCGTCACCTCGCGGTCCCCAAGCCCTGCGCCTTGCAGATACAGCGCTACGACCTCACGGAGTCGCTCAGTTCGAGGGAAGCGTGCGGTCTCGTCCAATACCTCTACCTGGTCCACCCTTGCCCCCTTCCCGGCCGTCCGCGTTCTCACCACGTACGCGCTTCAGGCCGCGCACCTCCTCGGCGCTCGGGTAACTGATGCGCCGGTGGAGGATCGCCGTGAGCATGCGTTGGAACGTGGCGGCTATGACCTCTAAGTCGTTGAGTGTCAGGGGCGTCCCGTCGAGCTGGCCGTCCTGCTGGCGTTGCTTGATGAGGCGGTCGATGAGCGACCGGATGCTCGTCGGCGTCGGGTCCGATAGCGTGCGTGAAGCCGACTCGACGGCGTCTGCGAGCATGAGGATGCCGGTCTCCTTCGAGCGCGGCTTCGGCCCTGGGTAGCGGAAGTTGAGCTCTTCGACCTGGCCCTCGTCGAGCGCGCGCTTATAGAAGTAGCTGAGGACGGTGGTGCCGTGGTGCTCGGCGACGAACGGCACTAGTTCCTCAGGGAGCCGGTTCTCGTGGAGGAGCTCGACGCCGTCGCGCACGTGGCTCGTGATGATCAGGTAGGAGAGGTGCGGGCTGATGCGGTCGTGCGGGTTATCGCCGGAGAACTGGTTCTCGACGAAGAAGCTCGGCCGCTTGATCTTGCCAACGTCGTGGTAAAGCGCCCCAACGCGGGCTAGGAGCGGGTTGCCGCCGACGGCCTTGGTGGCCTGGTCCACCAGGTTGGAGATGATGAGGCTGTGCTGGTAGGTGCCTGGCGCCTCCGTGATGAGGCGCTGCATCAGAGGGTGGCCAGGGCTGGAGAGCTCGGTAAGGCGGAAGTCGGTGAGGAAGCCGAAGCCGCCCTCTGCGATCGGCAGGAGCGCGAGCGCAAGCACCCCAGCTAGCACCCCACCGGCCGTGAGGAGCATGGCGCCACTTGCCATCGCCGCCGTCGTCATGCCGCCGCCAACGAGCACCAACGCAACGAGCGTGAGGCCCGCGACCAAGCCGCCGACGGCTCCTGCCAGGAGGAGGCTCAAACGGTTGCCGACCTTGCGCATCATCGTGGCGGCCAGCGCCCCGCCGACGAGCGTTGCCGCAACCGCGAAGAGTGCGGCGGTGGGGGTGAGCAGGCCAACGGCCAGGGCCATCCACGCGGCCCACGGAAGGGCGACGCGCGGCCCGAGCAGCGCGGCTACCACGAGCGGCACTAGGAGCGCGAACAGGAAGTTGGGCGAGACGTCGACTGCCAGGCGTTGCAGTGCGAGGGTGCCGAGGCTGAGCGCCACGAGGAACGCGACCTTGCGGAAGGTCATGCCCTCGAAGAGCATGCCGCGCGCGAACAGCAGAGGCGCGATCAGCATGAGGGTGAGGAGCACGACGCCTACGACTATCCACGCGGTCTGCGACGCTGCCTCGACGCGGGCGCTGTAGAGCCCGAGCGAGTCGAGGACGCGCAGTTGATCTTCAGTTAGCGGCTCTCCGGCTTGCACGAGGACCTGACCGGACTCGAGTGACTGCATGACGGGCGCAACTGCGGCGGCGGCGGCGTCTCGCGCGACCTGCGTGAGGCGGTCGTTGGGCACGGAGTTGGCCGCGAGGCGCCTCTCGAGCACGAGCCGCGTCTCGCGCTGGCGGTCAGGTGGCGCGAGGTTCGTTGCCTCCTGAATGAACGCTGGGAGCTCGCTTGCCCGCACGCCGCTTGGCGATTGGTAACGGCTGATCACCTCGTCGACGACCGGCGCAGGCAGCCCTGAGGTAGTTATCGCTGCGAGCACGAGCGTCGTGACCTGCAGGTCAGAGGTGTAAACGGGTTCGATCTGTGCGCGCGCCGACTGCCTCTCGCGCTGAGTGGCGATCATGTCTACGACTTGTGTGTCTACGGGTGCGATGAAGGTCTGCGGGCTGGCTTGCCCGATGCGTAGTGGCGTGCGTTGCCGCGTGCCGTAGACGCTGTAGAGGATGAGGCCGAACACGGCCGCTGCGAGGAGGGCAAGCACCCAGTAGCGGGCTACGCCGCCGCTCGCTATGCGTCTAGGCGTTCCGCTCATACGCTAGGACAATCTCTGCCACCAGGGGGTGACGCACGACGTCGGCTTTGCTGAACTCTTGGAACTCGATGCCGTCTATGCCCTGCAGGATGGCGCGCGCGGTAGTCAGACCGCTCTGTATGGTCGTCGGGAGGTCGGTCTGGGTGGTGTCTCCCGTAACGACGACCTTGCTGTTGAAACCCATGCGCGTGAGGAACATCTTCATCTGCTCAGGGGTAGTGTTCTGGGCCTCGTCGAGGATGATGAAAGCGTCGTTCAGGGTGCGACCGCGCATGAACGCCAGTGGCGCGACCTCGATGGTGCCCTGTTCGAGGAGGCGCTCGACCTTGTCCGCTGGGAGCATGTCGTGCAGCGCGTCGTAGAGAGGCCGCAGGTACGGGTCTATCTTGGCCTGCAGGTCGCCAGGCAGGAAGCCGAGGCGCTCTCCGGCCTCGACGGCCGGGCGCGTGAGGATGATGCGCTTCACGCGGTTCGCCATCAGGCTCTCGACCGCCATCGCGACCGCCAGGTACGTCTTGCCAGTCCCGGCGGGGCCCAAGCCGAACGTGATGGGGCTGCTCGCGATGGCGTTGACGTAACGCCGTTGTCCGGCTGTCTTTGGGCGCGTCCTGCCCGGGAGCCGCGCTTCCGTTGCGCCGGTAGCTGGGGCAGTGCGCGGCGCGGGGGCGTCTAGCGTCTCCACGGCGCCGTCGACGCCGCCTTCTAGTTCGGCCTCGTACCCGGCGCTAAGGTCTCCGAAGGTGATCTCGGCGAGGCTCACCTCGCCACCTTGCCTGATGGTCGACAGCAAGTTACGGAACGCCCTCTCGGCGGCCGCGACTTCGGCGGGCTCGCCGCTCAACCGCAGTTCGTCGCCGCGCGCAACGACCTTGGCGCGCAGGCGGGTCCGCATCAGTTTCAGGTTCTCGTCGTTGTGGCCGTACAAGGACAGTGCCTCGGCCGGGCTACGCAGCTTGAGCGTCATTGACGTCGCGATGTCGTCCTCCTGGACCGCTTCAAGGCGGCCGGTTCCGAGAGAATCTCGTGCCAGATCATGCCGCGCAAGATGTCGTCTCGACCCGTCCTCAGGAGCTTGGGCCCCTCAGGCGTGGGCGCGCCCATTCTAGCCGCTACTGCCTGGCCGCGCCGTCGCGGGGTCACGGTAGCGACGTCTGGGTCTTCTGGTTGGCGGCTCCTGCCGCCAAGGCGCGTCACCCTTAGAGGCTCCGCTGCGGCGAGTGGGCTGCTCATCATGCCCTCGCGGCCCATGCTGGCGGGCGCGGGCACGCCACTGACGAGGCCGCCACCGAACGGGTCGCTAGTAACGAGCCCACCGCCGCTGGCGCTGGCCGAGCTTGTGCGCCCGGACACTAGCGATCCGCTCGTGCGCTCAGGCGCAAGGGTGGTAGTCGAGCGCGCTTGAGGCATGCCGCTGGTAGAGCGACGCTGCTCGGGTGGCGTGGCACTGCCGCCAGACTCCCGGACTTCCGCCTCCGCTACGCGGCGCTGAACTTCGGCTAGGATCTCGCGCCACGAGCCGGGCTCTGCCTGCCGCGCGTCGGCCATGACCGGACCTCCGGGACGCGGCCCTCCGCTCGCAGCCGGCGCTCCCGAACCTGCCGCGCCTGAGTCGGGCGCCCCCGGCCTTGGTGAGGACGTAGGGGCGCCGCCAGCGGGCGGCCCCCCTCGCGACTGCGGCTTGTTCTTCTTCGAGAACAGCGGGACGACGACGAAGAAGATGAAGAAGACCAGCCCAAGGATTTCCTCGAAGCCGATGTTCACCCTTTGTCGCTGCCCTCCCCGGCCGCATGCCCGATGTTGCCGCGCATGGCCGTGTCCGACTGGATGTTCTGCAGGGAGTAGTAGTCCATGACGCCCAAGTTGCCCTCACGGAAGGCCTGCGCGATGGCCTGCGGCACTTCGGCCTCTGCCTCGACGACCTTGGCGCGCATGGCCTCGACGTGAGCGCGGTTCTCCTGCTCGGCCGCCACGGCCATGGCCCTGCGCTCTTCCGCCTTGGCCTGCGCCACGCGCTTGTCGGCCTCCGCCTGGTCGGTCTGCAGCTGAGCACCGATGTTGCGCCCAACGTTCACGTCAGCGATGTCGATCGAGAGGATCTCGAAGGCCGTGCCGGAGTCGAGGCCCTTCGCGAGCACCGTCTTGGAGATGATGTCTGGGTTCTCGAGCGTGTGCTTGTGGCTGTTCGTCGAGCCGATGGAGGAGACGATGCCCTCACCCACGCGGGCGATGATCGTCTCTTCACCAGCGCCACCGACGAGGCGCTCGAGGTTGGCGCGCACGGTGATGCGGGCAGTGGCGATGAGTTCGATGCCGTCCTTGGCAACGGCGCTGACGTTCGGGGTCTGGATGACGCGCGGGTTGACGGAGACCTTGACGGCGTCGAGTACGTCGCGACCGGCCAGGTCGATGGCCGCCGCGCGGTCGAACGGCAACGCGATGCGGGCCTTGTCGGCCGCGATCAGCGCGTCAACCACACGGTTGACGTTCCCGCCGGCTAGGAAGTGTGCCTCTAGCTGGTTCTGGTTCACCTCGATGCCGGCCTTGTCCGCCTTGATCAGCGGCAAGATGATCTGGTTCGGCGGCACGCGCCGCAGGCGCATGGCGAGCAGGGAGAAGAGCGAAACCTTGACCCCTGCCGCTACTGCTGAGATCCACAGGCCGACGGGGATGTAGTTGAAGAGGATGATGAAGAAGAGGACTACTGCCCCGGCGAGGATCAGTAACGGGATATCCAACATCTATGACTCCTTGTCGCCCGACTGTTCGGGCGGCGTTCCCGGTGTTCCGGGCGTGCGCGCGTCGACCGCGCGAACGGTAATGCGGTTGCCTTCTACTCTCAAGACGCGAAGGGTCGCGCCCGCGTTGACGAAATCGCCTTCGCTGACGACGTCGACTCTGTCGGTGCCGAAGCGCGCGACGCCCGCCGGCCTTAGGTCGGAAAGGGCGAGGCCTTCCTGACCAACGAGGTCCTTGCGGTCACCCCCGAACGTGAGGCTGCCGCCATCCGGGGTAGCGATGCGGGCAGTCAGCCGGAAGGCGGCGGCTAGGCGACTGTTCGGCAGTAGCCATAGGAGCACCCCGAGCAACACCCCGCCGAAGAGGACGGAGTAGCCGAGCACCGGAATGACGCCCTCCTCGAAGATGCGGATGAGCGCCACGATGATCGCGGCAACGCCGAGAACCCCGGCCACCCCGAAGCCCGGTAGGAGGAAGACCTCGACGGCCA
The DNA here is from genome assembly GCA_937907415.1 of uncultured Trueperaceae bacterium. The sequence continues at coordinate 80,281 of CALCHY010000369.1, forward strand.
ACAACACGATGCCGACGACGAGGATGGCCACGTCCAGCAAGCCGAGCGGGTTAGCGAAATAGGCGGCCGCCGCGAACACGGCAAGTGAGATCAGGCCGATGGCGCCTGGGATGCCGAAGCCTGGCGTGAAGGCCTCGATGAGGAGACCGCCGATGCCGAGCACGATCAGGGCGGCGGCCACCAGGGGCTGGGAGAGGATGGACGCCAAGCGCTCGGCCAAACCAGGCTCGAGCGTGACAGTCTTGGCGCCGGCGAACCCGAAGGCAGCGAGGGCGGCGTCGAGCGTAGGCGCCTCGACGTCGGCGATGCCGTGCTCGACCGCCTGGCGCGAGGTGAGGGTCACGAGTTCAGCTGCGGTAGACAAGCCGGGGATCTCGACCTTGGGGTCGACCATGCCCTCGGCTACGGTGGCGTTGCGGCCACGCGCTTCCGCCACGCTGCGGAACTCGCCGCGCAAGGCGGAGGAGAACTTCTCGTCGACGGCCTGGATGCCAGTAGGGGTCGAGAGGATGGGCAGCGCAGCTCCGATGCTCGCGCCGGGCAACATGGCGAGGTGCTCTGCGCTCATGGCGATCAAGGCCCCCGCGCTGAAGGCGTTCTGGACTACCGCGATCGTCGGGACGGTGGTGTCGTGGAGGATGATGCCAACGATGTCCTGCATGGCGTTGACGGCGCCGCCAGGAGTGTCGAGGTAGAAGACGAGCGCCAACGGCTGCTCGTCGGCCGCAAGGCGCACGCGGTTGCGGACGAACGCCGTGGTTGCGCTGTTGATCTGGGAGTCGATCGGGACCACCCAGACCTCGTTGGTGGCCGCGGTGGCGGGCGCAGCGAGCAGGAGGCTCACTAGCAACGCCGCGACTATTCGAACCACGTTCGAGGCGCGAGTAAACTTCAGCTTCACGAGGTCGACGATACCACGCCGGAATGTCCGTTCCTAACGGCAAGGACGCGGTGCGAGAGCGCGGGCGCGAAAGTAGCGGCGCCACCTTATTCGGGTGGCGCCGCTGCGCTTTGTGGCGGGGGCAGAAGGACTTGAACCCTCGACCTACGGTTTTGGAGACCGCCGCTCTACCGACTGAGCTATACCCCCGGGCGTGCGCGGCCCTTGCCAGCGCCACGACCGAAGTAGAAGTATACCGGGCGACCCCGAGGACGTCCAGACGCCAGAGGCGCAGCCCGACCAGAGGGCATGAGTAGCGCGCTTGAGTAGCGCGCCACGCACGGTGCGGTGCCGCCGTGCGGTATCGTCGGCGCATGCAGCAGTCGATGGTCGAACCGGAAAGCATGACCTTCACCCCCGCGGGGGCGGATAAAGCCGCTCAGCTCCTAAAGGGCAGCGGCAAGGAAGGCGCTGCCATCCGCGTCTTCGTTAAGTCTGGCGGTTGCAGCGGTTACCAGTACGGAATGCAGATCGACGACCGCCGCCTAGACGGCGACCGCGTCTTCGAGGTCGGCGACGTGCGGTTGGTCGTCGACGAACGTAGCTGGCCACTGCTCAGGGGCTCACAAGTCGATTACGTCGAGAACATGATGGGTGGCGGCTTCAACGTTAGCAACCCGAACGCTTCAAGTGAATGCGGCTGTGGTCATAGCTTCCGTACCGATGGCGCGGCGGCGCCCAGCGGCGAGGGTTCGTCCTCCTGCTCCTCCTGAACCACTAGCCCACGCCCGACTGGCCGTGGCTTGCGGACAACGACTCCAAAAGGTGCGCCCCGGACTTCACGCGTCCGGGGCGCATCCTTTGCTTGGGGCCGAACTTAGTTGCCCGCGAAGTCGTACTTGAGCACTGGCTGCCTGGCGGCCCGCACTTCATCCAGCCGGCGTACTGGGGTGTTGTAAGGCGCGCCCGCCAGGTAGTCGGGGTCGCTGACGCTGCGCTCCAAGATCTCTGCGAGCGTGTCGACGTAGTTGTCGAGCGCCTCGAGCGACTCGGTCTCGGTCGGCTCCACCATCAGCGCTTCCTTGACGATTAGCGGGAAGTAGACGGTGGCGGGGTGCATGCCGTAATCGAGTTGCGCCTTGGCGATGTCGAGGGTGCGTAGGCCAGTTGGCGGCTGCGCGACGAACTCGTGCATGTTCACGCGGTCGAACGGGACGGTGAAGCCGAGCTCCTTGAACCTCGCGCGCAAGTAGTTGGCGTTGAGCACCGCGTAACCGCTCACCTCACGCAGGCCCTCGAGTCCTAGCGCCCGGATGTAGGTGTAGGCGCGCACGAGGTTGCCGAAGTTGCCGTAGAACGACCGCATGCGCCCGATGGACTGCGGGATGTCGCTCTGCAGGAAGAACTGCCCGTCCTGGCGGCGCTCCACGATGGGTGCAGGCAGGAACTTGGCCAGGTGCGCCTTGACGCCGACAGGGCCCGTGCCTGGGCCGCCGCCGCCGTGCGGGGTCGTGAAGGTCTTGTGCAAGTTGAGGTGCACGACGTCGAAGCCCATGTCGCCTGGGCGCACGCGCCCGACGATGGCGTTGAGGTTCGCACCGTCGTAGTACAGCTGCGCGCCTACCGCGTGAGCAGCTTCCTTGATCTCGAGGATGCGGCGCTCGAACAGCCCTAGGGTGTTCGGGTTCGTGAGCATGACGGCCGCTACCCGATCGTTGAGGCGCGCCTTGAACGCTTCAAGGTCCACCTCGCCATCCGGCCCGGTTGGCACCTCGACGACGTCGTAGCCTGCCATGGCGGCCGTTGCCGGGTTGGTGCCGTGGGCACCGTCGGGCACGAGAACGACGCGGCGCTGCTCACCCTCGCCCCGTGACCGGTGGTAGGCGCGGATCATGAGGATGCCAGCCAACTCACCGTGCGCGCCAGCTGCTGGTTGCAGGCTCACGGCGTCCATGCCCGTGATGGCGCCAAGGTCGTGCTGCAAGTTGTAGAGCAGCTCAAGGGCGCCCTGAACGGTCTCTGGCGCCTGGTACGGGTGGAGGTCCTGGAAGAGCTTCGCCGCTTCCTCGTTCACCTTAGGGTTGTACTTCATGGTGCAGCTGCCGAGTGGGTAGATGTTGGCGTCGATACTCATCTGCCTGTGGGCCAACTGCGTGTAGTGCCTAACCAAGTCGAGTTCGCTGACCTCTGGCAGGCGCGGCGCTTCCTTGCGCAGGTTCTCGGCGCCGAGGACCGCCGCCGCATCGAACTCCGCGGGGGTGGGCGGTTGTGAGGCACGGCGCCCGGGCCGCGAGCGCTCGAACACTAGCGGCAACTGCTGGTGGAGGGGCACGGGGGAGGCTTTACGAGCGTCAGACATGCGCAACCGCCTCTTCTTGCCCTTGCGCGCTGCCAGGGCCTTCGCCGCATGCGTTCAGAGCCGCTATCAGCTTCGCGATGTCTGCCGGGCGCGTGCTTTCGGTAGCGCTGAGCACGATGGCGTGGCCGAACCCGTACTCCGCCGGCGCTGCGACGCCAGCGTGAACTCCGTGCGCCGCGAGGGCGCTACGGAGCAGCGCGGGGTCTTGCTTGACGGGGAGAACGAACTCGTTGAAGTAACGCCGCCCGACCTCCGGCGCGTAGCCTGCAGCCACGAGTGCAGCGGCCAGCGCATGGGCGTTGGCCACCGACCCCAGCGCGAGGTCGCGCAGCCCTTGTGGCCCCAACGCGGAGACGTTGATGGCGGCCATGACCGCAGTCAGTTGGTGATTCGAGCAGATGTTGGACTTCGCCTTCGAGCGCCTGATGTGCTGCTCGCGCGCCTGCAACGTGAGCACGAAGGCGCGTTTGCCGTCCACGTCGACCGTCTCGCCGACCAGTCGGCCTGGGAACTGCCTGATGAGTGACTCGCCGACGACCATGAACCCAAACGCCGGACCGCCGAAGTTAACGGGGTTGCCAAGGGTCTGGCCATCACCCGCTGCGATGTCGGCGCCGTACTCGCCAGGAGCCGCAAGCACGGCCAGGCTGAGCGGGTCGACCGCGGCCACCATCAAGGCACCGCCAGCGTGCGCGGCGCTCGTCAGGCCAGCCATGTCCTCGAGGTAGCCCAGGTAGTTGGGCTGCTGGGCGACGAAGCAGGCGACGTCGTCACCGACGTCAGGCGTGCGCGTCGTGTGAGGGTCGAGATCCACGATCTCTAGCTCGGCGTCGAGTGCGGTCAAGTACGTGGCGATCACCGCGCGCGTTTCGGGGTGAACCCCGCGGCTGACGAGCACGCGGTCACGCCCCGTCTGCCTGATCGTGAGAAGCACGGCCTCCGCGACCGCGCTAGCCCCGTCGTACATGCTGGCGTTGCTGACCGGCAGGCCGGTCAGTTCAGCCATGATGGTCTGGTACTCGAACGTCGCCTGCAGGAGGCCCTGCGCGACTTCAGGCTGGTAGGGCGTGTAGGCCGTGACGAACTCGCTCTGCATGGCCAAGTGCGCCGTCACGCTTGGGGTGAAATGGCGGCGGGCACCGCCTCCAAGGAAGTTCGGCCCGCTCGCTACGTTCTTAGCCGCAAGCTCTTGCAGATGCTCAAGGAGGCTCGCCTCGTCCATGCCTTGAGGCAGGTCTATTCCTGGGTCGCGTAGCGCCTCAGGGAGGTCGGCGAAGAGCGCATCGATAGATGGCGCACCGATCTTGGCCAGTGCGCGCTCGACGTCGGCTGGCGTATGTGGGATGTAACGCACTCAGCTCTCCTCTGAAGCGCTCTTCTGGTACGCGTCAGCGTCAAGCAGGTCGTTCAGCTCACTGTCGTTCTCTAGCTCGATGCGGAAGAGCCAGCCGGCAGCGTACGGCTGGTCGTTGATGAGTTCTGGAGTGGTCTCGAGCGCGCCGTTGACGTCGGTGATGATGCCGGTCACGGGCGCGTAGATATCGGAGGCCGTCTTGACGGACTCGACGACGGCCACTTGGTCGCCCTTGGCAACGTGGCGGCCGGACTCCGGGAGTTCCACGAAGACGACGTCACCCAACTGGTCCTGAGCGAAGTCGGTGATGCCGACGGTGACTGCCTCGTCCTCGCGGCGAACCCACTCGTGCGACGTGGCGTAACGGAGTTCTTCAGGTGTCTTCATCTCGTCTCCTCAACCGCGCTACTTGCGCGGGCGGTGTAGCTGCATCATGCCCCGAAAAACGGGGGCTTAGCCACTCGTGCGGCGACTGGCTGGCCGCGGATCTCGACTGCTAGCGCCGTGCCCGTCGCTGAGAGGTCACTATCGACCCAGGCGAAGCCGATGCCGTCACGGGTGAGGGGAGACAGCGCGCCGGAGGTGACCTCGCCCACCGCGACGCCGTTTGCGTCCAACACGCGGTATCCCTGGCGCGGGATGCCGCGGCCCTCCAGGCGCACCCCCACGAGAACGCGCCTGCACTCTGGCGCCCACATGGCCGCGCGGCCGTAGAACTCCTTGTCCTTGACCACCCAAGCGAACGGGGTGCAGAGCGGGTTGGAGGTCTCGGTCAACTCGTGGCCGTACAGCGGGAAGCCCGCCTCGAGGCGCAGCGTGTCGCGGGCACCGAGGCCGCAAGGCGTTGCGCCTCCTTGGACGAACATGTTCCACACGGCGACGGCGTCCGTAGGGCGGAGGAACACCTCGAAGCCGTCCTCGCCCGTGTAACCAGTGCGGCTGAGGCGCGCGGGGATGCCAGAAAGGGTGACGTCTAACGTGGCGTTGCGCTTGATCTGCGTCAGGTCGACGTCGAGGAGCTGGCCCAACAACATCGGCGCGCCAGGACCCTGCAGGGCGAGGAGCGCAACGCTGTCCGACTCGTCGATGACGTGGCAGTCGTAACCCTTCACGAGGTCCTGGAGGTGACGCAGCACCGCCCCCGTGTTGGCCGCGTTGGCCACCACGAGGTAGTCCTGCTCGCCGTCGCGGTAGACGAACAGGTCGTCTATCAGGCCGCCATGGTCGTTGGGCAGCATGCTGTACTGACCGCGCCCTAGCCGCAGGCGCTCGGGGTCGTTGAGGGTGGCGTACTGCAGGAAGCTGGTAGCGTCGGGCCCGATGACGCGGATCTCTCCCATGTGAGAGACGTCGAACAGCCCAACGCCCTGCCTGACGGCGAGGTGCTCTTGGTTGATGCCGGTCTGGTAGTGCAACGGCATGGCGTAGCCAGCGAACTCGACCATGCGGCCGCCGAGTTCCTCATGCGTTTCGAACAGCGGGGTGCGCTTCATCGCGCTGACCATATCATGCGCCCAACGGACCAGTTTTCCCGTCTAGATGGGCTAGAACAATGCAGATCGTCGTGGGGTCAGGCGCGCTGGGCGAGCTTCTCGAGCACCATCGTGGCAACGCCGCGCAGCGGTTCGAAAACGCCCTCGAAGTTAGCGGCCACTGCCTCGTAAACGGGCACCTTGCCTTGCGGGTCGAGGACGGCTTTCAGCATCGAAAGGTCGAGCGCCTCCGGCAGGTCGCGCTTGTTCGCCTGGATGACGAGCGGCACGTCGGAGATGCGCATGTTGTACTCCTGCAGGTTCTCGCGCAGGTTCCGCAGGCTCTCGGCGTTGGCGCGCAGGCGGGCCGGGTCGGAGTCCGCGACGAAGACTACGCCGTCGACCCCGCGCAAGATCAGCTTGCGCGAAGAGTTGTAGAAGACCTGCCCAGGCACGGTGTAGAGGTGAAAGCGCGTCTTGAAGCCGTTGACCTTGCCGAGGTCAAGCGGCAGGAAGTCGAAGAAGAGCGTGCGCTCGTCCTCGGTGGCGAGCGACACCATCTCGCCCTTCGACTCGGCTGGCACCTGCTGGTAGATCTGCTTGAGGTTAGTGGTCTTGCCGGAGAGGCCGGGGCCGTAGTAGACGATCTTGAAGTTGATCTCGCGCGCCGAGAAGTTGATGGTGCTCATCTTTGCCTCGTTCCGAACAGACCGTCTAGCAGGGCGTTGGCATCTTGTTGGAAGTCGGCATCGAACTCCATCGCTGGCGGGGCCTCTTCCGCGCTTTCAAGGGCAACGCGGATGGCGTCAGCCGCATGCTTCGTGGCGATCTTGACGCGGCCCAACTGGGCAGTAGTATCGAAAACCGTGACGAGCAGCGCCTCCGCGCCCAGCTCCTCCAAGTACGTGCCTACCTCGGCTCCCTGTTGCACCGTCTCACGGAAACCGTCCTCGCCGAACAAGTTCGCGATCGCGCGGTTGGCCGCGTAGTTGGAGGCCACCAGCGTAGCGAACGAGTCGAAAGACGGCGGCTTCGGGGCCCACAGCGCCCGCGCGTGCATGAGTACGAAGCCCTTGTGATCGATGATGAGGGCGTACCGCGCACGGCTCCTCGCGAGAAGTTCGCGCAAGATGCCATCAACGCTATCGAAGGTGGACCCATAGAGGTCGAGCGATGGCTCGAGCATGAGGCACAGCTTATCAGCCGGGTTCGCCGCGCGGCGTAGAAGACGCCACTTTCGCGGGCGCCTGACGCGCCCGCGAACGGTTGTGCCAGCGAACGCAGGGAAGCGGCCCTCGCCGGTACTCTGAGAAGGTATGAGCGACACCCCCACCACCACGAAACCAAGGTTACCTGCCGACACTCACCTAGGCCGCATCTTCCTGCGAGTACGTGACCTGCGGCGCGAAACGGGCTTCTACCGCACGGCGTTAGGTCTCGAGGTCCTCACGGAGACCGACGGCTACACCGAACTGGGTGTAGACGCGCGCGGACTTATCGGGCTGATCGCCGCCCCTGACGCACGACCTGCCCCACATGCTCCGGGGCTATACCACCTAGCGCTCCTCCTGCCGGACCGACCCGCGCTCGGCGCCTTCCTACGGGCCACCGTCAAGGACCGCACGCGCCTGCAGGGAACTGCCGACCACGGCGTCAGCGAGGCCGTCTACCTGGCGGACCTCGAAGGCAACGGCATCGAGGTCTACCGCGACCTCCCGCGCAGCGAGTGGCCGCAAAGCGGTGGCGAGGTCGAGATGATCACGGCTCCGATCGACGCTCGCGGCGTGCTCGAGGCTGGCCAGCCGTCGCAGGGCGGTTTCAAGGCGCCGGCCGGCTCGACCCTCGGCCACGTGCACCTGCAAGTGAGCGACTTGCAGCGCGCCCGCGAGCGGTTCCACGACGTGATCGGTTTCGACGTCACGCAGTCGAACTTCCCCGGCGCGCTGTTCCTTTCGGCCGGTGGCTACCACCACCACATCGGGTTGAACACCTGGGGCTCTGCGGGGCGGCCGGCTGCGCCGCATGGCTCCCTAGGACTCGACTGGTTCGAGATCGTGGTTCCGGACGCCGCCGCGCGCGCCGCGCTGATCGAGCGCCTAGCCGCGAACTCTACGAGCGAGGACTCCAGTGTTGGCGGGCCACCAGCCCGCATTTACCGCGACGCGGACGGAATCGGCGTGGCGGTGGCGGCGGGGTGAGCCGGCGGGAGCGTTCGACCTGGTGCCAGTCGGGTAGGCAGCACGCGACCCGCAACGGCAAGGAACGCAGTGGTGGATGTTTCGGTGGATATGGACCAAAAAGGGAAGGACGCGGCTTCAGTAGAAACCGCGTCCTGCACGTGGTAGCGATGGACGGGATCGAACCGTCGACCTCACGATTATGAGTCGTGCGCTCTCACCGGCTGAGCTACATCGCCTTGCATTCGCCAAGGAGTACCCCGGCACACCAGCCGCGCCTCGCGCGACCGGACCTGCAGATTATACCCGGCAGAGCGGAACGCGCCAGCCCCACGCATGGGCCGGTGGCCGCCACTACGAACCTGAGTGAGCTCCAAGCAGTTCGCCGACCGTGCCGTGCCACCCACATGCATCGCAGGTAGCTGGAGTGTGCTCGTCCCAGCCGCTATCGCCGATCTGCTCGGCGATCACTTCGAGGTCCTGTGCCGTGATGGCGTAATGCACGTGGTACTTCACCTCGACAGAGGTGTCGATGCGCACGACTGGCGCAGCGCAGGCTGGGCACAGTGGCGCAGGTGGGTTCGAGTCGTGAGGGAGTCGCGTAGCTGGCGTCACACCGCTCGCAGTTTTACCGCCCTAAGTCTTACGGCGGTCTTACGCTTCACATGAGCCAGCGGTTGTGGTGCCGGAAGCGGGGCTCGAACCCGCACGCCCTCTCGGGCAGCAGATTTTAAGTCTGCAGCGTCTACCGTTCCGCCATTCCGGCCGGCCACCCACGCGCACTCCTCGCCTGAAGAGCAGCCCCGCAAGTGTAACCAGCCGGGCTACTCTTCGTCTTCAGCCCAACTCCGCGAGCGCTCGACGGCCAGTTCCCAGCGGTCCAGCATGGCCGTGCGTTGCGCGTCCGTCGAGCGCGGCTCGAAGCGGGCACCGGCACGCCAGTTCTCGGCCACCGTGGCGCGGTCAGGCCACACGCCTACGGCTAGTCCGGCCAGGTACGCCGCGCCGAGCGCGGTCGTCTCGCTTTGTTCCGAACGGACGACGGTGACCCCGGAGATATCGGCCTGGAGTTGCATGAGGGTGTCGCTTCGTGAGGCGCCGCCGTCGACGCGCAACTCGGAGAGCGGCACGCTGGAGGAGGCCTGCATGGTGCGCAGCACGTCAGCTACTTGCAGCGCGACGCCTTCGAGTGCGGCCCTTGCGATGTGGGCCGCGGTCGTCCCGCGGTCGATCCCTAGGAGTGTGCCACGTGCGCGCGGGTCCCAGTGCGGGGCGCCTAGGCCCGTGAGGGCCGGCACGAAGACTACGCCGCCCGCATCTGGCACGCTGGCGGCCAGCGGGCCGACGTCCGCGGCGTTCTTGATGATGCCTAGGCCGTCGCGCAGCCACTGAACGACCGCGCCCGCCATGAAGATGCTCCCCTCGACCGCATACTCGAGCGGCCCACTTTGCTGCCACGCAACAGTGGTGAGCAGGCGGTCGGTCGGCGGTTGCGGCTTTAGTCCAGTGTTCAACATGAGGAAGGCGCCTGTGCCGTATGTGGCCTTGACTTGGCCCGGGTTGAAGCATGCCTGGCCGAAGGTAGCCGCCTGCTGGTCCCCGACGAGCGCGGCGATCGGCAAACCGTGAAGGGGCCCCGGCGTTGCCTGACCGACTACCTGAGAGGAGGCAACGACATCGGGGAGGATGGCGGCAGGCACGCGGAAGAGCTCAAGCAGCTCGCTGTCCCACGCGCCGTTGTGGATGTTGAAGAGTAGTGTCCGCGAGGCGTTCGAGACGTCCGTTACGTGCGCGGCACCACCGGTCAGCTTCGCGGTAAGCCAGGTGTCCACCGTCCCGAACGCCAGCTCGCCAGCCTCGGCGCGGTCGCGCGCGCCCGCGACGTTGTCCAGGAGCCACGCTATCTTGGTGGCGGAGAAGTACGGGTCGAGTAGGAGCCCCGTCTTGGAGCGCACCAGCTCCTCGACGCCTGCTGCTCGGAGCGCGTCCGTGGTCGCGGCCGTCCGGCGGTCTTGCCACACGATGGCGTTCGCTAGCGGCGTGAGCGTCTTGCGGTCGTAGACGACGGTGGTCTCGCGTTGATTGGTGATCCCGATGGCGCTTACGGCGCTCGCTTCCACGCCCGCCCTAGCGAGAGCCTCGCTGGCTACTCCGACCTGGCTCGACCACAGGTCGGTCGCGTCATGCTCCACCCAGCCTGGGCGTGGGTAGTGTTGCGCGAACTCTTTTTGGGCCGAAGCGACTTGGTGGCCGCCAAGGTCGAAGAGCAGCGCACGCGAACTCGTCGTGCCCTGGTCGAGGGCGAGGACGTAGCGGCGTTTAGTCGCCACGGCTACAGGGTTACGCGCTCAGCCGGTACGACCCGCAGTCGAGCGTACTCGCGCTCGCCCCGCAACAACCTCGTCAGTACTTGCGGGTCTCGCGGGAGGATCAGCCCGCGGCCCCTCACCGAGCTCTGGAAGCGGCCAACGCGGTACGCCTCCAGGAACTGCTTCGTGGTGCGGCTAAGCGGCACGTCGCGGACGGAGAAGAACTGCAACGTGACGCTCCGTAGCGCCTTGAACGCATGAAGCGCGATGGACGACTCGCCGTGGACCAGTGCGGCGCTGTGCCCGTCCTCACCGTGGTCGACTATCACGACCGTGCCTGGCAATGCCTCGACGTTCTCGCCCTCGACCGTAGCGATCAAGTCGGCGACCACGCGCCGCGCAACCGCGACGTCTCCGAGCGCGCCGTGATCGGCAGACGCCCCGTCGAGGCAGATGAGGGTGCCGAAGCCTAGGGCGTCATGAGCGTACATGCGCTGACATTACCACCACGCCGAGCTCACCCCTTCACCCCTCCGGCCGTGAACTGCCCCGTCAGCGCGTTCTGGAAGGAGTAGAAGATGACCAGGATCGGGAGGCTACCGAGCACGGCCGCGGCCGCCATCGCGCCCCACTGGGTCGCGAACTGGTTCGTCGAGAAGTTGCGCAGGCCAACGCCGACCGTCCACAAGTCCTGACCGACGAGGATGGTGTTGGCGAGGATGAACTCGGAGTACGTGCCGATGAACTGCTGCAAGAAGATGAAGAGTAGCATCGGCACGCTGATGGGCAGGATGATGCGCCAGAACGAGCCCCAGCGCGTTGCGCCGTCTACCATCGCCGCCTCTTCGAGGCTGGTGCTTAGCGAGTCCAGGTACCCCTTGAAGATCCACGACGAGAACGCGATGGCGCCACCCGAGTAGGCGAGGATCAGGCCCGTGAACGTGTTGAGCAGGTCGAGGCGGCTCATCAAGTAGAAGATGGCGACGAGCGCCATGAACGTTGGGAACATCTGCACGAACACGAACCCGAGCAGCGTGCCGTAGCGCCCTTCGAACTTCAGGCGCGAGAAGGCGTAACCGGCCGTCGTGGAGAGGAGGACGGCCATGATGCCCGTGACGCCCGAAACCAGGAGCGTGTTACGGATGTAGAGCGGCACCATGCCGCCGATGCTGGCCGGGAGGCGCGCGCCGTCGCTTGCCCTCGTCCCGAAGAACTGCCCAGGCTGAACGCTGAAGATGAGCGCGGCCGCAGCGCCGAAGATGGTCCAGCCGGCGTAGCCGCGTAGCTGCTCCGCTCTGGCTGGCGTGAAACCGACACGGTGCAGCGTGAAGGTGGCCACAAGCACGACTACCGCCGCCAGCATCACGCCGGCCAGCAACCACTGGTACCAGTAGACATGCGTTTCCGCGAGGATCTTCTGGAACTGCACGAGCGAGAAGTCGGCGGGGTTGGGGATCACGCCGGCGCGCACGAGGAGGTTGCCTGCGCGCGGCAGCGCGCCCGCGAGCGTGTCGTTGCGGTTGAGCGATACGGCAACCAGGTACGCGACCGGGTAGAAGACGGCGAGGATGACGAGCCACATGAAGATGTGCGTGCCCGCCGTAACAGCGTAACGAGCGGCCCGCATCGGGCGGGTTGCTAGGCCGTAAAGGTACGCGATGCCGCTGATGCCGCCGATGGCGAGGACGAACGCCGCGAGGAAGCGCTTCCAGGCGCCAGGCACGACGAGCATGCGGTCGCGGGTGATGGCTTCCGGGGCGGTGGCGAACAGGGCGAAGATCGCCACGCCGACGAGCAGCGCGACGGCCGCCATGCTGGCGAAATGGATGGTTCTGCCCTTGGTCATGCGCCCGCCCCTTCCTCTTTGAGTGCGCCCGTCACCCTGAAGTTCATGAGGCTGACCGCTAGGGTGATGATGAAGATGAGCAGCGAGATGGCGGACCCGAGCCCGTACGCGTAACCTCCTTGGCTGCGGAACGCCTCGTTGTAGGCCCAACTGATGAGGATGTCGGTGCCGCGCGCCGTTGCGGTGCCCCAACTCACGGGCGGACCGCCGTCCGTGAGCAGGAAGATGACGTTGAAGTTGTTGAAGTTGAACGCGAAGCTGCTGAGGGTGATCGGGATGAGCGCCGCCCGCAGCAGTGGCCCTGTCACGTTCCAGAAACCCTGCCAGATGTTGGCACCGTCGATGCGCGCGGCCTCATAGATCTCGTCAGGTATGGCAGAGAGGGCGCCGAGGGTAGCCGTCATGATGAACGGCAGCCCGAGCCACAAGTTGACGATCAGGATGGCCGCCCTGGCCGCGGTCGGGTCGCCGAGCAGCCAGTTGATGGGCTCTGGAGTGATGTCTAGCAGCGCAAGCACGCGGTTGATCGAACCGAAGTTCTGGTTGAGGAACCCGCGCCAGACCTGGATGGTGATGACGCTCGGCAACGCCCACGGCACGATGAGGAGGGTGCGGTAGAGGTTGCGCAGGCGCAACCCCTTGTTGTTGAGCAGCACGGCCAGTAGCACGCCGACTGCGGTGTTGAGCAGCACGGTGATGAACCCGAACGAGATGTTCCACAAGAAGACCGGGAAGAGCGCCTTCGGCGCGTTGTCCCAAACGCGCTTGAAGTTGCGCATGCCGACGAAGCCGAAGTCGTTGTAGCGCGCTAGCGCCGTGGCCTCCGTGCCCTCCGGCAGCGGTTCGTCGAGCACGAGCACTGCGCCCTCCTCCGCGACGATGGTGCGTTGGATGGAGGCGCGGTCGAGTTCGACACGCACGTCGCTGAGGTCAGGCGGGAACGGCGGTGCCCGCTCCAGATCCAGTACGTTGCCATCGACCGACAACACGCGGATCGTGACGGCGAACCCCAGATCGGGCAGGTCGAGCTCGACTGCGGTCACCGTGCGGCCAGCGGGTGGCGGTTCGCTTAGTACCAGCTTGGTGCCGTCAAGCGCTTCTGCGACCACCACGTCGGCGGCGGAGGCGTAGATGACGGCGCGCACGCCGTTGCAGCCGTCGCGGAGGTTCTTGCAGTCGAGCGTGGCGGGGTTGTCGATGGTCACGCGGGTGCCGTCGACCGCCACGATGCCAGTCTCGCTGCTGATGTTCAGCTCGCCGTTCCTGATGCCTGCGTAGTCGGTGAAGGCGAGGAACACCGTGAGGACGACGGGGAAGATGGTGAAGGTGAGCAGGAAGACGATGGCGGGTAGCAAGTAGTACCACGGCATCAACCACGAGAAGCGCCTCGCCATGTAGCGCAACTCGATGATGAGGGCGATGACCGCGGCGGGAATGCCGATGTAGGTTGGGGCGCTTGGCGCAATCAAACGAACGAGATAAGTGATGCCCGCGCCAACGGCGACGGCTAGTAAGAGAGCTAACGTTAGCAGCGCAAGAGACTTGACGAGCCCGCCTGCCGCGGTCCTGCTGCGGGGGAGGAAGTCTTTGGGTGAGCGCGAGATATCTATGTCAACAACCCCCTGTGAGAGCGGCCAGGGGCAACTCGTGCCCCTGGCCGCGCGAACTACTCGGACTTACCGAGACTCACTGGCCTTTGATCTCGTCGACTGCCTGTTGCAGGACGGCGGCGGGGGAGGCGTTGGCATCCTCCGTCAGCACCGTGAGGGCGTTGCCCATCGGCGACCAGACGGCGCCCATCTCGGGGATGTTGGGCATCGGCTCGGCGTGCACGAGCGCGGCACCGAAACCAGCGATGATCGGATCTGACTTGACGGCCTCGAGCGCGGAGATCGACGCGGGGATGCGGCCGGAGAGCTGCGCCATGGACACTTGCGCGTCCTTGCGCGAGAGCCACTTGGCGAAGTTGGCCGCCTCGACCTTGAGCGGCGTGAAGGCGTTGACGAGCGCGCCCTGCACACCCATGAAACCGGAGAACGGCGAGCCGTCGGCTAGCGGCGGGACGGGGTGAACGCTGACGTTCAGGCCTGCGTCCTGGTACTGGCTGATGGCCCACGGGCCCGTGTAGATCATGGCGAGGGCGCCGTCTACGAACAAGCCGTTGGCGACGTCGTAGTTGGTGCCAGACGGGATGAGCCCCAGGTCGAAGCGCAGCGCCTTGAGCGCCTCGCCGCCGCGGATGGCGCCTTCGTTGGCGAGGCCGATGTCAGACGCGTTGAGGGCGCCGCTGGCGTCACGGCCGAAGACGTAACCGCCTTCGCTGTGGAGCCACGCGTAGCTGAAGTAGAAGTTGGCGATGTCGAACATGAAGCCGAAGGTGTCGGCGGTGGTGAGCTCCTTGGCCAGCGCCATCGTTTCGTCGTAGTTGGCTGGCAGCGCGGAGACGAGATCGTCGTTGACGATGAGCGCCGGGCCCTCGACGTACATGGGGAGACCGAAGAGCTTGCCGGCGTACGAGTAACCCAGGCGCGCCTGCTCGCTAAGGTCGGCGAGGTAAGCGCTCGTGGCGTAACCACTCATGTCGAGCAGGACGCCGCCCACTGCCATCTCGCCGATCTGGTCGTGTGGAACGCCCGTGAACACGTCGCCCGCTTCGCCTTGTGGCGCGGCGAGGAGGGCCTGCTGCTTGAGTTCGTTGACGTCGAGGCGCACGATCTCGATGTCGACACCGAAAGCGGACGTGAAGCTGGCGGCTTCGGAGCGCAGCCAGTCGAGAGTCTGGTCTTGCCAGGTGGTCCACACCTTCAGGGTCTGGGCGTTGGCGACACTCGCGGTTGCCACCAGCACGCCTAGTAGGATCAGGAACTTCTTCACTACGTGTTACTCCTTTCGGTCTTGCGACCGGGCGTAGGGCTCGACGAGCTTCCCCCGTTGTTAGCTCTACGCGTTACCAGACCAGAATAGCTACTTGAGCGCCCACTGTCCACGTGCCAAGTCTTCCGCCCGGTTTCCACTATGACCGCCAACGGAAATGGCCGTTAGCGGTGCGCGACACCCGCCCGTCCAACTCGAGGAGTGCGAGCGCCGCCATGAGCTCGGGAGGCTGCATGCCGCTGGCGCGCGCGAGCTTGTCGAGTGACGCGCTGGCGCCCTGGGCGAGGGTTCGCCGCAAGATCTCCTCGAGCGCCAGGGCGGGCGTGCTCCCAGCGGCATCGGTCTCCACGCCGCTATGCACCGGTTCCTGCGGCGGTTCCAGATCGGAGAAGTGGCGCAGCAGATCTGAGGCCTCGACCAGTAGCTCGGCGCCTTCGCGCAGGAGCTGCAGACCGCCGAGGTTACGCGCCTCGTTCGGCCGGCTTGGCACGCTCAAGACTTGCCTGCCCAGGTTAGCGGCGTGAGTGGCGGTGTTCAGCGCTCCTGACGGCACCCCGGCTTCCACGACGGCCACTACGCGCGAGAGGCCAACGATGACGCGGTTCCGGCGCAGGAAGTGATAAGGCTGCGGGTTGACGTGGGGTGGCCACTCCGAGATGACGGCGCCGCCCTGACGAACGATGCGCTCGGCAAGGCCACGGTTGGCCGCCGGATGCAGGCGCGCGTGGCCACCACCAAGCACCGCCACGGTGGCGCCAGGCACGCCGGCTTCGAGCGCACCCTCGTGGGCGGCGGCGTCTACTCCAAGCGCCAACCCGCTCACGACCGTGACGCCGTGGCGCCCCGCCGCCCTGCCAAGATCGCGTGCGAAGTCAAGCGCGAAGCTGGAAGCACGCCGCGTGCCGACGATGGCGCAGGCGGCCAGCTCGCCTCCCGGCGTGAGGAGTTGCGCCGGGAGCGCACCCTCGATGAACAGCACGGGCGCGCACCCGCTCTCGTCGGCCGCCAGTGCCGCTGGGTAGGCATCGTCCTCCCAGCACAGCACCGTCAGGCCGAGCGCCACGGCCTCGGCGACGGCGCGACGCGCGGCGGGCAGGGCACTGGCTACCACCTGCTCGATGCCCGCCAGGATGCCGCGGAACACGTCCGGCTCGGGCAGTTCGTCGCTGTGGCAACCGCCCGTCAGCACCTGTTCGAGGCTGCCACACGCGTTGACTAGGCGCCTCAGCCGCGTGAGACCAAGCTCAGGGGTAGCGAGAGCCGCGAGGTAATGAGCCGCAAGTGACATGCCCCCAGCCTCGGTCATAGACCGGTGGCCGAGGGCAGGGAAGTTGGCTACTGCCTAGAGTGTCTAGGCCTCAATCGAGTCTCCAGCGACTGCCCTCCGCCGTGTCCTCTATGCTTACGCCGAGCTCGGTGAGCCGGTCCCTGAGCGCGTCTGAGCGGGCGAAGTCGCGGCGGTCGCGGGCGCGCTGGCGTTCCTCGAGGAGCAGGTCGATCATCCCGCCCAGGGTGTCGGCTGACGTGCGTGCCGCGTCGTCTCCCGCTGGCACACCCAGAACGCCGGTGAGGTACTCGCTCAGGAACGCAGCAGCCCCGGCGCGGTACTCCTCGCCTGCGCCCTCCTCGAGCTCCTTGTTCATGGCGCGCGCGGCGTCGAACAGGACCGCGATAGCCTGCGGAGTGTTCAGGTCGTCGTTCATGGCGGCAGCGAAGCGCGAGCGGAACTGCGCGAACGGCGTGTCGTCGCGGGCCGAGTCGTTGGCAGCGGAGCCAGCAACGGACCGGTACGTGTCGCGCAGTCGCTTGAGCCCCTGAGCGGAGGAGACGATGCCATCCTTGCTGAAGTCCGACACGCTCCGGTAGTGCGAGCGCAGCAGGTGGAACCTGATGACGAGCGGGTCGTACATGCCGAAGAGGTCCTGCAGCGTGATGAAGTGGCCCTTCGACTTGGCCATCTTCTCGCCCTGCAACGTGATCATGTTCCAGTGCAGCCAGTAGCGCGCGAACGGCTTGCCTGCCGCCTGCGCCTGCGCTAGTTCGGCCTCATGGTGCGGGAACAACAGGTCGAGGCCGCCGCCGTGGATGTCGAACTCGTCGCCCAAGTACTTGGTGCTCATGGCGGAGCACTCGATATGCCAGCCAGGAAATCCTTCGCTCCACGGGCTAGGCCAGCGCATGATGTGCCCACCCTCCGCGCGTTTCCATAACGCGAAATCGCGCGGGTCGTCCTTCTCGGAGCGCACTTCGACGCGCGTGCCCTCCAACTGCTCGGAAGGATCTCGGCCGGAGAGCTTGCCGTAGTCCGGCCATGACGAAACGTCGAAGTAGACGCTACCGTCGCGCTCATACGCCTTGCCGCGCCCTAGGAGCTCCTCCGTCATGACTTGCTGCTCTATCAAGTGCCCAGAGGCGCGCGGCACGATGCTTGGGCGCCTGACGCGCATGGCCGCCATGGCGTCGAAGTACGACCAGAAGTACTTCTCAGCCACCTCCATCGGTTCGAGGCGTTCGAGCTGCGCGCGCCTTGCTAGCTTGTCGTCCCCGTCGTCCGCATCGTCGACCAGGTGGCCGACGTCGGTGATGTTCGTGACGAAGCGGACCGTGAAGCCCTCATGCTCGAGCCAGTTGCGCAGGACGTCGAAGACGACGGGCCCTCGCGCATGACCAAGATGCGGCTCAGAGTAGACGGTCGGCCCGCACATGTAGATACCGACATGTCCGGGGACGACAGGCCGGAACGGCTCTTTCGAGCGAGAAAGGGTGTTGTAGAACTCTAGCGGCATCTACTCCTCCGAGAGCGGCCGTAAGCCGAGGCCATCATGGGCCGGGAAGCAGTTTCGGTGATATGTGACGGGGCACTCGTCGCGGCGAACCGACGGCGCTGCTACAGGCAACTGTTCACACGACATCGCCAAGCTGAGCGCGCCACGGCAAGGGCAGCTGCCGTGCTCGTTCGCGCCTCCACCACGTCCATGACGGCTAGCGTAGCACGGGTTTCTCGCCGCTTTGCGCCCCCCAAGGTACAGTCTCGAGGTGGCTCACCGCACCGTTGCCGTAGCTGCCGAACACGAGGAACTCGTGCAGGGCTCGCGCTTCATTGCGTACGTGGCTGAGGTTGACGACGTGGCAGAGGCCGCCGCCCACCTCGCCGCTGTGCGCGCGGCTCACCCGGACGCTACCCACCACTGCTGGGCATACCGCGTGGCGGACGCACAGCGCTTCTCCGACGACGGCGAGCCTGGCGGTACAGCTGGCCGACCGATGTTGGAGGTCATCCTCAAGCGCGGCCTCGATCGCGTGTCCGCAGTGGTGGTGAGGTACTTCGGCGGTAAGAAGCTTGGAGCAGGCGGACTGGTTCGCGCTTACTCCGGCAGCCTCGCGAAGGCATTGGACGCCGCTGGAACGCGCGAAGTCGTCGACGTTGTGCGGTTGGCAGTGCACGCGCCATTCGCGGCGACCGACGCCGTGCTACGCCTGCTCGACGCCGCCGCCCTCGAGCGCGCGCCGTTCGTCCGCGAGACGCCAGAGTTCGATGGCGACGGGCTCGTCGTTCACGTAGCACTGGCCGTGGCCGCCGCCGAAGAGTTACGTGAGGAGTTGCGGGAAGCCACGCGCGGCGCCGCCAACGTCGAAGTCGTCGACTGAGGCTGAGGGAGAGGTGAAGCCCCCCTCACCGCCAACTGCCTCCCAAAGTGCGAGCATGGAGTCATGAACAAGACGCGCGGCCTCCTCATCATCTCGTCACTACTGGTGGGCGCCTTGCTCACGTCGTGCGCTCCCGCAAGTACTCCGACGGGCAAGGTACTCATCGCCATGATGAACGCTCCAGCTCAAGCGCGGGTGGCTGGTGCGGCTGACGGCGTTCAGGCGATCTTGGAGCGTGAACCCGGTACGCGCTTCACTTACGTCTCCGAGTTCACCATGCGCTTCCTCGAGACGCACAATGACTTGTTCCAGAGCCGCGCCGCTCCAAGTGCAGCGCGCATCGCCCGCACGCAGGGCGCGGATCTCGCAGTCATGGTGGGCGCGCCTGTGCTTGACCGCGTCGTCACCGCTTCCAAGGACGGAGCGTCACGCCGCATCGACGTGTCGCTGGCCCTAGAAGCTCAGGTCGTCGACCCTAGGACGGACGCCGTCGTACAGGTACTTAGGACGCGCACGTTGCAAGGTTCTCGAGTCGAGGCGAACAGCGAGCCAGTTCTGCCAGTCGACTCGGATCCGACCGTCCTTGCGCTACGAGATCAGGCCATCCCAGAACTCGCCGCGGCCCTGTCGGCCGAACTGCCTTACCTGACGAACAGCCTGCTCATCGGAAGTAACGGCGGATGATCTCCTGGTAGCCAGCCGGCAGGTCCCCTTCGCCTAACGCCTCCTCGACTGCCGTGGCGTACGGGGCGAACGCCGTGCCTGGGGGCAACTCGACCTGGTCATCGCCGGGGAGCCTCACGTTGCCTGCCGGCGTCGTTGGGCCGTCGAGTAGTACCCCAGGCAAGAGTTGAGCCCCGGCAGCGCTGAACAAGGCGTCTGGCTCGACTCCGTCGTCTGCCAGCTCAGCGCCGCCAGCGCCGGCAGTGCCTTCTGGCCCATCCTCGCCGCCGCCAACGCCTGCGCTGGCCTCGTCACCAGCGCCGGGGCCCTGCTCGTCGCCAGCGCCTGGCCCCGCTGCCACCTCGTCGTCCTCGGTTAGGCCCCGATCGCCCCGGCCTTCTTCTTGCGTGCGGCCGCCGCCAGCCACTTGTTGGCCGCTGTTCCCCTCGGCGTCGGGCTGAGTCTCGTCCTTGCCAGTCTCCGCGCCTGCTTGAGTCTGCGCGTCTGGGCTGCTTCGTTCGGCATCGTTCTGTGATTGTCCTGCGCCCTCACCAGCAGCTTCGGCTGTTGCGGTCGCGCCTGTCGTCTCTGCCGCATCGCCGGGGGTGGTTGGCTGCGGCATACGTGCGCCTTCGGGGGCGACCTGTTCGCTTAGGTCACGCGAATCGCCTGGGCCACCCTGGCCGGCGCCAGGCTCGCTCGCGGACTGGCCTTGCTTGAGCGCTTCCAAGAACCGCGAGAGGGCGTCGTTACCGGCATCGGAGCCACCTGGCGGCAGCGCATCACGACTATCGGCCGCGCCACCCAAGCTATCGGGAACTTCGGGGGCATCGGCGCGGCTGCTTGCAGGTAACGCGGGCACCAGTTCTTCAAGCGGCTGCGGAAGTGTGGAATCGCTGTTGTTAGCGGTGGTCGTCGGACCCGCGCCCACCATACCGCCGGCGTTAGTCGCGGTGGGCAGGAACTGGCTTAGGAGCACGACTGCCAGTGCTACGACAGAAACGGGCAGCCACCACTGCGGACCCTGCTCTGGCTTGAAGTCTGCCACCGAGCGCTTGGCCCTACCGATGACGCTGGCCTCGAGGCCGTAGGCGTCGGACTGGTCGCCTAACACCGTTCCCGCGTACTCGGCGCGGGAGTCGATGATGGCTAGGGCGGACTCGTACGCTAAGCCCGTTGTCCGCGCGATCTGGTCTAGGGCGCGGCGCGTTTGTGGGGCGACGGGGATGAGTGCCGCCCCGATGGCGCCAAGCACCGTGGCGCCAAGGTGAACGGCCAGCCCGACGGGCCAGAGGAGCTTGATGAGCCCGACGACCACGGCAACGGCAAGCGCCCCATAAGCCGCGCGGCGAACGCGCTCACTGCCAGCCAGGCGTCGCGCCGTTACGAGGTGGAGGCGGAACGTGGCGTCTGGCTGGAGTTCCGGGCCGCGGCGCTTGCTCGGGGAGATCATGCGCTGGCCGCCGGGTTACCGCGAGCTGGCGTGCGCACGGCAAGGAGCGTGACGAGTGAGAGTACGACCATCGCCGCGAGGTATGCCGGCGCGACCGCCAGCGGCCCGGCCCACGGGTTGACGATGACCAGGTCGAACGCGAAGTCTGTCCACACGAGGCCCGCGAGCAGCGCCGGCACGGTGATGAGGAGCAACACGCCAGAGTATGGGCCGCGGACGAGGCGCCCGAGCAGCAGGCCGAGGCCGAAGAACCCGGTGAGCGTAAGCGGCGCCACGAGGGCCGGCCAATAGCCTGGCGTAGCCGGGTAACTACCCGCCTGCGCAGTGAGTTCGAACGGCCACGTGAGGAGCACTATGACGAGAAGCGCCAACCACGTCAGCCTGACGCTCAAGGCCTTGGGTAAGGCCGTGGCGCCGGCGCCGTTGGGGTCCTGCCGAGCGGGTTGAGCGCCGTGCTGCGCCCCGTACGCCAGCCCAAGGAAGGCCAGCAGGCTGTTGCGCAAGGGCGCGACCGCGAACCACGATTCGTTGACGCGTGCGCCGCCGTCCGGCCAGTTGACTGTAATGGCAACCACCATCACGGCGAGAAACAACGCGACGACCTGCGCCAAGTCGTTGCGCTGGAGTCTGCCTGCGACTTGGGCGAGGAGGCTCATCGCCTCGCCACCTCTGTGTGGGCAGCTCCAACTCCGCCGCTGCCGAGTTCCGTTGCCGCCAACCAGATGACGCACCCGCTCTGAAGCTCGCACCCACTACTAGTGATCAGGGTGCCGTGCGGGAGCAGGGGGGTCAGGCCGGCGTAGATGGCTGCGAGGTGCGGTGGAAAGGCCTCGAGCTCGCCCGGCGTCAGCGCGGCGAGTTCGTTGGGCGCCACATCGTTCTGGGCTCCGAGACCGATGACGTAGGTGCCATGCAATGACCGCGCGGAGCGGTTCGTGATCGTCGAGCCAGCCACGCTGAACGGCGCGCTGACGGCGCGCGGCGGTAGCATGACGAGCGCCGAGCGCCAAGCGGCAGTCGGCACGCGAACGCCGGTGTCATCGGCAGAGTATGGCTGTTGCGGCACCGTGCTCGCACCCGCTGCGAACTCGAGCGCTGCTGGAGGAAGGGTGAGCGCCTCGTCGGCTTCCTGGATCAGGGCTAACGGGCCACCAACGACCCCAACGGCGATGCTGCTCCGGTACTGCGCGGCCGGCGGCCGCACCGCCAGCCATGCCCCGGCGCCAACTAGACCGACGACGAGGATGCCAGCCAGCAGCCCCTGCACCCCACCGAAGCGTAGTAGGGCCAGCAGTAGAACCGCGTACGCAACCGCGCCAACCAACACCGCTGACAGCGCTGTTGGTCTTGGGCCAACTACTAGAGGTTGGGCGAGGACGGTGGCGAGGAGTTCGCCTGACTGCGGCCAGAGCGGTTGGTCACCTGCCGCTTGGCCGGGGAAACTATAGGTCAGGAGGCCAGCGCCCAGGTTCGTGGTTCCCGCTTCACCTAGGAGGTCAGCAACCCCAGGGGCCACCTGCCCAGCCGCTTCCGTTATTACGACCTGAGCGCCAGCCACTGCGGCGGCCACGAGCGCCTCGACCGGCACCGCCCGGTGTGCGACCACCACGGCGCTAACGCCGCCGTACGCGGCAGGGGTGAACGGCAGGTCGGAGGGCACTACCTCCACCAAGCGCGCCGCCGGCCACGCCTCCCGGACGGCGTTGGCTTGAGCTGCGTTCATGCGCTCGCTGACGGCCAGCACTAGCGGGCGCGCGTCCGATTCGCGGCTACCCAGACTGCCGCTAGCGACCACCCTTGAACTCGTGGCGACGCGCCACGCAAGGGAGCGGAACGGCGGCACGTATAGGTCGGTCTCGAGATGGTTGACGCCACCGCCACCCCGCAACTCGTGGGTGATGACGACGGGTACCTCGCCGTCCTTGAGTGTTCCGACGTCGATGACCATGGTGAGCGTACTCTGGGGCAAGTCGCGGGTGACGACGCTTACGGGGTTCCACGCGCCAGCCACGACTTGGTTGGCGACACCAATGGTGAAGTCGACCGGCCCGGTGGCCGCGTGCGTGACACCCCAGACTAGCCAGGCGACGACGGCCATGGCGAGCGGGCGTAACCGCGGGAGCGGGAACCGCCGTGCGACTAACGGTGCTTGGGCGCGGCTGCTAAGCATCTGGAACTGGAAGTATACGGGCGTTGCGAGTCAGCCCCGGTAACGGGCTAGGCCGTTGCCTAGCGCCCAGCTACGGCAGCTACGAACACCACGGCGCTAACGACCTTGCGTTCGCTAGAGCGGTTCATGACCTTGCCGTCGACTACGAGCGTGGTGCTGCTGCCGCTATCGAAGCGCATGGCGCGGTCGACCCCTAGGCCGAGGAAGAGCTCGACGAGGTCCTCCGCCCGCATGGTCTCAGCCACGACGAAGAGCGTGGTCCCGTCCGGCATCACCCCGATGGCCGCTTGTTGAGTGAGGCCGTCCAGGATGCGTTGCCCGGAGGCGAACGCTTCTAGCGAAGGGTCGTAGGCGGCAACGCCGTCCTGGACGAGGAGCGGTCCGGCTTCGACTGCGTACTGCGCGGAGTCGAAGCCTAGCGGTCTTAGGTTGGTGTCGAGGGCTACCAGATCGCCGGTGTCGAGCAGGGCCAGTTCGCGGTTCGTGGCGGGGTACGCCAGCGCGAAGCCGTCAGCTGGCACCACGCGCGGGCCGATCTTGTTCTCGACCACGACGCCGTCCTTCACGACCAACACCCCTTGGGTTGCGCTTCCAGCCAAGGCACCGGCCTTGTTGGCCACGATGACACCGTCGCCGTTGGCGGTGCCAACTCTCAGTGTGCCGCGCGATGTGTAGAGGAGCACGTCCGCGTCCAAGCGATCGATCAGCGGTGGGCTGGCGGGGGAGAAGGCGACGCTCGCGCGGCCCCTGCTCGGGAGCGACAGGAGTCCGTGGTCGACCTTCAGGAGCCCGATGGCTGCGTAGTTGCTCGTGTCGAAGTAACCGGCGTTAAGGGCTATCAGCGCCCCGGATGCGAGCTGCGTGACAGTGCGCGGCACGCGGCTCTCACCAACCACGCGCAACTCGCCGCTGCCGGGCGCCATGCTCACGAGGTGCACGACGCTCGGACCGCTCGCGCTGAAAACGCGGTACTTGCGGTAGACGACGCCGGGAGCGATGTCTTGTTCGACTTGCACGAGCTGACTTAGGTCGCGGCGGGGCGTGACGTCGATGACCAGACGGTTCGGGTTCTCGAGGGGGAAGACGGCGTAGTCGAACGCCGGGCCGCTTAACCGCAGCTGCAGGCCGCTGCCCGTCGTCACCAACTCGAGTTCTAGTCCGGATACGTCCTCGGGAGCGGCGGCGGGCACGAGCATCCTTGGCAGTTCG
Organism: uncultured Trueperaceae bacterium; assembly: GCA_937907415.1. The sequence continues at coordinate 104,695 of CALCHY010000369.1, forward strand.
AGCATGAGCGGCTCCTTCGCCGCGCGCGAGCCGCCGCTGCGCAGCGCCTCGAGCTGGGAGAGCGGCACGCTCGGCACGTCGAGCACCATGCGCACCTCGGCGTTGCCTGAGTAGCGGATGCCTTCCAGGCGCGGCTCCGTTACGCCGAGCGCGTCCAGCACGCTGCCGTTGACGAGCACTTCACCGTCGACGAAGACGGGAGGGTCGGCTGTCATGTTGGACAACCAACCTAAGCCAGCCACGTAGGTCTCGTGGAACGGGCCGTGGACGATAGTGATGGCGTCGGCGGCAACGGTGGCCGTTGCGTCAGGCAGGCGGTAATAGGTTCCGGCAGGGGTCGTGGTTTGGGCGCCGCCGTTCGTAAGGACGAGGAGCAGGGTGACGAGCAGGCTCAGGCGAGCAAGGGAATCGCGCAACATCTAGGCGAGTCTCGCAAGTCAAGTGTTGGTTTTGATGAGCGCGCGCTACAACACGCGAACGTTCACAGCCCGTGGAACAGGGTGAGGAGCGGCTCCAAGCCGACGGTGCCGCCGAGGATCTGGCTGAGCGCGAGCTCGAAGCGGTGTGCCTCGACGTCTCGACGATTGAACGTGAGAGCGCCGACTGCGATGGCGCGGCTGCGCAGGTCAGACACGTTCGTATCTATGAGGTCTATGACCGTGAGGTGCGGCCCGAGGAGGCTGTCGTCGACTCGCGCGTTCTTGTCGAGGCGCAGCACGAGGTCGGCGCGTGCGAGCAGCGTGTTGCCGAGCGGGTCGGTTAAGGAGCGCGCGTACACGGTCGTGCCAGCCGCTTCCGGCTTGGCGCGTTCGGCGGTTACCCGGTCGCTAGCGAGGATCGCGAGAGACGCGACGCCTAGGCGCGCGAACTCGCGTGCGGCGGCGCGAGCGTCCGGTCCAGCGCCCAAGATGACGGCGTGCGCGCCGTCAGCGTGCCAGCGCCGCGCACCGAGCATGGTGCTGAGCGCCCGACCGAAGGTGTGGTCTGCCATAACCCCGGCTTGCGTGACGGTAAGCGTGTCGGCCACGCCTAAGTCCGATGCGTCGAGCGACGCGCGCGCCGCGACCGACTTAGCCTCGGCCTGGCGCGCCTCGTCGAGTATCACGGCGCCGGCGAAATCGAGTCGCTGCAACGCGCGCACGAGGTCGCTCATCGAGCCGTCTGGTACGGCGTGGATGAGGAAGCGGCCGGATTCGTCGCGGAAGTCACGTAGTCCGTGCTTGAGGTTGGAGTCTTCCGTGACGAGCGCCACTAAATGCATGGGGCCGAGCTTACCAGGGGCGCGCAGCCTCGATGCGACCCCATGGTAGAATCATCGGGTGCTACACGCGTATTGCTTCGACCACTACCTGGCTCCTGGCACGCGTCCTTACCGGCGAACGCGTCGCTGAAGCGACGACTTTGACTCACACCCACTTCGCCGTAACGCCGGGCTCCCCGGCGCCACCAGCAACTCACAACGCCAGGGTCGCGCCACCAGGCCGCGATCCGCAGAACGGTTCAGGTGACCCATGTTCGTACTCCTACCAGACGGTAAACGCCTAGACCTCCCAGATCACGCTAACGGCTTCGACGTCGCCAGCGCCATCGGGCCGGGTTTGGCAAAGGCGGCGCTCGGCGTGCGCGTCAATGGCAAGCTCTCCGACCTGCAGAGCAGCGTGCCTGACGGCGCCGAGGTGGCCATCGTCACCAAGCGGGACGCGGAGTCGTTGTTTCTCGCGCGCCACACTCTCGCGCACGTCATGGCGCAGGCCGTCCGTGAGGAGTTCGTCGCCGAAGGGTTCGCGCCTGAGTCCGTGAAGATGGGTATCGGCCCCGTCATCGAGAACGGCTTCTATTACGACTTCGACCTACCGCGCTCCCTCACCCCAGAGGACCTCGGCGTGATCGAGGAGCGCATGCGCGCCATCATCAAGGCCGACTTGCCGCTGGTCAAGTACGAGCTGCCGCGCGGCGAGGCGTTGGCGCGCTTCGAGAAGCAGGGCGACCCTTACAAGGTCGAGCTCATCACCGACCTGCCGGTTGGTGAGCACATCACCTTCTACGAGCAGGGTGGCAGCAGCGGCTTCACGGACTTGTGCCGCGGCCCGCACTTGCCGCGCACCGGCGCGTTGGCCGTAGACTTCAAGCTCATGAGCGTTGCCGGCGCTTACTGGCGGGGCGACGAGTCGCGGCCCATGCTGCAACGCATCTACGGCGTGGCTTTCGCTACCAAGGAGGAACTCGAGCGCCACCTGTGGCAGCTCGAGGAGGCCAAGAAGCGCGATCACCGCAAGCTGGGCGCCGAGCTAGACATCTTCGTCATCGACGAGGACGTCGGCCCTGGTTTGCCGCTATGGTTGCCGCGTGGCGCCATCATGGTTGAGGAGATCGAACGGCTGGCGAAGGAGACGGAGGAGGCCGCAGGTTACCAACGCGTTCGCAGCCCGCACCTTTCGAAGGAGCAGCTCTTCTTGAAGTCGGGGCACCTGCCTTACTACGCGGAGTCCATGTACCCGCCGATGGTGTTCGAGGACGGCGAGAAGTACTACGTCAAGCCGATGAACTGCCCGTTCCACCACAAGATCTACGCGGCGAGGCAGCATAGTTACCGCGACCTGCCGCTGCGCCTGGCCGAGTACGGCACCTGTTACCGCTACGAGGACTCCGGCGCCCTCGTTGGACTCATGCGCGTCCGGTCGATGCAGATGAACGACGCGCACATCTACTGCACCGAGGAGCAGTTCGCCACCGAGTTCCTCAACGTCGTCGCCCTCTACACGAAGTACTTCGACCTCTTCGGCATCACCGATTACCAGATGCGCCTCTCGAAGCACGCCCCCGCGGGACTTGGCAAGAAGTACGTCGACGAGCCGGAGCTGTGGCTCAAGACCGAGGCCATGGTGCGAGACGCGCTCGTTAGCGCTGGCGTGCCGTTCGTCGAGGAGGAGGACGAGGCCGCCTTCTACGGCCCGAAGATCGACGTCCAGATCAGGAGCGTCATCGGCCGCGAGTTCACGCTAGCCACTAACCAGGTCGACTTCGCGCAGCCCGCCCGCTTCGACCTGACTTACGTCGACGAGAACAACGAACGCAAGACCCCACTGTGCTTGCACCGCGCGCCGCTCTCGACCCACGAGCGCCTCATCGGCTTCCTGATCGAGCACTTCGCCGGCGACTTCCCCGTGTGGCTTGCGCCTGAGCAGGTGCGCATCGTGCCGATCGCCGACCGTCACGTCGCTTACGCCCGTGAACTCGAAGCGCGCCTGGCTGCCGCCGGGTTGCGTAGCGAAGTCGACGAGAGCAACGAACGCATGAACGCCAAGATCCGCGACGCCGAGCTCTACAAGGTGCCTTACATCGTCGTGGTCGGCGACAAGGAGGAGGCAGCAGGAGAAGTATCGTTCCGCAGCCGCCAGGAGCCGGACCGCCAGGCCGTGGCCGCCGACGCGTTCATCGCCCACCTGAAGGACGCTCATGCTCAGCGCCTCCTCAAGGTGGCGCCGCTGGCCTGAGCTCGTAACGCTACACGGCAAAGAAGTGGCGCGCGCCGTGACAACCACGGCGCGCGCCCCCTTTCGTGCGTGAGCTGCGCTTAGCGCGCGTAGATGGTCACGCTGGACATCTGATCTGGCTGCGGTCCGCCGCGGCGGCCAGGGTCGATGCGCTGGATCTGGTCGAGGAGTTCGCCGCCGCCGATGACCTTGCCGAAGACGCTGTGCTTGCCGTCCAGCCAGGGCGTATCGACGAAGGTGATGAAGAACTGCGAGCCGTTAGTGCCCTCACCGCGTGGGCCGGGGCCAGCGTTGGCCATGCTCAGGACACCGATGCCCTTGTGGCTGAGGTCGGGGTGGAACTCGTCCGCGAAGTTGTAGCCCGGACCGCCGCTGCCGGTGCCGGTAGGGTCGCCGGTTTGGGCCATGAAGTCCTCCAGCACGCGGTGGAAGACGATGCCGTCGTAGTAGTGGTTGAGTGCGAGGAACACGAAGTTGTTGACGGTGTTCGGCGCCTTGTCTGCGTAGAGTTCGAGCACGAGGTCACCCTTGTTGGTGCTGACTAGTGCGCGGTACTCCTTGCCGGCTTGGAGGACGGACTCTGCCTGTGCGAAGCGCGTCTTGCGCTCGGCGGAGAGCTCAGGTACTTGCTGGAAACCTTCGAGGAGTTCGTTCACGACGTTCGGACCTTTCTGGGAGGCGTTACGCGGCCTCCGCGCGTTATGGCGTTGGCGTGGTTAGGCGCGCTCAGTTGCGCGGGCGCGCGGCGATGACGACGGCATCTAGCTGATCCGGGTTGGGGAAGAAGCCGAAGGCCGACTGGCCGCCTGCCTGGCCGGCAGCGCCGACGTAACCGGCGACGTTGAACGACTGGCCAGATAGCGGCAGCGTGCCGAGCAGGGCCTCGATGGCGTCGGCTACGGTCATGTCGTCTGCGCCTGGCAGGTCGACGCCTTGGCTGCGCAACGAAGCGAGCGTGTCGTCGTAGAAGGCGATGGCGCTCGGCGTGCCAGGATCCACGCGCGTGATGGCGTCAAGCACTTCCTCGCCGGCGATGACGCGGCCGAAGATGGTGTGCTTACCGTCAAGCCACTGGGTCGGCTCGAAGGTGATGAAGAACTGCGAGCCGTTAGTGCCGCTGCCGTCTGCGGCCTTGCCTGCGTTGGCCATGGCGAGGATGCCGCGTGAGTCGAAGCTGAGGTCGGCGACGATCTCGTCGTCGAACTGGTAGCCGGGTCCACCGCGACCGGTGCCGGTCGGGTCGCCCGTTTGGGCCATGAAGCCCTCTAGTACGCGGTGGAAAGGCACGCCGTCGTAGTAGTGATTGAGGGCGAGGAACACGAAGTTGTTGACGGTGACTGGTGTGGCGTCAGCGTATAGCTCGACCGTCATGTCGCCGCGGTTCGTGCGCAGCACCGCCACGTAGTCGAGGTCAGGGTCGATAACCTGCTGCGGGGCGTCGAAGGCCTGAACGGGCGTCTCAGTGAGGTACGGAACCTGCGTGTAGCCGTCCGGTAACTCCGCGCCCGGCGCCTCGCTAGCCTCTGTTCCTTGCTCGTCTATTGGGGTGCCATCCTGCGCTGCGGTCGGCTCTTCCTCAGAGCTGGCGGGCTCGTCGGCGTCTGCCGGTTCGGTCGCGGCTGGCGGCTCGGCCTCCGTGGCGGGGGCTGGCGGGGTGGTGTTGGCGGTCTGCACGACCGTCGGCGCCGTGTTTTGCCCCGCGGAGCGGTCGCGCGCGAGCCAGAAGCCGCTCGCGACGATGACGGCGAGGAGCACGGCGAGGGCGACGACGCGGCTCATGCCTGCGCCTCGGCGACCAGGGTCGCGGCGGCTGCGCCAGTGGGCCGGAGCGGCGCTCTTGGCGACCGCCGCGCGGTTGACGCAGTGAAAGAGTGTTGTGTCGGGGTCGATTTCATGACCCGGTAGTCTACCGGTTGGCAACATGAGAGCCGCGTCGCCCGCGCGCCAGCCGACCCCTCAGGTGGCACAAGCGCACTAGGTGCTGTCAAGTGCGGGATTGCACAAGCGCTTGCAAGAACGCCGTCAGAACCCCTGACTACAGTGGACACATGCACTTCAACGACTTGCTGCAACAGATCGTCGAGCGGGGGGCGTCCGACGTTCACATTCACGTTGGCCTACCGGCCATGGCCCGCGTGAGCGGCAAGCTCACACCCGTTACCGAGGGGCGCATCACGCCCAAGTTCACGTCGGCGCTTGTCGACCTCATGTGCAACCCGAGCCAGAAGGCGGCCTTCGACACCAAGCACCAGGTCGACCTCGCGTACTCCGTTGCCGGCCTTGGCCGCTTCCGCGTCAACCTCTTCCGCCAACGCGGGAGCGTCAGCGCGGTACTACGCGTCATCAACTCAAACGAGGAGTCGCTCAAGGTCGTCAACCTGCCGCAAGACGCCATCGAGTACTTCCGCGACCAGGAGAAAGGGCTCGTGCTCGTCACTGGCCCGACTGGCTCCGGCAAGTCGACGACCCTCTCGCGCATAGTGCACGAGATCAACGTCACCCACTCGAAGATGATCGTCACGGTCGAGGACCCCATCGAGTACCTTCACCGCTCTCACAACTCGATCGTCGTGCAGCGCGAGCTCGGGATGGACGCGCCGTCGTTCTCAGAGGCTCTGACTGCGGCGATGCGCCAAGACCCGGACGTCATCCTCATCGGCGAGATCCGCGATCACGCCACCGCCGCCGCCGCCATCAGCGCGGCGCAGACCGGCCACCTCGTCTTCAGCACCCTGCACACCCAGGACTCCGTGAGGACGATCAACCGCGTGCTCGAGCTGTTTCCGCCCCACGAACGCGAGACCGCCCGCGTGCTGTTCGCGGAATCGCTCGTCGGCGTCGTCTCGCAAAGGCTGCTGCCGCGCACGGGCGGGAAGGGGAGGGTGGCCGCCACCGAGATCCTCAAGGCCACCTTGCGCGTCAAGGACCTCATCCGCGACCCTGAGCGCACCCCGGAACTCTACGACGTGCTCCGCGAAGCCGTGCTGGACGGCATGCGCTCCTTCGACGATCACCTCGCCCAGCTCTATGCGGAGGGCATCATCGACTTCGAGACGGGCTACAGCTCGGCCACCAGCAGTCAGGCGTTCAAGATGGCCGCCACCCAGATCAACGTAGGGCGCGACACCATCGTCGCCAACTGAGCTGGCCCTGGCCTAGCCCGCGCGTTAGAAGGGCGTCTCACTCTGCGCTTCTACCTTGCGTTGCTGCCACGGGTTGGTCGGACGCTCGGCCAGCAGCGCGTAACGGTCGACGGTGACGCGGGCATCCAGCCACGGACACGTCAGCTTGAGTTCCTCCAGCGCAGCCGGGTCGATCGCGGAACCCGTGAGGCTGTAAAGGACCTGATCGGCGCCGACCTCGAGCGCCAAACGCACGGGAGTCCGGCCGGAGTGCTCGTCGAGCAGCGACCTGAGCTCGACGAGCTGATCACGCCCCACCTGCGCCACATCGAAGGTGAGGAGCGCCACCTCAGGCGCCCCGCCCTGCGACGCCGCCCTCGTGTCCCAACGGATGAGGCGCTCGACCACGATGCGCACGCCGTCGCCCTCCTCCGCGAGCTCGACGAGGGCAACGACGGGCGCGTCCTCCTCCAGTAGCGGCGCGACGGAGTCGAACGTGCGGCCGAACGCGAGCACCTCGCACGCGCCGGTCTCGTCCGCAACCTGGAAGCGCGCCATCATGCCGCCCTTGCGGGTGGGCCGCTTCTCGACGTTCTGCAGCAGCCCGGCAAGCACGAGGCGCAACCGGCCAGTGCCACCTGCCTGCAAGAACTCCTTGAAGCGCCTGTCGACGCCGGCCGCGGTCTCGGACGCAGCGTCGGCTAGCCCAAGGTAGGTGCCCATCGGGTGGGCGCTCAGGTAGAGCCCAAGGGCCTCCTTCTCGAAGCGCAACATGGTCAGGTCATCGAGCGCGGGGGCGTCTGCGAGCACGGGCGGCGCCACTTCCTCGGCGCCGAACAGCCCGAACTGCCCCGAGGCGGCCTGCTCGCGCTGCGCCGTTCCCCACTTCATGGCCATCTCCACGTTGGCGAGCAGCAGATGCCGGGTCTCCGGACCGCCCGCCTTGGCGCGGCCGGCGCCAGCGAACGAGTCCATCGCGCCCGCCTTGACGAGGTACTCGATGGCGCGGCGGTTGACGACCGTCGTGTCAACCCTCTCGCAGAAGTCGAAGAGGTCCTTGAACTTGCCTCCGCGGTCGCGTTCGGCAAGCAGGTGGTCGACGGCGGTATCGCCGAGGTTCTTGATGCCGTAAAGCCCGAAGCGCACCACTCCGTCAACCGGGGTGAAGTCGCCACGTGACGCGTTGATGTCGGGGGCCAGCACCGAGATGTCCAGGTGGCGAGCGTCACCGACGTACTGCGCCACCTTGTCGGAGTCGCCGCGCTCGACGGTCAGGAGGGCGGCCGCGAACTCCACCGGGTAGTGAGCCTTGAGGTATGCCGTCTGGTAGGAGAGAACCGCGTAGGCGGCCGCGTGCGACTTGTTGAAGCCGTAGTTGGCGAAGCGTTCGAGCAAGTCGAAGATGCGCCCGGACTCCGCCTGGCTGATGCCGTTCTTGGCGGCGCCTTCACGGAACAGGGAGCGGTGCTTGACCATCTCCTCCAGCTTCTTCTTGCCCATCGCGCGGCGCAGCAGGTCGGCCTCACCCAGGCTGTAACCGGCGACTACCTGGGCGATCTGCATGATCTGCTCCTGGTAGACAGGGATGCCGTACGTCTCCTCGAGGATGGGCGCAAGCAACGGCTCGGCGGCCGGAAAATCGCTGTAGTCAACGGGCTCAAGCCCGTGGTGGCGGCGGATGTAGGTCGGGATGTTCTCCATCGGCCCCGGCCGGAACAACGCACCTACCGCGATGAGGTCCTGGATGCGCCGCGGCTTGAGCCGCCTGAGGGTGTCGATCATGCCAGAGCTATCGAACTGGAACACGCCAGCTGACTCGCCGCGCGCGAGGAGCTCGAAGGTCGCCGCGTCGTCCTCGGGGAACGCGTCCGGGTCGAGGTCGATACCGCGCGACTCCTTGATGATGCGCACCGCCGCTTCGATGAACGACAGGGTGCGCAGGCCAAGGAAGTCCATCTTGATGAAGCCAAGCTCCTCGATGGAACCCATGTCGTACTGACACACGATCGGGCCTTCACCCGAGCGGAACACGGGCGCGAGTTCCTGCACCTCGTGCCGCGCGATGATCACGCCGGCAGCGTGCACCGAGGCGTGGCGCGTGAGGCCCTCCAGCTGCCGCGCGACGTCTACGTAACTGCTGGCGCCCGCGTCGTACGCCTCCTTGAGCTCAGGCACGTCCTCGAGGGCCTTGTCGATCGGGATGCTGCGTCCGAACCTCGTGGGGATGAGCTTGGCGAGCTTGTCTGCCTCGGCGTACGGTGCCTCCATCACGCGGGCGGCGTCCTTGATGGCGGCTCGCGAAGCCAGCGTTCCGAACGTGGCGATCAGTGCGACCTTCTCGTGTCCGTACTTCTCGCGGACGTAGTCGATGACCTCGCCGCGCCGGATGTCGGAGAAATCGATGTCGAAGTCAGGCATGCTGACGCGGTCAGGGTTGAGGAACCGCTCGAAGAGGAGCCCGAACGCCAACGGGTCGATGTTGGTGATGCCGAGGGCGTACGCCACGATCGAACCGGCACCGGAACCGCGCCCCGGCCCTACCGCGATGCCGTTCTTCTTCGCCCAGTTGATGAAGTCGGCCACGATGAGGAAGTAGTCGGGGAAGCCCATCGCGACGATGACGCCAAGCTCGAACTCGACGCGGTCCAGCACCACCTTCGCCTTGGCGTCCGCGCTCGACGCCGCGAACTCCTCGAGGTGCGGGTAGAGGTAGCGGGGGAAGTTCTCGCCCGCGCCAAGGGGCTGCCTCCCCGCCTCACCTGAGCGCGCTACGCCGAGCAGCACCTCGTCAAGGGGGCGCGTACTCGCTTGCTCGACGCCACTGGCGGCCGCGTACGCACGCATGGCGGTCTCGTCGAGGAGCGGGTAGCGCTGCATGACGCCGCGGTAAGCGTCGATGCGCAACTGTTCCGCCAGGGTGATGCCTGGCGGCAGCTTCAGCTCCGGCATCTGGTACACGCGCCTGCTGCCGATAGGCAAGTCGACGTTGCACATCGCCGCCACCACGTTCGTATTCGCGAGCGCGCTCGGGTACTCCGATTCAGGCAGCACGGCGGCCATCTCGGCCGGGCTCTTCACGTAGAACTCGTCGCACGGGAAACGCATGCGGTCGTCGTCGCTCACGAGCGCCTTCGTGCCGATGGCGAGGAGGACGTCGTGCGCGTGCGCGTCGGTCTTCCGCACGTAGTGACCGTCGTTGGTCGCCACCATGCCGATGCCGTGCTTGGTTGCGAACTCCTTCAGGATGGGGTTGAGGCGGCGCTGCTCCTCGAGCCCGTGGTCCTGCAACTCGACGAAGAAGTTCTCGCCGAAGATGTTCAGGTGCTCGAGCAGCGCCTCCTCACCGGCGTCAGGACCGATGTCGAGTATGGTCCGCGGGATCTGCGCCCCAAGGCAGCCGGAGAGCGCTATGACGCCCTCCGAGTGCTCACGCAAGAGCTCGAGGTCGACGCGCGGCTTCATGTAGAAGCCCTCGAGGAACGCCCTACTGCTCAGGCGGCAGAGGTTCTGGTAGCCCTTGAAGTCCTTCGCGAGGAGGGTGAGGTGATAGTAACCGCCGTCGGAGCGGTTCGAGCCGCGGCGCTTCTCGAAGCGCGACCCGGGCGCCACGTATGCTTCGAAGCCGATGATCGGCTTCACGCCCTGCGCGACTGCCGTCTTGTAGAACTCGACGGCGCCGTGCATGTTGCCGTGGTCGGTCATGGCCACAGCGGGGTCGTCTGGGGAGACCTCCTTGACCCACGCGATCAAGTCCTTGATGCGCGCAGCGCCGTCTAGCAGCGAATAGTCGGTGTGCTGGTGCAGGTGGGAGAAGCGCGGCGTGCCACTTGACATTGGTCGAGCTTACCGCCTTGTGCCTGCCGACTTCGGTGCCCTGGGGCCGCGGATCGAGTAGTTCGTCGCCTCTCATTGACGCCCTTCGCGGGGGCGTGGTACTTTCTTTGAGCTTGGCGCCGTAGCCAAGCGGTAAGGCAGAGGTCTGCAAAACCTCGATTCACCGGTTCGATTCCGGTCGGCGCCTCCACTCCCACCCGGTCGGCGTCGAGCCACACCCGGGAACGTTGGTCGCAAGAAGTCGCAGGCGCGTAGCTCAGTGGGAGAGCGCTACACTGACACTGTAGAGGTCGACAGTTCAATCCTGTCCGCGCCTACCAAAACGAGCCCGCCCTAGCTAACTAGGGCGGGCTTCAACTTGCTTACGCGCTAGGTGCTACTGCCCTTACTACTCGACCTCGGTGACGTACGCAGGCAGCTCGAAAGGGGGCAACTGCAGGCTCTCGTAGAGCCCAGGCGGCAGGCTGAGGTCGCCGACGAACAGGCGCCCTACGTTGCCTCCCGCCTTGATACCTACCTTCGGCAGGCCGATGCTCATGGTCAGGGTGGCCTTGACGACGTCGCCCGGCGTGCTGCCATCGTCGGCGCGCATACCAGTAGGGGTATCCAGCGAGATCACGCAGCTATCGGCCGAGTTGTTGAGCACCGTGATCACGTCCAAGGTACGGCCGCGCGGTGGGCCCTCGAGGTTCGTGCCGATGGCGGCGTCGATGACGCAGCCGAACTTCATCTTCGGCAGGCTGGTGCGGACCTTCACGCGCTCGAAGTGACGCAAGTGCTCCAGCTGCTCTTTGGGCGTGCCTGAGTAGTTCTCCGCCTCGTGAGTCGGCACCACCCAGACGCGGCGCCCGCGCGCCGCCAGGAGTCGTGCTGCTGCTAAGCCCCCGCTGCCATTGTTCCCGCGACCCGCGACAACGAGCACGGGGCCGTCGCCGCCGAAAGCCTCGACGAGCGAGACGAGGTTACGCGCGGTGTGCTCGACGAGGACGCGATTGTCTAGTCCGAACTTGCCTGTCGCCAACATGATGAGTTGTTGCATCTGGTTGGCGCTGATTGCTGGCAGGTCGTCCCAGTGGACGAGCGGAAAGCTCATGGGCACCCTTTCTGCGGCTCAGCCGACGGTGTCGACATCGTCGCCGACACTGTCTAAGTCTGCCGTGGTGTAGACGTTCTGCACGTCGTCGAGATCCTCGAGGCTCTCGAGGAAGTTCATGACCTTACGAGCCTCTTCTGGAGTCAACGCGGTCTGGGTCTGAGGGAGCTTCGTGAGTTGCACTACGTCGACGGGCATGCCGCGCTCCTGTAGGCCCTCGACGATGGCATACAGCTCTGCTGGGGGAGTGTAGATGACGGAGGTACCCTCATCCATCTCGAGGTCGTCGGCGCCGAGCTCGATGGCGGCCTCCTCGACGGCGTCACCGACCTGCTCGACCGTGATCATGCCTTTGGTGTCGAACTGCCAGGCGGTTGAGCCTGACATGTTGCCGCCGTGCTTGCTGAACACGTGACGCACCTCGCCCGCCGTGCGGTTCTTGTTGTCCGTAAGCGTTTCGACGAGCATGGCGACGCCAGCTGGACCGTAGCCTTCGTAGAACGCGGGCTCGAAGTTGCCGCCCTCGCCGCCACCTAACGCGCGCTCGATGGCGCGGTCGATGTTGTCGACGGCAACGTTGTCTGACTTCGCTGCCGACAACGCGTTGCGTAAGGGTAGGTTGACGTTCGGATCACCGCTGTTGCCACTGCGCACCGCGGACTGGATAGCGCGCACGTGCTTGCTGATGATCTTGCCGCGCTGTTTATCTAGCGCGCCCTTCTTCCGCTTGATCTGTGACCACTTGCTATGACCTGCCAAAGTCTAGTTCCTTTCGAAGGGCGCCGCCGCCCCACAACGCACTGTCGAGTGGCAGCAAGTCATTCTACTCCACTAAAAGCTGGTCACGGCACCCTCGACGGGTGCCGTGACGCTGCAACTTGCCCGCTGATGAACGTTTACGTGTTCAGCGGATGTAGAAGTACGTCTCTGCCACGTCGCGAACCGGCGACGGGCGAATGTCAAGTTGAATGGCGCTCGTCCAGTCGCCATCGCCGTAGCGGCCCACGTAACTCACGCTGCCGCTCGTGCGGTCGGAAGTGAAGCTGGCTCGCACGGTCTGCCTGCCTAGCGGCGGGTTGACGGTGTAAACGTGGCGGGCACCGGGGACGGGCAAGTAGTTCGTGCCTGCCTGCACGGGGATGTTGCGCTCGAAGACGTAGACCTTGCCGTCTGGATCGAGTGCCGTAAGGGTGATGTAGCCCGCGCGGTTCGTCACGATGCGGAACTCGACGTTCTCACCCACGTAGTAGTCGGAGCCGCGCCCGCGGGTCGTTTGGAAGTCTTGAATGACGCCCGAGAGGGAGAGGTCGCTGCCAGCGAAGCCGCCAGGCCTGACCGTGATGGTGCAGGCGGATGCCAGCAGCGCGACTGCTACTGCCGCGACTGCGAGGCGGAGCGTTCTTGAGTTCATGAAAGCCTCCTAGCGTTCTCCCCCGAGTCTAGCGTCCAGGTTCGTGACGGTCTAAAACCGTTCCTTAACCGTTAGCGTTCAGGGGGTCGTCGGTACGCTGCGGTCGAAGGTCGTAACGAGGTAGGGGAGGTCGGTCTGGAGGTAGCGTCCGCGCTCGTCGTACCAGTAGACGTAGTCTCCCAACGACTCTCCGCCGTTGCCGCCCTCTGACGCGTTGCCGGAACGGGTCACCTTGCCGTCGACTAAGCCAGTGAAGATCGCCTTGCCATCGTACGAATAGACCGTTATGTACATGCGCTGCGCCGTGTACTCCTGGATGCTGCGCCGGATGCGGTTCTGCGTCTCGTTGCGGCAGGCCGACAACCCGAAGACCAGCACGAGTGCCGCAAGTACGAGCAGTACACGCTTGTTACGTCGGTTCACGCTCCACCTCCCGTCTCGGCTGTGGCCGCATGCTTGCGCCCAGCCGAGTTCCACGATATCACCGGGGGCCATGCATTCAGGACTTTAGTGCCCGGCGCGCAAGCAAAGTATGCTGAGCGTTGTGACGGCCACCCGCGACCCGTACGAGGTCCTAGGCGTTCCCCGCGACGCCGACGCTGACGCCCTCAAGTCCGCCTACCGCCAGAAGGCGCTCCAGTACCACCCGGACCGCAACCCCGGGAACTCGAGCGCTGAGGAGCGCTTCAAGGAAGTGTCAGAGGCGTACGCCATCTTGCGTGACCCTGAGGCGCGCGCCCGCTACGACCGCTACGGTGCGCAGCGGCCAGCCGATTATCGCCACGACACCACTAACGTCGACTGGCGCGACGTGTTCAGGGACGCAGACATCAACATCGACTTCGGCCAGAGCGGCGGCATTCCACAGACTGGCAACGCAGTCTTCGACGCCCTCTTCGGGATGATGGCCGGAATGCTGCGCGGTGCAGGCATGGCCGCGGGGCAGACTTACAACGTCACGCTCGGCCTAAGCCTCGGCGAGCTCCACTCCGGCGCGATCAGCGTCGTGTCCGTGCCCGGCCCGTGCGTGTGTCCGACATGCAAGGGCAGTGGCAGGCTGCAACCTGGCGCAGCCACTAGCCGCTCACCAGGGCCTTTCGAGGCCAGCGCGCCTGCAGCGAACTCGAACGTCTGCCCCGATTGCGGCGGCCGCGGCGTGAGGCGCGGCGGCGCACGGTTGAAGGTGAAGGTTCCAGCAGGCACGGGGGTTGGCGGCAAGCTGCGCCTGGCAGGCGCCGGTGGCCCAGGCAACCCTCCAGGCGACGTCATGGTTCAGGTCGGCTGGCTGCCCCCGAGCGGCGCAACCGCTTCGGGGAACGACGTCATCGGGCACGTGGTACTAACGCCCATCGAGGGTAAGCGCGGCACGGTCACGACTTTCGACGGCGTGAAAGTCACCGTGCCAGCAGACAGTGAAGATGGGGCCCTTATCGTAGTCCCCGGCAAGGGCCTGCCCGGAGCAGGCGGCGTGCGCGGCGACCTGCGACTAACTCTCAACCTCGCATGGGTAGAGGGTGCCGGTCGCGCCGTCGGCCGTTGGTTGCGTAAGCTTGGCATCGGAGGCGAAGCAAGGTGAGGTTGTCTGACAGATTCGAGTTACTCGCGGCAGCACGAGAAGACGCCAGCGAGGGCAGTGACCACGGCGCGGCCGGCCAGCGCGAACGTGACGCTGGTGACGAGCAGCGCTCCATCGACCAGGACAAGCCTCTCTACGTCATCAGCGTGGCGGCCGAACTCGTCGACATGCACCCGCAGACGCTGCGCCTCTACGAACGCAAGGGCCTCATCGAGCCGAGCCGGAGCGCGGGCAAGACTCGTCTCTACTCGCAGCGCAACATCGAGCAACTCCGCGAGATAAGGCGCCTAACGCAAGAACTAGGCGTCAACCTCGCTGGGGTGGAGGAGATCATCCGCCTGCGGCAACGCCTCGACCAGCTGCAGTCCACCATGGAGGGGCGCATCACCAACCTTCAGGGCCAACTCCGCGACCGGCTAGACAACCTGAGGAACAGGGCCCTACCTCGGCCAACGGACGATGACGAACCCGACACGTCCGACCGCGGCTAAGGGCCACTCCGCGTGCGGTTAGCGTCCCTCACAGTCCAAGGTTTCAAGAGTTTCGGGAACCGCGTGAGCATCGAGTTCGCGCCGGGTGTTACCGCCATCATCGGGCCGAACGGCTCAGGCAAATCGAACGTGATCGACGCCCTGCGCTGGACCACAGGTGGAGGGCGTGCCCGCGAGTTCAGGGCGACGGACAAGACCGACCTCATCTTCCACGGTGCGACCGGCAAGCGCTCCGTTGGGTTGGCCGAGGTCGAGCTCGAGCTGAGGGACGGCGCCACCAACGTCAAGGTCTACCGCAGCCTCGACCGCGAAGGCACGACGCGCCTGCGGCTCAACGGGCGCAGCGCCAGGTTCCTCGACGTCGAGGACGCCCTGACGGGCAGCGGACTCGGCCGCTCCGGTCTGGCGATCATCGGCCAGGGTGAGATCGGTCAGGTGCTCATGGCCGATCCTGCGAAGCTCCTCGACTACGTCGCAGAGGCAGCGGGGGTGGCGCGGTTAGCTGGTCGACGCGACCAGACCCTCGCGCGCCTCGAGACGGCAGCGCACCACCTCGAACGCTTGCAGGACGTGCTGACGGACCTAACGGCCCGCTGCCTGGCCTTGGAGTTCGAAGCGCGCGACGCTCAGCGGCATGCCGAGCTAAGCGCGCTGCAGTTGCGGCTGCGCTTCACGCTTGCAACCCAACGCTTCGAGCTCCTCGTCGCGGAGCTCAAGGAACTCGAGACGCGCAGGGGCCTCCTCGAAGGGGCGCTGGCAGACGGGCGCCATCACCTGGAGGAGCTCCGCGAGCAGCGCAAGGCGCACGTGGGGGACCGCGACCGAGCAGAGGAGCGCTACCGTGAGGCGGCCGCCCAGCTCGAGTTTCGGCGCGGCAACCTGCGCGTGGCCGAGGAGCGCTTGGGGCGCTTGACCGAGCGCGCAACTGCACTAGACGCAAGGTCCGCTGCCGCAAGCGCCGAGCTCGAACGACTGGCACAGGCCACGCCACCCGCGGTCCCAGAGGACTCTCCAGCAGAGGCAACGCGACGCGCCGAACAGGCGGCGAGCGAGGAGGCCGTTGCTGCGCAGGTTCTCGCGGAGGCAGCGGCGCGCGAGCGCAGCGTGCGCGACAGCTTCGAGCGGTCCCGTGCTGCACACGTGGAGTTCGAGCGCGCTGCAGCCGGCATTCAGTCGCGCCACGAGGCCCTCCGCTCGCAGTTGGCGCAGGTCGAGGCGCAACTCGAGGAACTCAAGCGCGACAAGACCGCCGACGCCCTGCCCGCTTTAACCGCACGCCAGGCGACCGCCAGCGCGGCCTTGAGGGCGGCAGAAACCGCGGTCGAGGCGCAGCGCGCGAACCTGCAAGCGACCCACGAACGCCACGCCTTGGCTGCTGCCGAGGCCGTATCGCGCGTACACTCCGCCAACCGCAGTCGTGCTGCGTTCGAGGCGCGCCGCGGCTTCGCTCAGGGGCCACGCAATGCGCTCGGGTCCGCCATACCTGGCGTGATCGGGGCGGTTGCCGACCTCGTCAAGGTGGCGCCCGAGTACCAGGAGGCCATCGGCGGCGCGCTCGGCCGCCGCGCGGAGTACGTGGTCGTCGTAGACGCCGACACCGGCCAGAAGGTGCTCAAGCACGTGCGGCAGGCAGGCGGTTTCGTCACGGTGTTACCGCTTGACTTGCTCAGGCCGCTAGCCGACAGGGGACTGGGCGCTGCCGCCTCGCACCCTGGCGTGATCGGCCTAGCCACGAAGCTGATAGCGGCGGACGCCAAGTACAACGTCCTCTTCGACAACCTGCTTGGCGGCACCGTCGTCGTGGACGACATAGACAGCGCTACCGCCATCGCGCGCAAGCCGGGCGCCAGGCCGCGGCTCGTGACGCTTGACGGCGACATCGTCGAGCCGACCGGCGCCATGAGCGGCGGCAAACGGTCTCAGCAAGCGACCGTCCTCGGCGCCGCCGCTGACCTCGAAGAAGCAGAGGCCGCAGCAGTGGAGGCCAAGTCGAGCGCGGAAGCGGCTGAGGCTCAGCTCAAGAGCGCCCAGGCGACCATGCTTCAGCTCCTCCAGGAGCTCAAGGCGGCAACCGAGGAGAACCGCGTCGCAGCGCAGGCGCTCGCGGCCGCCCGCGAACGGAGCGCGGGGCACGACCGCCTAGTGGCCGACCTCGGGGTGCGGCGCGCACAGTTGGGCGAGGCGCGCGCTGCCCTGCCAAGCGCGGCAACGGACGGCAGTGAGCTCGCCTCCGCCGTGGCGGAGAACGAGCGGGCTCTGGCCGAGGCCGTCACGCAGGTCGACGACGCGCGTACTGCACTTGGCCGCAAGCGCGTCAGCGCCTCGGAGGCGCAGCAGGCGGCGGCCATGACTAGTGAGCGCTGGCGCCAACACGCAGAAGCCCAAGCTCGCTACCTAGCTGGCGCGAAGCGGGCAGAAGAGTTAGCCGACGAGGTCGAGGCGCTGAAGGCAAGCCGCACCGGACTAGCACGAGAGTTGACGGAGGCGACCGCCGCCCGCGATCTAGCCAAGTCGGATATCCCGGCAGACCTGGCGGCAGAAGAGGGAGCATTGGCGAAGGCGCGCACCGCGCTTAGCGACGCCGAGGCGGCCCTCACCGCCGCGACGGAAGCTCAGGCTCAGCGGGCGCAGGAGCTGGAGGAGACGAAGGTGCAGGCGGCCAGGCGCGAGACGGCGCTGGAGCTGGCGCAGGAGGACCTCAGGTCTTTCGCCGAGGGCATCGAGCTCCTCGACATGACAGAACGTGCTGCCCGTGCTCGCTTGCGTGAGGTGACGGAGGGGCTCGAGGCGCTCGAGGCGGTGAACCACCGCGCCGTGGCGGACCTCGCCGAGGTCACCGAGCGCAAGGAGAACCTCGAGGTCGAGACCGTGCAGGCGACCCTCGCGGTGACCGAGCTGCAGTCGGCGCTAGAGCGCATAGACAAGGAGACGAGCGCACGCTTGCATGCGGCACTAGAGCGGCTGCAAACGGCGTTCGGCCGCCACGTTCAGCAGTTGTTCGGCGCGGACGCACGCGGCGGCATCGAGGTGGAGCAGGAAGGCAACCGGCCGACTGGCCTGCGCATTCGCCTCCAACCGCCCGGCAAGCAGACGTTGTCACTGCACCTGTTGTCGGTGGGGGAGCGCACGATGGGCGCGCTGGCTTTCCTCTTCTCGCTGATAGCCGACGAGGGCGCCGGGCTGCCGGTAGCCATCCTTGACGAGGTCGACGCGCCACTCGATGAGGCGAACATCAGGCGCTACGGCGCGTTCGTCGCTCGTCTGGCGCAGGAGGGCACGCAGTTCGTGCTCATCACCCACCAGAAGGCCACGTTCGAGATCGCGGAGACGCTCTGGGGCATCACGACCGAGCAGGGGGTCAGCCGCGTGTTCAGCATCAAACGCGACGACGTACTAACGCCAGCGGCCAACGAGCAGGTAGCAACCGCCACGTGACCGAGCCGCGGCCCGCCTTGCCTGCGTGGCGCCTCGAGATTTTCGAGAGCTTGCCGTCTACTCAGGCGCTCATGCGCGAGCGCCTCGAGGGCGGGCAGCGAGTCGATGGGCTCGTTATACGCGCCGCTGAACAGCTGGCCGGGCGCGGTAGGCGCGAGAACGCCTGGACCAGCCAAGTAGGGGGGAGCTACCAGACCCTCGCCCTGCAGGACAGGTGGGGCGGAGCGCTGCGCACGCCAGCGCTCACCTTGCGCCTTGCGGTGGCGCTGGCCGAGGGCCTGCGCGACGCCGGGGCCAGAGCCACCGTCAAATGGCCGAACGACATCTACCTCGGCGAGGGCAAGCTGCTAGGCATCCTCTCCGAGTACCTCCGCGGGCACCTGCTGGTTGGTGTCGGAGTGAACGTCAACAACCCCGTCCCGCCTGGCGCCGCCGCGCTTGCCGGTTGGGAGTTGGAGTACGTCAACGAGTTGGTACTACGCGGGGCGCGCACCGCGATCGCGGATCTTCTAACGGGTGCGCAGAACTTGACCGAGCGCCTCGAGCCGCTTGACCATCTCCGTGGCCGCTTGGTCACGGTCAAGACCTCTCGGGGCGTCGTCACCGGGGTGGCGGAGGGCGCGGACGAGGACGGCGCCATCTTGGTCCATGCCGACGATGGCGTGATTCGCGTCGTAGACGGCACCGTCTTGCGCTGGCGTTCCCCCGCGGAGTGAGCTTCGCGCTCGCCATGTGCGAAGGGTGTGTGACGGACGCGCATACGCGCGTGTGAGGATAGCCGCTGCCATGGGTGACGCACCTGAAGTAGCTTCTCGTCATGCCCAACGGATGGAATGCGCACCCCGCACGCACTAGTGCGTTGCTACTGCTCGAGCGGGGCCGTGACGCAAGGCCGGTAGCGAGCGCCCTCGAAGACGGCGGCTGGACCGTCACCCTAGCCGAGTCTGCGGCTGCAGCCATGCAGCTCGCCACCGCGAACGACTACGGCTTGTACGTGGTGGCCGCCGCGATCGAGGCGCCTCCTGGAAGAGCTCACCCGGCCGTTGAGCTCAAGCGGCTAGCGCCAGCCGGCCGCCATGTTCGGCTAGTGCTCGTGGCGGAATGCGTAGACGCGGAAACCGAGGCGCTCGCCGCGAATGCCGGCGCTTACCGGATCGCCGTTCTTCCCGTACTGATGGCTCCAAGCGCCGCAGCCGCCGCGGGCGCCCCGCTGGCCGCGGATGACGCGCCCCAACTCTGGGTGATCGACGATAGCCCTGCCATCAGGCTCCTAGCTGGCCGAGCGTTCGAGCGCAGCGGCTGGCGCGTTACCGAGTTCGAGGACCTGCATTCGGCCCGCACTAAGTTGCGCGCTGGCGGCAAGCCGCTTGCCGTGCTCCTCGACATCTTCTTGCCAGACGGTAACGGGCTTGATCAGGTGAGCAGCTTCACCTCCACCGGCGCGGTGGTAGTGATGCTCTCCGACCTGGCCGGCCCAGAGCAAGTGGAGCGCGCCTTCCTCGCCGGTGCGGTGGACATCGTGGCGAAGCCGGTGGACATGCGCACATTGGTGGCGCGCATCGAGCACGCCATCCGCAACTCCCAGGTGCGCGAAGGTGACTACCAGCACCAGGCCCTACCCGCAGCCGTCGAAGACCGGGGCGGCCAACGGTGGAACGACCTTAGACTCTGATGCCCTCCACCAGGACCGCATCGACGTACCTGGTGATCCTGGCCGCGGCCGCAGTGGCCGCGGTGACCATGACCGCCCTTCTCGTGCAGTTCCTCGGACCAAGCGAGCAGTCGCTGGCGTTGCGCTCGGTGATCGTGGCGTTGGCTGGCGCCGGCGCCGCGCTAGCGCTCGTCGCCATCTTGAACCTGACCTTAGTTGCGGCGAGGCGCGCACCAGCTGGCCACGCGGAGGACCTCGACACGTGGGCGCGGGTTTGGGGTGAGGTCATCGACGGGGCGCCACCTCCTGTCGTGCCACGCGGCGCCGCGGCGATCGCCTCGGAAGCAGCCGCGCTGGTACTGAAGAACATGGTCGGCGAGGGCGCGGAGGCGGTGCGCGACGCCGTAGCCGCCAGCGGGGTGCTGCGCGCCGAACTCACTGCCGTCGGCCAGGCGGGTGGCAAGGATCCCGCGGCTCTCGAGCGCCTCGCCTGGCTGGCGTTCCCGGAGACTCTTCCACTGTTCTTGCGCGCCGCCACAGGCGTTGACACCCGCGCAGCGCACGCCGGACTCTTCGGAGCCTGCCGCGTTCTGGCTGGGAGAGGACCGGTTGACCGCGCCGTGCCGCAGGTAGCGCGCGCCATCGCCGATCACACGAGCGCATCGAGCAACCCGCGAGGGGCGCGACCGTTCATCGCGGCCGCCCTAGTGGCTAGCGGCGTGCGCGTGACCGCGCTCTGCACCCAGCTCCTCTCGATGGGGGTTCAGGAAGAGGTGGCGGCGGCGGTGTTCGATGCCCTCGGCAGCGTGCAACCTCCCGACGCAGCGACGCTCGTCGGCGATGCGTTGATAGCCGGGCTCACTGGCGAGGCCGAGGCGGCGGCGTTGCGGGCGCTCGGCCGCATCGGCAGCGTCATCGACGCAGCGGTGCCCGCGGTGGTCAACGCGGCCTCATCCGAGCATGAGGGGGTAAGGGTCCAAGCGGCGCACACCCTCGCCGGGGTGAAGCTCACCGACTCTCTACCCGTCCTGTGGCGCCTCTTGGGTGATCGGTCATACGAGGTGCGTTTGGCCGCGGCCGCGGCCATGCAGCGTTGCGGGCGCGAAGGTGACGCGGCGCTCCACCTCGCCCAGAGCACTCACGAGGACGCTTTCGCGCGGGACATGGCTGCCATGACTGCTTCGCTACCGCGCGGCACCAGCGCTGCGCTACTGCGCAAGACCGACTGGAGTGTAGCGGCCGCCAGCGCCCGCGCCTGAAACACCCATGATCATCGCCTTGCAGCTCGTAGTCTTAGCCACGTTCATCGTCATCAACGGGTCGAACGCCGCCGCGCTCGCGCTCGCCGCGCGCGCGTTGCTCCTACGTGGACGCCGCCTATCGCCACTCGAACAGACGCTCCTCACCCGGGCATCGACCTACCTGCCCGTCAGCTTCCTCATCGCCGCTTACAACGAGGAAGCGACCATCGTAAGCAGCATGAAGAGCCTGTTGGCCATGCACTACCCTGAGTTCGAAGTCATCGTCGTGAACGACGGCTCGCGTGACGCCACCCTGGACGTCCTGCGCGAGGCGTTCGCCCTCACCCCAAGCCTTCCGGGCCCGCGCCGCATGACGCAGCACGCCCCGGTACGCTCGGCTTGGCGCAGCAAAGTTCACCCGAACTTCCTCGTCCTAGACAAGGAGAACGGCGGGCGAGCCGACGCACTCAACGCCGCGCTCGAGCAGGCGCGCTATCCGATCGTGGTGATGACGGACGCCGACAGCCTCATCGACCCGGCGGCGCTTCAGAACGCGGGCACGCGCTTCCTCGAGGCGCCCACGCTCGTAGGACTGGGCGGCACCATCCGCGTGGTGAACGAGGCGGAGGTCGTGGACGGCGCGGTGCGCGAAGCGCGGACCCCGCGCAACTTCATCGCCCGCTGGCAGCAGCTCGAGTACCTCCGCGCCTTCTTGGCCTCCAGAAGCGCCATGAGTCAGGTCAACACGCTGATCTCGATCTCGGGCGCGTTCGGGATCTTTCGCCGCAGCGCGCTCCTCGCGGCCGGTGGCCTCAACGTGGGCACGGTGGGCGAGGACTTCGAGCTCACCATCCGTCTGCACCGCTATTTCCGCGACCGCAAGCAGCCTTACAGCCTCGAGTTCATGATCGATCCGGTGTGCTGGACGCAGGTGCCAGCGGACGCGAAGACGCTCCGTGGCCAACGTGATCGTTGGCACCGCGGCCTGTGGGAGACGCTGTGGCTCCACCGTGACATGCTCTTGAACCCGCGCTACGGTCGCATCGGCATGCTCGGCTTGCCGTACGCCTGGGTGGTCGAGGGCATCTCGCCTATCCTCGAGGTGTCCGGGTACTTGATCATCATCGGACTCGCCGTCACCGGCAACCTAGACGTCTCGTTCACCGCGGCGTTCCTCGCCCTATCTGTGGTCTACGGCATGATCGTCGGGCTCGCGAGCGCAGCCCTCGACCAGGCGCTTCCACACTCAGCTAAGCGCGTCGGGGACCGTTACCGGATGCTGATAGCCATCGTCACGGAGAACCTCGGTTACCGCCAATGGCTGGCCGTCGTGAGGGTGATCGCCATGTTCCGCATTCGGAGCAGTATGGGCAAGTGGGGCGCCATGACGCGCCGCCGTTTCAGTTGACGCTGGGTTCTACTTGCGTCCGATGACCTCGACGTGTGGGATGACGAGCAACCCGCTTGGGTCGCTTGCCCAGCGCAGCCACGCCCGCGAGATGGCGTCGAGGTCGTCGCCAGACGCCCAGCCCGCCGCGAGAAGTTGCCCGGCGAGGGCGGACTTGAGGATCCTCTCCGACCACATCTCGCCCCACCACGCCCTGGTCACGTCATCAGCGAAGCACCAGACGCTAGCCGTGACCGTCACCTGTTGGAAACCGGCTTGGTGCATCCAGGCAGGCAAGTAGCGGCCGGCGTCAGGCTCGCCGCCGTTCGCTCTGGCAGCGCGCGCGTAGAGGCTCAGCCAAGCATCCAGCTCAGGCAAGCGCGGGTACCACATGAAGCCGCCGTAATCGGAGTCCCTGGCCGCAACCAGCCCGCCTTGGCGGCAGACGCGCCGCATCTCGGTTAGCGCCCTGACCGGGTCGGCGACGTGCTGTATGACCTGATGTGCGTGCACCACGTCGAACGAGTCGTCTGGCAGCGCCAAGTCGTGAACGTCTGACACCAGCGTCCGCACGCTGGCACTGCGCTGCGCGCAGGTCGCGCGGGTTAGCGCCATGGCAGCTTCCGTTGCCTCCACCGCCGTTACCGTGCCGCCGGGAGCGACGAGCCTCGCGAAGTCCGCGGTGATGGAGCCAGGGCCGCTGCCAACGTCAAGCAGGTCGAGCCCAGGACGCAAGTGCGGCAACAAGTAGGCCGCGGAGTCTTGTGCCGTGCGCACGCTGTGGGAGCGCAGGACGGACTCGTGGTGACCGTGCGTGTAGGTGCCGGCGCCGCTCGGTGCCGAAGCAGCACTAGGGGAGACGTCTTTCATCTGTTCCTTCAAGTTAATAACGGCTCCTTCTGGCGTGTTCGCGGCGCTGGACCTCGCATTGGCGCAGAGCTTACCGCCCTGCCGGCTTCAACCACAGTTCGAGGAGCGCTACCCAATCCGTACCTGTGAGGCGGTACCCGCGGCACTACCATGCGTCTCAAGGAGGTACTGCCATGGCCGAGCGTGACTTGGCGAAGGAACTCGACGAACTGAAGAAGAACCTCAAGGACCTTCAGAAGGACCTGCACGAAACCGCTGCGAGCAGTGGGAGCGTGGCGGGCGATGCGGTCGAGGCCCTCCGGGGGCGGCTGGAAAGCGAAGCCGAGCGTCTCATGGCCAAGCTGCGGGGCGCGGCGAGCGGCGCTGCGGAGACCGGCGAGCGCACGCTGCACAACGTCGAGGGCAAGATCGAAGAGCGGCCGTTCGCCTCGGTACTGACGGTGTTCGGAGTTGGGCTCGTCGTCGGTTGGCTACTGGGCCGCAAGTAGGGCCGTAGCGGACGATGCTTGAGCGGTTCACCGACTACTTCATAGCCTTCCTTGGTTTGCTGGAGGCCGAGGGGCGCGCTGCACGCAGGAACATCGTCGCGGCTGGCGCAAGGCTCGCCCTGAGTGCTGGCGGGGCGCTCCTACTCACGGCGGCCTTCGCGTTGTTCGGCCTGGCTCTCTACCTGGCGCTTGCGCCACACTGGGGGCAGGCCTGGGCGGTGGTGGCTTGCGGCGCGCTACTTTGCTTGCTGGGGGGAGGACTCTTGTGGCTCGCGAACAGGTCAGCGAAGTAGCCCGCGCTAAGTCTCAGTTGCGCGCCGCGGCAAGGAGCTCGGCCAGAGGGTCGGCGCTTGTCAAGACCGCGGTGGGTGTTGTCGGCCTACTGCGCTCCATGCGCCCTCAGCGACGGCAGGATGGGGCGCTAGTGGGGAAGAGGGTAAGCGTTTCCCCGCGCCCGCTGGTCGTTCTGGCTGGGGCAGCGGCGGCGGCCTTGACAGCCGGGCTACTGCTTCGGCGCTCGGCGGGCGGCCGCTGAGGGTTACCACTCCTCGATGTCGTCGCCGATGGCCTCCGTATCGATCTTCGCGTAGATGCGGGTCGTCTGGATGTCAGCGTGCCGCAAGTGCGCGGCCACCCGGCCGAGGTCGTTCGTCTGTTGGTAGTAGCGCGTGCCAGCGCTGTGCCGCAGCCCGTGCACGGCCGCGCCCTGGTACTTGACACCAGCGCGGCTGCAGAGTCGCCTGAAGCGGCGCCTGGCATGGTCCGCACCCCACGGGAGCACGCATTCATGTGGTCGCTGGCGGTTCGAACCTTCTGGGATGCTGGCTAACGCCCGGAGCGCCTCGGCGAGGCGCCGCGTTACGCTGACGTCCGCCGCTTTTCCGCCCTTGCCAGACCTCACGCGCAAGGTGCCGCGCTCCAGGTCGAGGTCGCTCCAACGCAAGTCGCTCATCTCACCGATCCGCAGGCCGGCGTGGGCGCCAAGCAGGACCATGACGCGCTCGGCCGGTTCGGCGAGCTCGAGTAGCTCCTCGACCTCGGAGTCGCGGTAGGGTCGGCGTTTCTCCCACGCCGGCGTCGGGTCCTTGCCAGCGCTTACGTCCTCGAACGGTCGCGCCTCCGTTGCCTGCGACCACCTGAGCGCCTTGTAGAGCGTCCTGGCCGCCGCGAGCTTCACTTGCAACGTCGCTGGCGATGGCGCCTTGCCGCGGTTGCCGTCCGGAGCGACGCCCGCCTCGAGGCGCCGGAGGTACAAGACGCCGGAGTCGCGCCCGGGCCTCAGCAAGTTCTCGCCGTGCCAGGCCGCCAGCAGGTCGAGCACGCCGCGCTTGTAAGTCCTCAGCGTGTGATGACTGGCGCGAGCGCCCTTTGAGCCGTGCAGGAACAGGTACGCTTCGACGAGCGCCCAGAGCTCGACCGCGTCGCGCTCGGCCGCGGCCTTCGACGCCCGCCGCTTGAGTTCGGGAGCCGGGAGCGTTGCCCAGCTCTCGGCGCGTGACAACTGGTCGCCCGCGTAGCGCTCGATGGCGGACTTGGAGCCGGGTTCGTTGGGGTCACTTGGGGTCACGAAGACAGTTTGGCATAGGTCTGATAAGACGAGTTATCAGGTTTTTTACACCGTACAACTCCCGCTCGGGTCCTTGCCTAGAACGAGCAGGTCTATCACCGAATCTGTACGACTGGCGGGGCCGCTCCCCAGTGGCCGTCCGCAGTAAGTGCCGGTGCCCCGAGCCGGTGTGCCAACGCCAGGCAGAGCCTGTCGGCCAACGACATGCCCGAGCCTGCCCGCCAGGACCTGGCCGCGCGTTCCGCGTCTTCCGCGGTAACCGGCTCGATACGTAGGTCGTACGAGAGCAACAGCGCCCGGCTCAGGTCCCAGTTGCGGCCGCTCGCTCGGACCTTTTGGGCGACTTCGGACCAGTTCACCGCCGCGCAGTTCGCTCCAGACTCCAGCGCCTCAGCCACGACGCGGCTTCCGGCCTCGCCTTGCAAGAAGGCCAGCAGCGCCGAGGCGTCCAGTACCTTCATGCCGGCCCAGCGGTGACATCGTCACGGTCAGCTTCTGCCCGACGCTCCGCGAGAAGCGCGCCGACGAGGTCGAGTCCTTTGAGGTCCTGTCGCACTCGCTCCAGGAGCTGGTCGCGGGTGAGCAGCACCAAGCCCTCAGGTGTCTCAAGAAGCGTCAGCGCGGTGCCAGGAGCGAGGCCCGCCCGCTCACGCAGATCGGCCGGCAATACAACGCGACCGCGATCTCCCACAACGAGGCTGTACGTCCCACTCATGCATCGAGTATACCACACCTTGTGCGTTATCCCACGCACTGGTTGTAAGTACCATGTGACGACAAACTCCTGGCGCCGGGCATCACAAGACCACTGATACCCGTGCGCCCGCATCCCGAAAACCGCAATCAGCAAGCCCCTCGTGAATGGTGAGGGATAGAAGCTCGAGAAGGAGCGTCAGCACTTCCAGAACGCGTTGGTCGCGCTATCCTCTGCTGGAGACGAGGAAGCAATAGCTCGGCAGGGTATGTCTACGCCATCTCGAACATAGGCTCATTCGGCGAGACGATGGTCAAGAACGGAATGACGAGGCGCCTGGATCCGAAGGAATCAAGGAGCTGGGTGATGCATCTGTACCTTTCAACTTCGACGTTCATGCCCTCTTCTTCTCGAAGGACGCCGTTGGGATCGAGAACCAACTGCACACAAGGCTCGCAACGACTCGTGTGAACCTCATCAACCTGCGGCGTGAGTTCTTCCGCGTGACCCCAATGGACGTGAAGACACATCTTGCCGAGCTTGCCGGTGAACTGCTTCAGTTCGAGGATGTGCCTGAGGCAGTTGAGCACCGGCAA
>CALCHY010000370.1 GCA_937907415.1 uncultured Trueperaceae bacterium
CGGCGTGCATGTCGGCCGAAGGAACGTACGTAGCGCACACGCGGCCGCCTGGATTGACCGGACCCCGTTCTCTGGTCCACTACTGGTGAGGGGTTCCTGTCTTGACTCTATCAGTCAGGGCTTCTAGCGCTTCGGCTGGGGTGCCGTACCGCAGCGCGCCGTGTGGCCGTTCGTGGTTGTAGTACTTCCTCCAGTTCTCGATCAGGACTTCCGCTTCGTGTAGGGTCGCGAAGAGCTCCAGGTTCAACAGCTCGTCTCGCAGGCGGGCGTTGAAGCTCTCGTTGAAGCCGTTCTGCCACGGCGAGCCCGGCTCGATGAACAAGGTCTGTACTCCACTGGCCGCCAGGAAGGTTCTGGCGGCGTCGGCGATGAACTCCGGGCCGTTATCGCTACGGATGAACGCAGGCGGCCCATGGATGGTCATGAGGCGCTCCAGCTCCCGCATCACGCCCTGCGCCGTGAGGCTGCGGGTCACATGCACCGACAGGGCGTACCGGCTCGCCTCGTCGATCACGGTCAGGATCTTCAAACGCCGGCCGTCAGCGGTGGCGTCCATCACGAAATCAAGCGCCCACACCTCGTGCGCGGCCGTCGCCACGCGCCGCTGGCAGCCGTTCTCCGCCTCACCCAACCGCCGGCGCTTGATAACCCGCTGCGGCACCTTCAGGCCCTCAGCGCGCCACAGGCGCTGCACGCGCTTACGGTTCACGCGCCACCCCTCCCGGTCCAAGAGCGCCGCGATCCGCCTATACCCGAAGCGCGGGTGTTCAGCCGACAACTCGTGCAAGCGCCTGACCAGGTCCAGATCCTGAGCCGGTCGTATCGCCTCGTAACGCTGGCTGGAGCGCGGCTGGCCCAGCACCTTACAGGCGCGCCGCTCGCTGACCTTGAGTTCCTCCATCACGTGCTTCACTGCCGCCCGCTTACGTTGCGGGCTCAGTAGTTTCCCTCGAGCGCCTCCTTGAGGATGCTGTTATCCAGCTCCTTCTCCGCCAAGAGCTTCTTGAGGCGCGCGTTCTCGCGCTCCAGCTCCTTAAGGCGCTTCGCGTCGGGCTTGCTCATGCCCTGGTACTGCTTGCGCCAGCGGTAATACGTCCACTCACCGATCCCCGCCTCCTTGCAGAGCTGCGCCACCGGCTTACCCGCCGCCTTGCCCGCCTCGATCTGCCTGAGGATCTCTATGATCTGCTCCGGGTTTCGTCTCGCTTTCTTCATGGGTGTCCCTCTCCGGATCACCCTCACTCTACGTGGACCAGGACGCGGGGGTCAGACCACACCCTAGTAGCAGCTCGCAGATAGAAAACGCGCTCCGCGCGCAGGCGAAGGGCATGAAGGGAGGTAGCACATGGCTACCAGGCTCTACCCGCTCTTCGACCCCCAGGACCACGACCAGGTGCAGGCGCTCGAGCGCCTCGCCGGCGTGCCTGCGGGCACGTACGCCCAGGCGCAGCAATACCGCGCCCAGGCGCAAGCCCTCGGGGATGATCCTGAGGCTGGGTACCTGCACTGGCGGTCCGTGCAGGACACCCCCGTCGGGCGCATGGACGCCTTCCTCACCTTCGGGTGGGGGCGGCTCGCGCCCCGCGCCGAGGACCTCGTCGAGGCCCTCGGGCACGACCCGCACTGCGGGTCGATCGAGGACGCCCCCACCGCCGGGGACGTCCTCGACGCGCAGGGCCTCCCCTGCGCCGACGCCGAGACGGTGGCCCTCCACCGCCTCGGCGTCACCTGGAACTAACCGTTCCAGGCCGCAAGGCCGGCGGCCCAACCCAGCTTGGGCCGCCAGAACCAACCCCGCCGGAGGACGCATGTTCACGCCCGACATCCGCACCATCACCGACACCGCCATCCGCCACGCCCGCGCCAGCGACCAGTACGCCAAAGCCGTCACCACCGCCGCCATCGCCGGCTTCACCCTCGACGCCACCCCCAGGCGCAGCGACGACCGCGCCACCCTCACCCTCCCCCGCGACCGCACCCTCCCCGACCAACTCCTCGAACAACTCGTCGCGCTCGCCGCCCACCTCCGCGGCCGCGCCATGGACGGAACCTGCACCCCCATCACCATCCACGTCCACCCCAAGGCGCACGCCGCACCCAACTAGGCAGGGGTAGAAAACGCGCTCCGCGCGCACAACGAAGGCAACAAGGAGGCAGGCATGAGCGAAGCCCACCCCATCCGGCTCGACCCCAACTACCCCTACCGCCTCACGCGCGAGCAGACCGAGAACCTTCCCGCCAGCGAGACCGACCGGGTGGAGGACTGGTACCGCCTACGCGAGGAAACCGGGGCCATCCACCCCAGCAACGCGCGCCTCGCCGACACCCTCGACGAAGCCATCCGCGCCACTATCGCCGGGGCGAACACGCACCACCTCACCAACCTCCAGCCCAGCGACTACTTCGAGACCAGCCCCTTCGCCACGGCAGGAGAGAAGGCCCAGCACCTCTACCAAGGCCACCTCGAGGAACTCGAAGGGATCCTCGCAGCCGCCCTCACGCGCGTGCGCGCGCAACGCACCCACCAGCACCAGTGGAAGCCCAACGGCTTCTGCGCCACCTGCGGGCTCGACGGCAACGCCTAGAGCCCGCAGCCCTAGAGAAAGGAGCCTCATGCCAGGACGCGGCACCACCGCAAGGCACAACGGACAGATCCTCACCGTCCTCGACCCCGCCCCCAACCCCAACGGGAAGCGGCTCGAGCCCACCCGCGCCTACCGCGTCATCAGCAGCAGCGGCATGACCGGCACCATCGACGCCACCGTCCTCGAGCAGCACCGCATCGACCCCACGACACTCGAGCCGTACCCGACCGACGCGATTCGCGGGGTGCCGCGCCGGTTCCCGCAGGTCATCGCCGTACCGCACCGCGTCAGCGGCAGCAGCCTCATCTGCACCGTCATCCACAGCACCCACCCCAGCTACCCCGTCGGCGGGTACGACATCGCCGTCCCCACGAGCGAGGTCCTCGCCGCCCCCGCGCTACGCGCACCCAGCGCCTGAGCAGCAGCCCAAGCCGGATTGGGCCGAAAGGCCAGGCACCCCGGCATCACAAACGACAGACCAGCGGGAAGCTCACGACCAGCAGGCAAGGAAGCCCTACCGGGCATCCAGAAGATCAGCAAGACACTCAAGAGCGCCATCGAGCGCAGAAAGGCAGAACACGATGATCACGATCCAAGGAGTCGCCGTCAACACCAAGAATGCCGAAGGCCCCATCACCACCAAGGGCGATCCGTTCCTCCCCGTCGCCGTGAACGTCAGCGGCAAGAAGGACAAGGCCGAGTGGCAGACCCTGCGCATCTACGCGCGCGAAGCCAGCGAGCTCGAGGCCCTGCGCGCGCACCTCGTGGACAAGAAGAGCCTCATCGTCCGCTCCATCTCCAGCCTCTTCGCTCGCACCTACGAGAAGGACGGCGAGGTGCGGGCCACCACCAGCTTCAGCGCCAACCTGCGCCAGGTTGAGGGATTCGACAATGACGCGAAGAGCTGGGCGAAGCTCACCAGCCTCCTCGGCCTCGCCTCCAAGAGCGAGCCCACGGACGCGGTCGAGGGTCAGGACCTGCCCTTCTAACGAGAGCAGCACCCCAGAGGGGGCGCCGCCGGCGATGCCGGCCGGCGCCCCCTTTTTCTCGTAACCACCCCCAGCCGGCGCCGCGCGGGGAGAACGGCAGAAGGAAGCGCTACGCGCACCAGAAGGGCATCAAGGACCAGCCCAACCCGGATTGGGCCGACCCCCCGCTCTCGCCCCGCCTGGAGGTTCCCGTGGAGTTCAAGACCGCCCGCCAGCGCCGCCGCTACCACACCACCCGCAAGACCCTCGCGCGCCACAAGCGCCAGGTGAACGGGGAAGACCGCAAGAGCATGTGGGCCGCCTTCGATGCCGACAACGAGCACTATCCCCTCGAGGGGTTCGACGACCGCGCCTGGTACCGCGCCATGCGCGCGGACGGCACCGCCGGCAAGCTGCGCGGCAACCACCAAGGCAAGTACAGCGACCCCTACGGCGAGCGCTGGATGCAGACCCTCAACCGCACCCGCCGTAACCGCGTCGCCATGCGCAACGCGATGGTCAGCTATGAGCAGGAGCGCGAGCCGTTGCGTCCCGGCACGCGACCCCACCGCAAGAGCCAGCGCGCGCC
Source organism: uncultured Trueperaceae bacterium (assembly GCA_937907415.1). Next base: position 4,143 of record CALCHY010000370.1, read on the forward strand.
TAACGCCACGCAGTTGCGAGACAAGATGCTCGCGCTCGAGGAGGAACTCCGCACGCTCCGCGCGCGCCGCTACCGCACCGGCGTGCTCGGCGAGTACCTCAGCGACTACAACGACCGGCGCGCCCGCACCCTCGAGCTGCGCCTCCTCGCCCTCGACGAGCAGCGGGCCCGCCTCCACACCGATCGCGCCGCCCGCGAGGCCCGGCCCCGACCCGGCACGTTCGCCGCCTGGGCCGCCAGGCAGGCCGCCCGCGACGCCCGCGGCGAACAGCTCTACCTCACGCTCGACCACCCCAGCGACACGAGCGGGCTCGAGCCCCACGACCAAGCGTTGCTCGAGGGGTTCCTCAAGGAGGCGCTGCACAGCACGGGCGCGCACGAGGAACTGCGCGACACGCACGCCCGGCCCCGCCTCGGGGACACCCACCACGACCACATGATGGCCGCCCTCGCCGAGTGCGAGGCGGCCGAGCGGCCGCCCACCCCAGCGTGGGCCGCCGCGCAGGAGGAACGCACCATGCCGAACGAGAACTGCCTTGCCGGAATCGCCTGCCCCACGTGCGGGCAGGAGGAACACTTCGAGATCCACGCCAGCGCCACCTTCGACGTCACCGACGAAGGCACCGGCGACTACCAGGCCGTCGAGTGGAACGGCGAGAGCGCCATCCACTGCTCCAAGTGCGGCGAGTTCGGCCGCGTCAAGGACTTCCACCCCCGCGAGTCGTTCGTGCTGGTCAGCGACGAGATGGGCATCTACCTCGGGGAAGCGTTCGGGCTCGGCTTCTGGAGTCGCCTCGACCCCGCCGGGCAGACGCACGCCGTCAGCCTCACCCGCGAGGACGCCGAAGCCCTCCAAGTCACCCACGCCGGCCAAGACGTGCGGCTCGAGCGCGTCCCCACCTACCCCCGGTCCATCAGCGCCCGCGAGCTCGACGCCTTCGGACTCCGGGCGTACACCGCGCCACTGCGCCAGAACGCGCGCGAGCAGCAGGCCGCGTAGGGGAGAGGGCAGAAGGAAGCCCTGCGGGCAGACGAGGGGCATGAGCAACGACCTGGTAGCCCGCACGGAGAAGCGCATCCTCGACCTCTACGGCGCGTACCACGACAACCCCAACGGTAGCGAAGCCGACCAGCTCCTCGAGGAGATGAGCGAGGAGGTCGGCAACCTCGCGGACCTCGCCGGGCTCGAACTGCACGAGATGGCCGCGTCCATCGACCGGCGCTACAGCATCGACCTGCCCGTATGACCCCAGAGGGCGGCCCAATCCAGGTTGGGCCGCCCCCACCTCGCGTGGCTATGAAGCGCGCTGCGCGCGCAGGAGGAACGGCATGAACGACACGCTCACCACTCCCAGAGCGCGCCTCAACACCGAGTACCGGGCGCTCTACGCAGCCGTGCGGCGCTGGAAGGCCCGGCTCGCCCAAGCGCAGCGGCTCGAGCAGCGCGCCATCCGCCACGCGGACGTGCAGGCTCTCTCAGAGGCCAGAGCAGCCAGAGCCCAAGCGGAGAAGAAGCATGCACAGGCGTTGCGCGTCGCCATCGGTGGAATCCGGCGGATCGCGCGTAGGCCCCCAACCCGCCCACGGGTAGAGCCTGTGCCGTTGCTGGAGCCCGTCGCGGAAGAGTCCCGCCAGGCCGCCTAACCCGCACAGCGACCAATCAGATACCGAGAAAGAATGACCAGGAAGGTGCGAAACGGTTCCCGCGCCTTCTCTGTTTTGCATGTAGCGTCGCATCAGAGGTTATCGGATGCCGCCCACGCCCCCACCCATCCAACCCCAGAAAGAAAGCGGGGTTCCCCCGCAGACCAGGGGCAACACCACAGGCGAACACGCCAGGAGGCACCCATGACCACCCTCACCGCCCTCACGCTGCTCGTTCTCCTCGCCGCCATCTACGGCCTCATCCGCCAACGCCGCACTGCACGCCAGAACGCCCGCGCCCAGGCTCTGCGCGCGCGCCTCAAGGCCCAAGCGCTCGTCCTGCCCGAAATCGAACGGCAGTACGGGCCCGACAGCCACAGCGCCAGGTACCTGCGCGCCGCCACCTACCTCACCACCCGCCGCCTCCGCACGCGCGGCTGAAAGACACCCCCATGACGCACCGCCCCCACATCCTCACGCTCACCCTCGCGCTCCTCACCCTCGCGCTCCTCGGCGCCGCCAGCGCCCAAGTCGGCATCGCCTACGCCCACGTCAGCCTCAGCATCCGCTTCGGCGACGGCAACCCCGCCAGCTTCGAGGTGAGCGGCAGCATCTACCCCAGCCTCGCCACCGACACGTTCTGCATCCCCGGTGCGCGCTGCGCAACCGGCATGGCAACCCCCCTCGGGTACGTCTACGACCCCAACGTCTTCGACCACAAGCCCGAGTACCACGGTGAAGAGATCCACCACATTAAGCAGTGGGAGGCGCTCGGCCCCGGCTTCCTCATCGCCTACCTCATGACCGGCGGCGAACCGTTCGAGCCGTACCCCACCCGCGGCGTCATCCCCGCCGCAGCCAGCGCCAGCGAGCGATGGGACTTCGGCCGCATGTGGGTGCCCGAACCCGAAATGGAAGGCACCTTCCCGCAGTTCCGCATCGCGTGGGGTGGCGGCGACAAGCCCAGCACCCGCATCTACCCCGGATACACCGACCTCGCCCGCGACGTCATCGCCAGCATCCGCGGCAACCCCACCCCCAGCTTGCCCAACGAACCCGTCCTCGCGACCCTCGAGCTCACGCCCTACCTGGCCATCGCCAACCTCGCCACCCCCGCACCCGACGGCACCCCCAGCGCCAGCGCCAGCGACCCCAACGAGGACGGCTAAACCCCACGACCACACCCATCACCGGCCCGCCACCAGGCGGGCCGTTTCAGCAGGGGAGAGGAGACCCCGTGCGCCTCTACCGCGTAGAGCCACCCCGTAAAGACTTCGGACACGTCGACGCCATCCTCATCCACGCCCCCGACGAAGAAACCGCCCGGCGGCTCGCGCTCGAGCACGTCGAACACGACGAGCACCTCGAGTGGTGCTCACGCAGCATCCGCGACCACGAGCTCCGCGTCACCGAGGAGGACGCGGAGGCCGAGGTGATCCGCGTCGACATGTGCACCCCGTGGTGGAGCGACCAGAACGAGGAGGACGGCGAATAGGCGGCCCCGGCCCCCTGCGGTAGCAGGACAGAAGGAAGCCCGCCCAGGGGCGGGCACGGGAATCCAGCCGCGCGAGAGAGCGCGAGATGGAGGAGAACCGTGCCCGAACAACAGACCCCGTACGAGGAACTCGCCAGTGTCGTTCACGACTACCGCGAAGCCCAGTACGACAAGCACCGCGGCCACGCCTTCGCCCACTACCAGGAGCACGAGGACGGCACGCGTACCGTCACACTGCCCAGTGGCGACATCTTCCACCGCAGCCAGCGCGGCATCCTGCGCCTCGACCTCGTGCAGGCCCGCGACCGCATCGTCCCCACCACCTACCCCATGTTCGTCCGCGCCCACTCGCGCTGGTGGCACTCGCTCCTCACCGCCTACCACCGTGACGTCGTAGACGACGTCCTCGGCCTCGCACGCGCCCACTACGGCCGTGAAATCGACCAACTCAGCGACGCCGAGGCGAAAGCCGCGTTCCGGCACGCCCACCGCATTCACGGCGGCATCGTCCAACCCGGCCCCTACCAGCAGCGCGCGCGTCACCTCGCCAAGAACCTCTACCGCCTCACCGACCCGGTCGTGTTCAGCCTCTTCACGCGCTGCACCAGCCCCTACAACCGCAGCAGCCACCAGTACAACCTCATCGCCGCCCTCGAACACCCCGAAGAGGTCAACCCCGCCGTCCTCGCCGCCTACGTCGCGCTCTACGAGCCCACCACCCGGCACCAGCACGACCCCGAGGACTACCCGAGGCACGACCCCATCCAAGTCACCCAAGTCGTCCGCGCCGCCCTCGAACGGCAGACCGGCACCCTGCCCAGGCGCACGTGGCGGTACCTCACGCGCATGAAGCCCCGCGACGCCGCCTACGTGCTCCTCGCCACCCGCGAGCACGCCACCCGCTACTTAGGCGCGCTCGCCGACTCGGGCGAAACGCCCAGGCACACCACCCTCGGTCACCTCACGAGCGTCTGGACGCGACTCCAGCAGATGAACACCGCTGCGGACATGCCGGTCGAGCGCTTCAGTCAGTACGCCCGCATGCTCGCGCGCGCCACGCACAAGAGCCGCCGCATCAAGGCCCTCATCCGTGACCTCGATCGCGCCCAAGTCATGACCGATTGGCTCGCCAGCAACCCGCCCCTCACGAGCGCCCAAGCCGCACTCCCGCTCGAGTGGTGGCAGCAGCAGGCAAGAGCGTGGCACGACGACCCAGGCGGCCCCATCCAGCAGGCGCAACGCAGGCGCGAGCAGGAGTCCAAGCACTACCGCGAGCGCAACGCATGGCTCCAGCCCCTGCGTGAGCAGCACGCCCTCGAGCGGCGCGCGCTCACCGCCAGCCTCGAAGGGTTCGAGGTCGCCCTGCCGGAGTTCACGCTCGGGCGCGTCACCGCCCGCGCCCTCACCACCCCCGCCGCCCTCAAGCAGGAGGGCGAGGAGATGCAGCACTGCGTCGGCGGGTACGGCCACATCTGCGCGCGCGGCAGCAGCCGCATCTACGCCCTCGACGGCAACGACGCACGCAGCACCCTCGAACTCGCGTTCGACGAGTTCCGCGGCGCATGGTGCATCCAGCAGCACTACGCCGAGCGCAACCGTGACCCCATCCCCAGCCACCAGAAGACCGCCCGCGCCCTCGCCCAGGCGTACAGCGAGCAGCAGGCGACCCCGCACACCGACCCGTACCAGGCGCTCGAGAAACGCCACGCCCGCGAGATGCGCGAACGCGAACGCGCCTTCCGCCCCGGTCTCGAACCCGCCGCGACGCCGCTGCCGCAACCCACCAACCCCATGCCCATGCCCGCCATCGACCTTGACCTCGAGTACCCCGCAGAAGAGGAGTTCCCCTTCTGATGATTCGCGGGCGGCCCCGGACGGTCGCCCGCACCCGCCTTCGCGCGGCCAGGGACAGAAGGAAGCGCTACGCGCACAAGAAGAGACAGCAAGCCCCGGAGAGGAACCTGCGGGGCGCGCGAGCACCGCGTCAGCGCGGTCAGGGCGGGACCCAGTTGGGCCGAGGTGCCCCCCGCCCTCAGAACACCGCTGCGCGCGCAGCAGAAGGAAGCGCTGCGCGCAGAACACCAGCATCAGGCACAGAAGGAGGAGCCGACCCTGAAACGCGTCCATCCGTAAGGCAGAGCAGAGCAGCTGCGAACTGTGCGGCACGCTCGCCCACCACCGGTTGTACCTCAAATGGTGCCGTTGTGGATGTGGAGGCGCGTCGCGCGCCATGTGTAATTAGGCGCGGTTTACTCACGGCTCTCTCGACTTCCTGGATTTTGGCTCCAAAGGTGCGACGTTGGAGTGTAAGGAACCATCGATGACAGTGCAGCACTACCTCCTCGGGCTCTTGATGATCGAGCTCGCTCGGTGATCCATTTCGGGTCTCCGGCAGGACAGTGGGGCGCGTAAGAGTTCCGTGAGGGTCGGCCTGGAAGATGTGTGTTGGACCTGCCGGAACGGGGGTCTGTGCTTCGGAGGCGACGAAGCCCACTCCTGTATTTGGGCGCTTGGGATGGGTGGAGCCAGTAGCGCAACCGGCCGAAGGTGAAGAAAGCGATCTCTCCAACACTTTCCTGATTCACCTTCGTCAAGACCGAGCACTTCGAGTTGGGACGGCACTCATCTGCCGTCCTGACCGGATCCTTGACGAAGGGAGGGCGAAGACCGGGCGCGACCATCGAGGCAGGCTCATCAAGCCATCTCGGACTCGACGCCCATCCAACGAGCAGCACCGTAGTCGGCCCCTTTCAGGGGCACACCACTGGCCGAACCCCGGCTTTCAATCCACTCACGGTGTGGGTTCCATCGTCAGGCTATCTGACGTCTTGAACTGGTTGAGGACTTCGAGTGGGGTCGCGTCGTTCAACGCGCCGTGGGGTCGCTCCGCGTTGTAGTACCGTCGCCAGCCGTCGATGACGACCTGTGCTTCGAGCACCGTTGCGAACAACTCCTGGTCGAGGAGTTCGTCGCGAAGGCGGGCGTGGAAGGTTTCCGCGAACGGGTTCTGCCACGGCGCGCCCGGCTCGATGAACATCGTCGCGACACCCGTCGCGGCAAGGAACCGCGCGAGGCCACTCGCGATGAACTCGGGCCCGTTGTCGCTCCGCAGGTGCTTCGGAGGGCCGTAGCGCGTCATGAGGCGCTCGAGCACCTCGATCGCGTCCGTCGCCTTGACGCTCCTCGCGGTGAACGTCGCCAGGCACGCCTTTGAGTACTCGTCCGTCACCGTCAGGATCTTCAAGCGACGACCGTCGACGGTGGCGTCGAAGAGGAAGTCGACAGCCCACACGTCGTGCGGCACTTGGGCGCGATAGCGTTCGCTCCCATCGACCTGCGGACCGAGCCGCCGGCGCTTCACCGTCTTGCGCGGCACGCCGAGACCGTGCAGCCGCCACAACCGAGCGACGCGCTTCTTGTTGACGCGCCAGCCCTCCTTGCGGAGCTTCACGGTGATCTTGCGGTACCCGAGCCGCGGATGCTTCTCCGAGAGCTCATGGAGGCGCTCCACGAGCTTCCGATCCGCATGCGGGCGTCTCGGCTCGTAACGAACCAGGCTCCGGGAGATGCCGAGCGCTTTGCAGGCCCGCCGTTCGCTCACGCCGAGCTCCTGGACCACGTGCTTCACGGCCGATCGTTTCCGCTCGGCCGTCAGTACTTTCCCTCGACGGCCTCCTTCAGGATGCTGTTGTCCAGCTCCTTCTCCGCCAGCAGCTTCTTCAGCCGGGCGTTCTCCTTCTCCAGGTCCTTCAGACGCTTCGCGTCGTCCTTGCTCATGCCCGCGTACTGCTTTCTCCAGCGGTAGTACGACCACTCCGCGATCCCGAGACGCTTCGTCGCCGCAGCGATCGAGAGGCCCTCCTCGGCCTGGAGCTTCTCGAGGTCGCGCAGCATCCCGACGATCTGCTCCGGCGAATACGCTTTGCCCTTCATGGGACTCCCTCCTGGACTCCCACAGCGTAGCTGGATCAAAAGACGGGGGTTGGATCAGATGGCGCGGGCCCCAACCCGCTGCTCCAGAATCACTGGATGATGGCGGTCCACCCCGTGCTGATGTACCTCGGCATCGTGGGCTTGACCGTGCCGTTCGCGTACGCGATGGCGGCCCTGATCACCGGCCGCAGCGGCACCGATTGGATGCGGGAGACGCGCGCCTGGACGCTCATAGGGTGTGCATTTCTCAGTGCCGCGATCGTCGCTGGAGGCTGGTGGAGCTACGAGGTGCTCGGTTGGGGTGGTTACTGGGCGTGGGACCCGGTCGAGAACCTGATCTTCTTGCCGTGGTTGACGGCGACGGCGTTCGTGCACAGCGTTCAGGTGCAGGAACGTAGGCGCATGCTGAAGGCCTGGAACGTGTTCCTGATCGTGCTGACGTTCAACCTCTCGATCCTCTCGACGTTCCTCATCCGCTCGGGGGTGCTTTCCTCCGTGCACGCGTTCGGGGACGGCCCGATCGGACCGGTGTTCCTGGGGTTCTTCCTGCTCGTCACCGTCGTCGCGTTCGGTCTCGCCGCCTGGCGCCGGGATCAGTTGCGCGATCACGCCGAGCTCGACGGCGTGGTGAGTCGCGAGGGCGGGTTCCTGGTCAACAACGTGCTCTTCACGGCGATGGCCTTCGCAGTGCTGCTCGGCACGCTGTTCCCGCTCGTCGTCGAGGCCGTGAGCGGGGGGAAGGTCACGGTCGGCGCGCCCTTCTTCGATCGCATCAGCATCCCGCTCTGGTTGGCGGTGCTCGCGCTCATGGGCATCGGACCGCTCCTGCCCTGGCGCAAGGCGGCGACGCAGCGCGTTCGAACGAACCTCGCCTGGCTGATCGCCGGCGGACTCGTCACGGGCGTCGCTGCGTACCTGTTGGGCATGCGGCGTCCGTACCCGCTCGCCACGATCGCGCTGGCCGGCTACAATCTCGTGAGTCTGGCCCTGCTCGTGGGGGGACCGATCCGGGCCCGCTCGCGCGCCACAGGTCGACGCATCGTGGGCGTCGCCGCCGACTACGCCCGGGAACACCGGCGCCGCGTCGGGAGCACGATCGTGCACTTCGGCGTGGTGATCATCGCGGTCGCGGTCGCGGCGAGCGGAGGCTACCGCGTGGACACGCAACTCCGGCTCGCATTCGATGCGCCCGTGGCCTTCGAGGGCTACACGCTGATCGCCCGGCGGACCTACACCGAGAACCTGCCTCAGCGCACGAGCGAGGGGGCCGTCATCGACGTCGAGCGGAACGGGCGTGCACTCGCCACGCTCCGGCCGCGCATCAATAGGTTTCGAAACGCGCAGCAGGCCGTCACGACGCCCGGTGTGCTGTACCGGCCGTTCGAGGACGTCTACCTCAGCCTCTCGCAAATCGATCCCGACGGGCGGTGGGTCATCGTGCGCGCCGTTCGCAGCCCCCTCGTCACATGGATTTGGTGGGGAGGCGCGATCCTGGTCCTCGGCACGGTGTACGCGCTCATACCGGGACTCGCGCGTGAGCGGCGCCTAGCCGACTCGGTCGAGGGGGCCGCCACGTGAATCGTGGGCTCCTCCTAGCCGCCGTCGTGGTGATCGCGGCCAGCCTCGGCGTCCTGTTCCGCTGGGGACTCGAGCCGCGCGACGCACGTGACGTCGCCTCGCCTCTAGTGGACCGCACGCTCGACGACTGGGAGGCCCCGGTCCTACCGCGCTACCGCGACGCGTGGGGCGAGAGCCTCCGCTACTCCGATCTGACCGGGCAGCCGCTGGTCGTGAACGTGTGGGCGTCGTGGTGTCGACCCGCCTGCTACAACGAAGCGCCCCGCTGGAAAGCCGCGTGGGAGCGGTACGGCGACCGGGTCCTCATCGTGGGCGTCAACTTTCAGGATACGCCCGGCGATGCCGCCGTCTTCCTCGACCGGTTCGACAAGCAGTTCCCCAGCGTGTCCGATCCCAAGGGCAGAATCGGGATCGCGTGGGGTGTGTTCGGCGTTCCGGAGACGTACTTCGTGCGGCCGGATGGGACGCTGTCGCACAAGCACAACGGCGAGATCGACACGGACACGATCGAGCGGCAGATCGAAGCGCTGCTGGTGGACGGCGCGTGATGAGGGCGGCCCGCGCCGTCGTGGTCGCGCTCCTCTTCGCTGCGGCTGGCATGGCTCAGGTGGAGTTGGCACCGGAGGTGTTCGACATCGCGTCGCGCCTGCGGTGCCCGGTGTGCGTTTCGGAGACGGTTGCGCAATCCGCGAGTTCCACGGCGGTCGAGATGCGCGAGATGATCGGCCGCCGCCTCGAGGCCGGCGAGAGCGAGGACGAGATTCTCGCCTACTTCCAGCAACGCTACGGAGACTGGATCCTCCTCGATCCGCCTCGGCGCGGCATCTTCCTGGTCGTCTGGTTGCTGCCGGTGGTCGTATCGGCTGCGATCGCCGCGGTCGCGGTCGTTCTGGCGGTGCGCTGGACGCGCCGAGGTCGGGAGCCGATCGACGTCGACCCGGCAGCGCTCGAGGCGTTTCGGCGCGACGCGTACGGTGGAGACGGGCCGTGACGGTCGCGCTTCTCGTGGGCTTCGGTGTCCTGATCGTCGCCATCGTGGTGCTGCCCTACCTGTCCGGTTGGTCGGTCGCGCCGGTGCCGGAGGCCGGAGACCCCGAAGCCCGTGATCTGGAGGAGGAGCGTGACGCGCTGGTCCGAGCGATCCGGGAGCTCGAACACCGCGACGACCTCACGGCGGAACGGCGTCAGCAGCTGCGCGATCGCTACGAACGCAAGGCCGCGATCGTCACGGCACGCCTCGCCGAGCACCTCGCCGGTCCACCGCGCCACCCTCGGCGCCGCGCCCCCGTCCCGCTCGCCACCGGCCTGCTGCTGCTGCTCGTCGTTCCGAGCATCGCCCTCGTCGGTGGCTACGTGCTGCCCCGCGTCAGCGCGGACGGGACGGTGACGACGAACCGGCGTGCCGACATCGACGCGGGCCGCGACCTTCGGCGCCTGAGGCGGGCCGTTCGCGACAACCCCACGGTGGAGACGTTGTCAGCCTTGGGGGACGCGTATTGGCGCCTGTTCGAGGCTAGCCTCCCGCAAGGGGGTTCTTCGACCCCGCCGGCTCCACGGTTCCTCGAAGAAACCCGTGAAACGTACCAGCGACTCGTGGAGGTCGCTTCGCAGCGTGGTCAGGAGCCCGTCCTCGCGACGGGGCTCCGTCGGCTCGCCTACGTGGACTTGGTGGAAGGAAACGCGCCGGACGCGTTGACGCGCCTCGAACGTGCCGTGGACGCCGTCCCGAATGACGCTGAGGCGCTCTACACGCTCGGTCAGGTGCGGTACGCGCTGGGCCAGGTCGGCGCCGCTGCCGAGGCGTGGCGTGCGTACCTCGCGACGCCCGTGGGCGAGGGCGACGACGCGACGGCCCAGCTCGCTGCCGCGGCGGAGGTCCTGGCTCCGCTCATCGACGCGGCCGAGGAGGAGCGGAGCGCCGACAACCTCCTGGCGCTGGCCGACGCGTTGTGGGAGTCCGGCGATCGCGATCGGGCGGCCGACTTCTACACCGAGATCGTGACCGAGCTCGGGGTCGAGCACCCGCGTGCCGTGCGCCGCCTCGGCATGGCGTTGTTCTTCGCCGGCAACAACGAGCAGGCCGTATTGGCCCTGGAGCGGGCACGCGCCCTCGACCCGCGCGCGTCAGAGACGTTGCTGTTCCTCGGCAACGCCTACCGCTCCCTCGATCGCCCCGCGCGCGCCGTGGAAGCGTGGAGCGCCTACGTCGACGCCGTCGGCGGCGAAGCGAACGCGGGTCGGGTGCCCGAGCTCATCGCCGCCGCCCAGGCAGGCGCCACGGTGTCAGCGGACGTGGCCGACGCCGACCCCGATGGAGCGGAGCTGTTCGCGGCGAACTGCGCCACGTGTCACGGGCCGAGCGGCGGCGGCGGGGTCGGACCGCGACTCGCTGGCAATCCCCGCGTTCGCGACGCCTCCATGGTCGAGAGCACCGTTCGCTTCGGGCGCGGCATGATGCCGGGCTTCGGATCGTTGCTCGACAAGGACGACGTCGACCGCCTCGTCGCCTTTGTGGGAACGCTCGCAGGTCCATGAGCGGCGCGGACGAGGGTCGGCGACGCGCCCTGAAGTGGCTGTGGCGCCTCCCGGTCTTGGTGACGGTGGCTGGTGGCGGTTTCGGCATCTGGCGTGCCCTCCGCGTCCATCTCGGAAAGGTCGTGCCCGTGGCGGTGTCCTCGTTTCGTGCCGTTCGGCCTGTGCCGATCGCAACCGTGGAGGAGCTCGAGACGCTCTGGAGCGCAGCGACGTTCACGGTCCACGACACGCCAGCGATCGCGGTGCATGTGCCGGAGGGGGTCGCCGGTGGCGTCCCCGTCGGCTCGACCTGGATCGCGGGCTTCAGTCGAGTGTGCACCCACCAAGGGTGCCTCGTGAACCTGAACACGTCGCCGGCAGCGATCGCACTGGCGACCAACTACCGTGCCGATGGGCCGGCGCTCGTGTGCCCATGTCACCTCAGCGTCTTCCTTCCCACACGCCAAGGTGAGGCTGTGGCCGGACCGGCCGTCCGGCCACTTCCCCGACTGCGACTCGATGTGGTGGACGGAGCGGTCATAGCCACCGGAATCGAAGGGAGTCAGGAGGGGTGAGCTCGTTCGCGGATGCCCGAAGTCGATGGCCTCCGCACAGGCATCGTCCTCCACGATTCGCGCGTGCCTGATCGCGGGACCGCGCGACCGTGACTGGTCGGAAGGGGCGATCACGCGGTAGGTTCGTCGAACGGCCCGTACCCGCACGTGTGGAGTGGCGCCCTCCCGCCCCGCGCGGCCAGGAATGGCAACCACCCTGACGGACGACTCCCGGTCGCGGAGCCGCTCTTTGACAGCGGTTCTCATTTGAGTGGGTCCGGCTTGTTTCGGTAGCCGGCATGGTCGAACCACCCCCGGCAGTCGTCGGGGGTGACGTTGTCGAGGACGCGGGCGATGACGCTGGTGAGGGTGGCGTGGGTGCGGTGGGCGAGGCTGCGGACGAGGGTCTTGAGCTTGCTGAACAGCATCTCGATCGGGTTCAGGTCGGGGCTGTAGGGCGGCAGGAAGAGCACGCTGCAGCCTGCTGCCTCGATCCTCTCGCGCACGCCGTGCGCGTGGTGGGCACCGAGGTTGTCCATGATCACGATCTGGAACGGCTTCAGGCTGGGAATGAGGACGCCGTCGAGGTAGGCGAGGAACACCTCGCGGTCGGTGCCGCCCTCGATGAGCATGGGGGCGAACGTTCCCTCCAGGGTGAGGCCGGCGAGGAGGGTGAGGGTCCGGCCGCGGTTGCGCAGCACCCGCCCGTGGGCCCGCTGACCGCGTGTCGAGCGGGCGTGGGTGCGGGTCATGCCGACCTGGAAGCCGGACTCGTCGACGAACACGAACCTCGTGAGGAGCTCGATGGCGAGGGCCTGCTGGTACGCGTCGCGTTCGGCTTGGACGCTCAGGCGGTCCTGCTCGGTGGGCCGGAGCGTCTTTTTTTTCGGGTGATGCCCATGCGCCTCAGCGCCCGGTCGACGCTCGAGAGGCTGGCGTGGATGCCGTAGCGGTCCCGCAGCAGGCTCGTGAGCTCGATCAGGATGCGGTCGTTGCGTTCCTCGAGGAGCTCCAGCAGGGCCGCTTCGCCCTGCTCGTCGATGGCGCGGGGGTTGCCTCCGCCGTGGGGTCGGGGCTGGAGGCTGCCGGTCTGGCGGTGGTGGCGGAGAAGCTTCTTCACGAAGCCTGGGGAGACCTTGAAGCGCACGGCGATGGCCTCGATCGAGCCTTCCCCCGCCTCGTAGGCGTCGAAGACGCGCTGGCGGAGTTCGATCGGGTAGGCACGCATGCACCAACATGAACGAGCGGCCCGCAGGGCGGGCCGCAAGGATCACGCACAACTAGGAACCGCTGTGAGGCTGTTGGCATCGACGATGGAGGTGGCGAGCGAGTCCGTGGACGCGACGATGCGGAAGGGGCCGTGGCGCGGGAGGAACCGGGCGAGGCCGTCACGGAACAGCGTCTC
>CALCHY010000371.1 GCA_937907415.1 uncultured Trueperaceae bacterium
GACGAGCTCGCGTGGCTCTGCGCTCCTATGGGTGCTGCTGCTGATCGGCTTGAGCCTGGGCTTGGCTGCTGCGTCGCTGGCGGTCTCGCGCATGGCCGTCACCACCAGCGTGATCACGCTCGAGCGGGCAGACGGACTGTTCTATGCGGAGGCCGCTGCGGAGCTCGCGGTTTCACACGTGCGGCAGAACTCGGACATGCTCGGGAACTTGCGCCCAGGCGCGGCTAGGTCTTTGTCTGGGAGTTTGCCGGCCACGGACGTGAGCATGCGGTTCGAGGCGGACCTGAGTGGCTTCAACAGTGCTGGGGCCCGTGCGCGGTCGCTGCTGGTGCGGGTGTGGCCCTCGAGCTCGGGGGTGGAGGGCGTGCATCCGTTCGTGGCGCGGGCGACGCTACGTTCTGACTTGAGTGTGGCTGAGTGGTACGTGTTGGATTATGCGCCGGGCGATTGGGAGGCGGGCAAGCATCATTTGCCGAGATTCGAGTCGTGCTCGGCCCTTCATTGGCGGATAACGATGACTGGTGGTGGGCGGTTGGGGAACACCCTGAGATGGACGTGGGATGAAGGGTCGGCTCAGCCGGATGAGGTCCGCGTGTCGCAGCCGGGTGAGGACACCTTGGTTGTGGCAGGCGACGTGACTGAGGTTTCTGCCATGTCGCCCGTGGTGGGGTTGGGTACGTCGCCTTTGGTTCGGGTCTCCTACGTGCTTGAGGCCGTGTTTGAGGGCCGCGTGGTAGATGTTTGTGTAGTTGAGGTCGTGAGTGGCCGCGCGTTCTTCAAGGTGTCGCCCGCAAGCGTGTGCGCGGCGAACGATACGGTCCAGGTGGAGTGGGATGTGAACGCTGATTCTGGAGTGGAGGTGGTCTTGCGGGGGACAACGGGGGGCCCGAAGGTGCTCTCTCGGGAGTCGGTTGGTTCTTTGGCGGTTCCGATTCCTCGGGTTACTTCGAATACGGCGATTGAGCTTGTGGCGCCGCGAGGTGTGGGGGGCACGCGGACGCAGGCGATCACCCTCAGTTGCTGATCGTTCAAGCGCGATGGGAAAGCCCCCGCGGTATTTCGCGGGGGCTTCTTCCTTTAGGTTTGGGGTTGTTCTGTTACGCGATGAGTGAGTGTTGTTGGGCGGCGGCCGGTCGCAGTAGCCTTCTCGTTCTCCGTGCCGCTATACGCATCTGACGTCGATGCCTTCAAAGCAGGCGCAGTAGATGTCATCCCAGTCAAGGTCGTCGCAGGTTTCCCTGGGGTCATAATGGCCTCCCCCATTGTCGTCTTCTTCTTCTTCGTCCTCTTCAGGGTCGGGCTCGGGTTCCAGCGGAGGTGGAATGTGTATATAGTCCGCGATTGCCGTGATGGTGAGGGTCTCGTGGTGGGGACGCCCGCAATGGCTGGTTGCGACAAGACGCACGCTGTAGGTGTACGTGGAGCCTTCAGGAACAACGATGTCTTGCACGAGAGAACCGTTAGTCAGCGCCGCTCCCGTGATGGGGTCGCTGCCAACCTCTCCCCCGTGGGCGGTTTCCACCGTAACGGTTGCTCGCGCGGCGTTTGTGAGGCTCCAGGCGATTGTGCTTGTTGTGTTGATATCGCCCTCGCGGCTGATGGTGGTAGGGGACGCGCTGAGGTTGATGGTGGGTCGGGGGCATTCTTGCACCGCTACGGTCTTGCGGGTCGTGCCGCCTGGGCTGGTGGCGGTGAACGGGAACTGTAGGGTGCCTGCGCGGCTCTCGGGAATGACACCGGTGTGCTGTCCTGTTGCCGTGGCGGCGCCGTTGGTTGGGAGGTTGCGGGCGCTCAGCCCGTTCGAGGCGAGGCGTTGTGCGTTCGTGAGGCCGAGGGGCGCTGGGTCGATCTCCCAATGGAAAGTGAGCGGCTGGCCGGGGATGTAGAGCTCTGGTTCGGTGCGTAGGGTGCGGAAGATGGGGGCGTTTCCGGCGTTGACTGTGATGGTCCGGCTGTCCGCTCCAAAGGGGCTGTCGGCGACTAGTTCAAATGGGGTCGTTTCCGCAACTGTGATGGTCGTACTGCCGGTAAGAGTGTCGGGGTGGGTGGTTACGGGCTGTTCGTTTAAGTAAGTGACGGTGCCGGCGGGTGGGTTGTCGTTGAGGCGCCAGGTGAAGGTGACGCTTTCGCCGGGCCTGACTTCGGTGAGGTCACTGGTGAAGCTCGCGATGGTTGGGGTGCTGCCGCGGGTGAGGCTGACGAGGGTTTCGCGGGTGTGCTGTACGTTGCCGTCGCGCGTCATGCCTCGAACGAGGAGCGTCCCCTGCTGCTGGGTGGTGCCGCAGGTGGCTTGTGGGGTTGGGGCGCCGTTGCTGTCGAGGGTGACGCGGTGGGTATTCCACTGGACCGTGTAGCCGTTGACGGTGATCGGGGGACGCTGGGACTCTGGTTGACCGCAGTGGTAATCGCCGCCCCCGTTGTGGGTGCGCAGGTCGCTGGCGATTAGCTCGAGCGCTTCGTGTAAGGCTCGTTCTGGGGCGCCGAGAGTGGCGGCTTCGCGGTTGGTTCTTGCGGCGCTCATGCTGGCTGCGGCGAGGCCGGCGATGACGATGACGGCGAGGCCGGCGGCGATCATGACCTCGAGTAGTGTGAACCCCGCTTGGCGTGAGCGTATCAGCCTTCGGGGTTCACGCTGGGCGTGCTGTGCGGGTCGGGCGTCCATGGCCGCATCGTATCACGCTCTGCTTTTCATGTTCTTGCTGGTCTTTACGGATTCAGGCTATAGAGAGTCATCTCCACGTCCGCGGTGCTGAACGTCCACTCCTCTACTCCGTCGCTGGTCGTGATGCTGACCGCGTAGGTCGTGAGGGGCTCTAGTGGGTGGAGGGGCAGTAGGACGGTGGCGCCGAAAGCCTCTAGGGCCCTACCGACTGTCTCGGCATGGCTCTCGGGACCGCCGTATTCGGTGGTGCTGAGGACCACACAGTGTTCGATGGGGGCGCCGTTCGCGCGGATACTACTGCTCAGCACGGTGGGTGGGTTGCCCCAGCCGCGCGTAACGAAGATCGGTAGTCCGTTGGGTCCCGCGTGGTACTCGGTGGGGCACATGTGTGGCGGTGAGGGTGTCTCACCCCAGTGCGCTAGGATCTCGACCGTCTGACCATCACCCGGGAAGTAGACCTTGCGACCCGCCGGCCAGGCGCCATTCATTAGGGGTTGCAGGACGGTCGCTGAGTGTTCGAAAACTAGTTCACCATGGCTATTGGGGAACACGTTTTCGTAATGGCCGAGCCTGATGCCTGTGGTGCGTGGGTCGAGCAGGTTCATCAGGTGGAACGGCGCTTGCGCGAGCCCGTGCATAACGGCTATGGGCTCCCGATCTATCCAGCCTCGTGTGCTCACGTTGCTCTTCAGGCCGGCCTCTTCGCCTTCTGGGGTGTACCAGGGGAGGTCTGGGTCCTCGTTGTGGCCGGTCTTGAAGTTCTCTACGAGGTAGCGGGCGTGAAGCCAGTTGGGGAGGCTGCCGTTAGCGTCGAGCGTTCCCGTGGGGAGTCCGGCGCCGGTCCGGTACTCGTTGAAGTGTTCGAGAACGGCCTCCGAGAAAGCGCGGTGCGGTGCGTAGGTGATTCGCGCGCTCTGCGTGTCGCCCGCCACGAGCGCTAGCTGGTGCGTTGCTTGGTTCGGGTCGAACCCGTTTCCGCGGAACTCGACCGCATTGACAGTCACGGTGTATTGGCCGGCCGCGAGCTCCTCGAGCGTGGTTGTTTCGGTGATTGTCTGCTCGTAGCCGTTGGGTCCGGTGATGGTGATGTCGGGTTGGAGTTCCTTGGGGAGTCCGGTGACGTTGATGGTGATGCTGTCGGGGATGAGGCCTGTGTTCTTGGGGTCGCAGGCGGTGAGGGTTAGGAGCAACGCTGGGATCAGCGCGTAGAGTAGCCGTCGCATATAACTATGTTACCTGCGGTCTTGTGACCGGCATGACTACTTTCCTACCTAAAACGCGGGGCTCTCTGGCGTCACAAAAAGGTTGCGGCCAGGACACGTACTCCTGGCCGCTGCTGCTTTGGTCGCCTAGTGGGTTAGTCGATTAGTTCCGCGCTTATGACGACAACGTAGTCGGTGCGTTCTTCGCCTTGCTCGGTGGTGCGGAAGAGCCCGCCGATGATGGGGAGGTCTTTGAGGACGGGCACGCCGCCGCTGGTGAGGGTGACGCTATTGCGGAGGATTCCGCCGAGCACGACCGTCTCGCCCGCTTGGAAGGTGACGGTGGTTTCGAGCGCGCGATCGCTGATGCGAAGGCCGCTGAGCCGGTCTAGTTCACCGTTGAAGTCGCTCAGGGAGCTCTGGATGCTAAGGGTAATGGTTCCATCAGGGCTGATTAGGGGCTTCACTCGGAAGTTGCTGCCGAAGTCGAGGATGGTGACTTCATCTTCTGTGAGTGCGACTTGCACCTGACCGCCGCTGTTGAAGAACGCTTCCTGGCTGTGGTTGATGCGAACACTGAGTTCGTCGACGGTGCGGGCGAGGTTCTGTTCCTCGAGGGCATCTAGGGCGGCTGTGAAGCTGATGTTGTTGATGCCCTGGAAGGGGTTGAGGAGGACGTCGAGGCCGGTGCCGAGCACGTTGACGGCGAGCGCGCCGATGCTGCCGGCGAGGTTGATGCCGAGGCGTTCCGCTTCGCTTTCGACGATCTCCGTGACTCTCATAGTGAGCATCACCTGCGGCACGCGCTGGTCGATGGTTTCGAGGATGCGGGCGGCGGCGTGGACGCTGTTGACTTCGCCGCGCACGAGGATGCTGTTGGTGCGCGGGTTGGGCGTGATGGTGAGGAGTTCTGCGTCGTTCCCGAGGCTGGCGGTGAGTTGTTCGGCGGCCTCTTCGGCGTCTTGGTTGACGAGGCTGAAGGACCGTTCAGCTTCGGGTCTGGCGGCGGCGGTGCGCGCGAGGCTGAGGGCGCGTTGGTACTCGCTGCGGTAGGCGTGGATCTCGTCGTGCAGCGCGGCGGTGGTGGTGATGGCGATGAGGCCCTCGTCGTTGAGCGCCTGCGCGGTCACGTCAGGGTGCTGCTGCGCCAGGAGCGCGAGGAAGCCTTGGTAGTCGCCGCTGAGGTTGTAGAACTCCACGTAGGTCGGTTCGCCACTGGACGCGGTCGCTGGTTCTTCTTGGCTGTTGGTCTCGGGCGTCTCGGCTTGGGTGGTTTCGCTTGGGAGGGTGAGGTTGTCTTCGAGGCGTTGGAGGAAGGCGGTGATCTTCTCTTGTTCGGTTTGGGTGGCGGTGACGAGGAGGACGTTGCGGTTGGGGAAGGCGATGGTGGTGGCGTCGAAGCGTTGGGTTATGAGGGCGCCTGTGACGTCGGCGGGTTCGTTGCTGGTGTAGAAGGCGTCGACGAGTTCGGGTTGGCGTTCTTCGGGGCGGAAGCGTTCGAGGGTGCCGGGCGGCGCGACGAGGATGGTGGTGTCGTCGTGCATGAAGTAGTCGAGCCCGTGGAGGTTGGTGAGGAGCTCCCAGACTTCGCGGACGCTGCGGTTGTCGCGGATGGCGTACTTGACGGTCACGTCCGGCATGTCGTGCATGAGGAGCGTGGCGTCAGCGGTGTGCGCGAGCGCTTCGAGGATGGTGCCGAGCGGCGCGCCCTTGGGGCCGGTGTCGAGACTGACGGGCAGGTCGTAGTTGACGGTGGGCGGCAACGCGAAGGCGGCGCCGATCAGGAGAGCGGCGGTAAGGGTGGCGAGGCGGCGGGCGAGGTTGTTCATTGTGTGTCTCCGGTGCGGGGTTACCACTCGCCCAGTGCGAGGTGGTCGAAGGGGATGGGGTTGTAAGCGTGCAGTAGGAGCGTGACGCGGGCAGTCAGGTCTGGGTTGCCGCCTTGCTCGTGGGTCTCGAGGTTGATGGCGTCGATGGTGAGTGGCCACTGGTGGGTTTCCAGGTCAGTGATGAAGTCAAGCAGGTGCCCGTAGGAGCCGTTGAGGTTGAGGCTGATGGTGATGGTCTTGAGGTCGCCGTCTTGCCGCGGGTCTTCGATGCTAGTGGCGTCCACACGCACGCTGTTCCGCGTGGCGTTCTCGCGGATGAGCTCGAGGGTGTCGCTGGGGTTGAGCTCGCGGGGTAGGGCGGCTTCGAGGCTGGCGCGTTTGGGTTCGAGTTGGTCGAGTTGTGCTTGGAGTTCGCGGATGAGGTCGAGGTTGGCTTGTTGGTTGATGCGGGTTTGTTCGGTGAGGGTGGTGTGTTGGCGGTTGAGGTCGGCTCGTTCGGTTTGGAGGGGGCGGTGGAGGCTGAGGTAGCCGATGGTGATGACGAGTAGGGCGAGGAGTGGGAGGGTGCGGGGGTTCACTGGTTGCTCTCCGGGGGTAGGGCGGTTATGTGGTCGTCTTGTGGGTCGGGGGCTTCTGTGGTGTGGAGGGGGAGTATTTCGATTTGGGTGTTGAGGCTGGTGTCGGTGGGGGCGTTGGGGGTGGTTCGGTTGGCGTGGCGTAGGTGTGCGCGGATGGTGGGGGCGGCTTCGAGCGTGCGTAGGTCTTGCTCGAGGCGGAGCTGGTCTGGGGCTACGCCGGGGATGGTGGTGAGGGTGGCGG
>CALCHY010000372.1 GCA_937907415.1 uncultured Trueperaceae bacterium
TGTTATTCGTTCGTGGGCGGTTTTGAGTTTTGCGCCGATGCGGCTGCCGACGTTCCAGTGGCGCGATCCGGGAACTGGGAAAGTTCGGGTACCGCTCTTGACCTTCTTGGGTCGCGGGTTGCCGGGGCGGCCTTGCCCGTCGAGTTCGGGTTCCTCGCTGCAGAGGTAGAGGAGCAGGCTGATGATCGGTTCGGCGAGCGCCGCGATTCCGCTGGTGGCTTGCTCGAGTTCGCTCGTGTGCATGACGGTTTGTGTGCGCATGAGGGCTTCGTTGGTGACGTTGTCGATGCCTTGTCTTAGGGTGCCGCCGAGGTCGATGGGGATGGGTAGGAGTTCGTTGTTGACGTCGAGGAGGAGCCTGAGTTCTTCGCTGTGGTCGTTGGCGTCCCATTCGAGGTGCGCCCAGGCGCCGTGCAGGGTTTCGGTCTTGCTGAGCTCGCGTTCGAGGGGGATGTAGACGCACCATTCGGGTAGGCGCTTGAGCACTTGCGTGGGGAGGTCGCCGGTGACGGGCGTGCCCCAGAGCGCGTCAAGCAGCTGCGGGTGGAACTGGTAGATGCCTTTGGTTTGCCGCCACGCTGCGAGGGCGGCGATGATGGCGGCGTCACGCGCGACGGCTAGGGGGCTCTGGAAGGTGTTGAGGTCACGGCCTTGGGTAGCGGCAGCCATCCCGCCGGCTATGGGGAGGTAGCACCAGGATGGCCAGGCGGGGAGTTGGGTTCCGCGGAGGCTGCGGAGGTACTCGACGCCTTTCCATACGCTCGGGTGGCGTTGCGCGAGGTTGTTGAGGTGCGCGAGCGGGCGGGTGGCGGGGTTAGTCATGGGCTGTGTCGATGGTTGGCCGTAACGCTGTAGTCCTTTGTGACGCGGCCATGTTGTCTGTTACCGCGGGCGTGCATGGGGCGCCAGTAGGTTCCTACTAGTTTTCCGAACAGGGGCTTTTCGGGGGTGTAGTGCGCGAAGTGGCCGCGGCATATGTGCAGTGACTTCTGGGAGCCGGTTGTGCCGCTGCGGCCGCTGTGCTTTTGCTCTTGTGTCGGGTCGATGACGATGGTGCGGTAGGTGTGGGTTGGTTTTCCCGCTTTGCGTCTTTTGGCTGCAACTTTGGGTGGCGGCCGGTGCTCGACGCTGGTGACGTTCTTGCAGTGCGTGAAGGCGCACGCAAAGGAGGCGAGTTGGAAGAAGGCCACGTACTCTTCGGCTTCGCGTTTCCACTCCTCGAGGTCCCACTTGTACGCGAATGGAAGTTCTTCTGGCGCTCGGTTCACGAAGCTTAGGAAGCTGCGTCCCGTGTCGTCTAGGAAGTGGAAGCAGATCGCGAGGAAGAGGACTGACTCGCCGGGCACGCGGTTTTTGATGTAGTACAGGCGGCTCATTGCTACGTGGGCGGTTCTGAAGGGCAGTTCTGCCATGATTTGCGGTGTGGACAGGGGATAGGGCTCGTCTGGGAAAATTATGTCTTGTGGTGCTTCCTCGCGTGGGGCGGTCATCGTGTGGATCACGATGGAGCCGATGTCGTCGTGGGCCAGCTCAAAGGCCGCGAAGGGCCATGGCGAGGTGAGGGGCATCTCGTTCTCGTAGAAAGCCTGCGGGAACTTGCCGTTCTCAATCGCATAGTTGTAGACGTTCTGGATGTTGACGGCTATTGTTTCGGGTCCAAAGATGCCCTTCTCTCGCAGTAGTGGGATGTTGCTCTTCATGCGGTGGGCCTCCTTTCTGGCGTCATGGGGTGTTGGCGGTGGCGCCGGTTTGCGTGCTGGCGCGGTATTCGCCGGCGGGGTTGGCTTTGATGGTGATGTGTCCGCTTTGGTCGGTTCTGAGGACGGTGGCGTTGGGGTAGAGGTTGAGGGCTTCTTGGTGGGGGTGTCCGTAGGTGTTGTCGGCGCCGGCGCTGATGATGACGAGGTCGGGTTGGAGGCGGTTGATGCTGGCGGGTGTGTCGCCGTTGCGGCTGCCGTGGTGGCTGGCTACGTGCACGTTGACGGTGGGTAGGAGGTCGTAGTGGTGCGTGAGCCACCATTCCCACTGTTCCTTTTCGGCGTCGCCGGGTAGGAAGGCGCGGAAGTTGCCGTAGGTGATTAGGACGCCGACGCTGTTGTTGTTCTGTCCGAGGTTGGGGTCGCCGGTTGGGGGAAGGATGGTGAGGGTGACGTCGCCGAGGGCGATGTTGCGTCGTTCGGGTTCGAGGAGTTGCGCTCCGGCTTGTTGGGCGGCGCGGAGGGTGCGTTCGTAGGTGACGGTGGTGTGCGGAACGCCGTTATCGACGTAGTAGGTCGGCGGGAAGGCTGTGAGGACGTCGGGCATGCCGCCGATGTGGTCGGCGTCGTTGTGGGTGGCGATGATGATGCCGAGTTGGTGGACGCCCATCGCGCGTAGTTCGGCAGCGGTGTTGCTGGTGTTGGTGCCGGCGTCGATGAGGGCGGTGTGCCCGCTGGGCGCTTGGATGAGGACGCTGGTGCCTTGCCCTACGTCGAGGACGGTGAGTTCGAGCGCGAGGGCGGTGGCTAGCGCCAGGAGGAGCGTCGTGGCGTGCAGCAGGCGCGTGAGGAACGTCCTCACAGTTTGATGTCCCCGCTGGGGCCTTTCTTGAGGCCGGCGCGGAGCTCGCGCATCTCGGCTTGGCGTTCTTCGGTGGCGGTTTGGTTGCGCATGAAGGTGATGGTGCTTTGGTCACCTGCAGGGATGTTGGTGATGTCGAGGACTTCGCCGGGTTTGGTGCCGGCGGGTAGGCA
>CALCHY010000373.1 GCA_937907415.1 uncultured Trueperaceae bacterium
CCGTTCTAGACGCCGTGCCAGAGCCGGGCGGCCTGGGCTTGCACTTGCACGCCGCCCCGGGCGCTTGGCGCGACAAGCTGGCCGTTGCCTTGCGCTACGGCGTCAGGTGGTTCGAGGGCGCACTTGGAGGCGTTGGCGGCTGTCCTTTCGCGGCAGACGAACTCGTAGGCAACCTCCCAACGGAGCACGTGCTCCCCTGGCTCGCCGCCGAGGGTCTCGCCGTGGCGCCGGACATGACGGCGCTGCCCGACCTTGCAGCCGCCGCTCAGCGCCTTGCGCACCTAGGCGCCTAAGACCTTCGCACGTTCAGTGGCGCGGCTGGTCTGGCCTGGGCCTCAACTCCTAGCCCCCGATGTGCGGTTAAGTTCCGCTTCGACGGCGGCCAACATCTTGACCTCCGCCTCCGCCATGGTGCCCGTGATGGTGGCGCCAGCCGCTGCCACGTGCCCGCCGCCGCCAAGCGCCAGGCAGATGCGCTGCGCAGAAACGCCGTCGCGCGTCCTAACGCTGACCTTCACGGTTGCGCCGCGCTCTTTAAGCAGCACGGCTACGTTGGCGCCCTCTGCGTAGCGGATGACGCCAACGAAATCGTCGGAATCATCGTCGGCGTCTCCGTCACGCATCGCGTCCGTCAGCTCCGCATAAATCAGGCGCCCGTCGAAGGCGAACTTGACCGTCGCCATGACCTTGGCGAGCAACCCGAAGTAGCTCGTGTCCCGCCACTGCAGCCGATCCGTAAGCGCGACGTAATCGACGCCAACGTCGATAAGCTCGCCCGCGACAGTGAGCACCTCGCGGTTGGTGTTCCCGAAACGGAAGTTGCCGGTGTCGGACAAGAGCCCAGCCAAGCAGGCGGTGGCCATGTCGCTCGACCAGGTGACGCCAAGCGCGTCGATGAACTCCTTGATGAGCACGGCAGTCGCGGCCTTACTTGGTTCTACGACGGCAAGGTCACCGAAACGCGCGTTGGTGCCGTGGTGATCGAGGTTGAATATGGCCGCGGCGCCCTCCAACGGCGCCCCGGCCGCACGCCGTGGCTCGCCGACATCGAGGACGAACAGGAGCGTTCCCGGCCGCAGCTCCGGTAGCGGCGCAGACAACTCGCCTTCCTCCGCCAGGAAGGCCAAGTACGCCGGGGGCGTGAGGGGCACGGCGACGGACTTGCCAAGCGCACGCAGCGCGCGAGCGAGAGCCAAGGCGCTGCCTAACGCGTCACCGTCGGGATCAACGTGAGCAACGATCACCATGGGACCCTGCCAAGCGCGTGCGCGAGCGGCCATCTCGCGTAGCACGGCAGCGTAATCGGCATTCCCATGGTTATTCACGAAATGAGACATGCGACGCATGATACTTGGCTGTCGCGAAAGCCCCTCATAATGTGACCATGGACCCGAGTGAAGGCCAGCCACGGCAGCTTCCAGATGAGAATCAGCTGACGAGCGACGAACACAACTTGCGTGCGTCGAGCGACAACGAAGGACTCTACGAAGGAGCCGCGGTTCACGGTTACCCCGACCAACCGGCTGACGCAACCCCTCCAGGACCCGGCGTCAAGCGCCTGCGGCAGGTCCGGGCCTTCACTTGGGTGCTGCTCGCGCTCCTCGCGCTCACGGCGGTCCTAGGTAGCCAACTGCGGCCAGAACCGCAGCTCATGCACGTGGCAGGCACCTCACCCGCCATCGAGGCGCCGACCGGGCAACTCCTGACCGTTTTCGACAAGGCGCGAGACGCCACGGTGAGGCTCGAGGCGCGCTGCATCGGCGCAGGCAGCCAGGTGCTCGGGGTTGGGACGGGCTTCTTCGTCTCAGAGGATGGCCTGCTGCTCACGGCGTATCACGTCGTTACGGCAGAAACCACCGCCCCGTGCCGCGCTAGGCTCGTGGCCGTAACCACCGAACGCCAGGAGTACAACCTCGAGCTTGTCGGCTTCGACGCCTACATGGACCTGGCTGCCCTCAAAGCCGACGTGCGCAGTCCAGTGCCGTTCATCCCGCTCGCGGCGCGCTTGCCGAGCCCTGGCACGGGCGTAGTCGCCATCGGCAACAGCCGCGACGACTTCATGGGCGCACGCGCAGGTAGGGTTACGCGCCTTGGTGTGCAAGCGGGCCGCGCGGACTTCGCGAGCGACACCATCGAACTGACTAACTCGCTCGCGCCAGGCGACTCCGGTGGCCCCGTCATCAACGCGCGCGGCGAAGCCGTTGGCGTCGTCAGTTACATCAGCTTCAACCCCAACGCCATGAGCTCGCAGTCGTACGTGCCGCCGTTCCTGCAAGGCCTGAGCCTTGCCCGTGATTTCGCCGGTTACGCCGTGCCAGTCACGCAGCGCAGCGATCTCGTGGACGCCGTGCTAGCTGGGCAACGGCGAGACGTGCCCGTGGTTGGCTTCCGCTGGCGCGACGGGCTTGATTACGACCCAGCGAAGAGCCCTCATTACCTAGGCTCACGCCCAGGACCGATCGTCGACAGTGTCGCACCAGGTGGCCCCGCCGACCTGGCTGGCCTCAAGGGACTGCAGCAGGAGACGGTCGTGAACGAAGACGGTACGGTGACGCTCGAGCCTGTCGCGGACGTCATCGTGGCCGTCAACGGCACGCCGACACCGACCTTCTACGACCTACTTGCCCTCATCCGCAGCCAGAACATCGGGGACGTCGTCACCCTTACCGTCCAGCGCGGCAACGCTACTTTCAGGCTAGAGATGAAGCTGGCGGCTAGCACCGCGATCTTCGCAGGTAGCTGAGCAACGAATACAACGCGAGTAGCGCGAGGCAGGGGTGGCCTCGCGCTACGTCTAGTTCGGCTACTTCGTTGTGGTGGGCGATAGTGGACTCGAACCACTGACCTCGTCGTTATCAGCGACGCGCT
>CALCHY010000374.1 GCA_937907415.1 uncultured Trueperaceae bacterium
GGCGTAAGCCTCCGCGGTGGAGCCGATGTCGCCGCGCTTGGCGTCGAGTATCACGGGCAAGTCGAGGCTGCGGGCGTGACCCAAGACGGCAGCTAGCGCCTCGAAGCCGGGCAGGCCCAGAGCCTCGAAGAAGGCAGACTGCGGTTTGCAGCACGCCACCAGGTCGTGGGTGGCGTCCAGGACGTTCACCAAGTAGCGGGTGACGGCCGCGGCGGAGGCGGCCTGGTCCGCGAGCCCAGCGGTCAAGGGATGGGCGTTAGGTCGCGGGTCGAGGCCAAGGCACACGACGGAGTTCGCGGCCCGCGCCCGCGTCGCCAAGCGCGCGCCGAACGTGTCGGCGCGCGCAGCAGCATCACCGCTGTTCGATGGGGCGCTCAGGCCTGCACCGCAGCGTCGCGTCCATGGCAATGCTTGTACTTCTTGCCGCTACCGCATGGGCATGGATCGTTGCGGCCGACCTTGTCAACGGCCCGGATGGGGGAGGTAGGGCCGCTGCCCCTCACGGGGCCGGCACCGGCGCCGCGCGTGCCGGAAGCCGCCGCGGTCAGGCCGCCACCGTCGTCGGAGGCGCTGTACTGCACGGGCGCCTGGCGCTGTGCGCGGCGCTCGAGGCGTTGGTCGACGTTCACCTGGACGCGGAAGAGCAGCTTCGCGACGTTGAGGCGGATGTTGGCGTTCATCTCCTCGAACAGGTTGTAGCCCTCGAAGGCGTACTCCTGCAGCGGGTTGCGCTGCCCGTAACCGCGCAGGCCGATGCCTTGGCGCAGCACGTCCATGTTGTGGAGGTGCTCTTTCCAATGCTGGTCGACGACTTGCAGCACGATGAAGCGCTCGAGTTCGCGCAGGAGGGGCGCGCCGAGTTCGTCCTCGCGCGCCTGGTAGGAGGTCTCCATCAACTCCACGAGCTCGTCAGTGACCTCGTCTGGTTGCTTGCCGCGGTACGCCTCGAAGTCGACGGTCTCGAAGACGGGCACCGCGTCGGCCAGTGAAGCGCGCAGCGTGGGCATGTCTTGGTCCTCTGGCTCGAGCTCGGGGTTGAGGTAGCGCTGCACCTGGGCGTTGATGTAGCTGGCGATCATCTCCTGGACGTCGTCAGACATGTCGTTGCCTAGCAGCACCTCGCGGCGCTGGTTGTAGATGACCTCGCGCTGCTTGCTCATGACGTTGTCGTACTCGAGGAGCTGCTTGCGGATGCCGAAGTTGCGGTCCTCGACGCGCTTCTGGGCGCGCTCGATGGCGCCAGTCACCATGCGCGCCTCGATCGGTTGAGTGTCGTCCATGCCGAGGCGGTCGAGCATGCCGAGCACGCGCTCGTTGGCGAACAGACGCATGAGGTCGTCTTCGAACGACACGTAGAAGCGGCTGGAGCCAGGGTCGCCCTGACGGCCGGCGCGACCGCGCAACTGGTTGTCGATGCGCCGCGACTCGTGCCTCTCAGTGCCGATGATGTGCAGTCCGCCAAGCTCGACGACCTTGACGTGGTCGGCGTCCGCCTCGTCACGCAGCTTCTCGAGGCGCGGGAGGATGCCGGGTTCGAGGCCCTCCAACCTGCTGAGGGCGGCGCGCGCATCGTCTGGCCTGCGCATCATGATGGCCTTGATGAAGAGCTCGGTGTCGGAGTCGTAGCGGTCGAAGCCCTCGCGCTCGAGGAGTTGGCGCGCCAACCACTCCGCGTTACCGCCCAGCACGATGTCGGTACCGCGACCGGCCATGTTCGTGCTGATGGTGACGGCGCTAGAGCGGCCGGCCTGCGCCACGATCTCGGCCTCGCGCCCGTGGTACTTGGCGTTGAGGACCTCGTGGGTGATGCCGCGGCGCTTGAGGAGCTTAGAGAGCCGCTCAGACGCGTCGATGGTGACGGTGCCGACTAGGATGGGCTGGCCGGTGGCGTGCACCTGCACGATCTCCTCGACTACCGCGGCGAACTTGCCTTCCTCCGTGCGGTAGATGATGTCTTCCTCGTCCTTACGCACGACCGTGCGGTTGGTCGGGATGACGAGGACGTCGGTGTTGTAGATCTCCTGGAACTCCTTCTCCTCGGTCTTGGCAGTGCCGGTCATGCCGGCGATCTTGCCGTAGAGCTTGAAGAAGTTCTGGTACGTGATGGTGGCGAGCGTCTGGTTCTCACGCTCGATCTTCACGCCCTCCTTGGCCTCGATGGCCTGGTGCAGCCCCTCGCCGAAGCGCCTGCCTGGCATGAGGCGACCCGTGAACTCGTCGACGATGACGATCTGGCCGTTCTCGTCCTTCACGTACTCCTGGTCGAGTTGGTAGTGCTCGGCCGCGCGCAGTGCTTGGCGCAGCATGTGGCCGTTCTCCATGTTGTCTGGGCTGAAGATGTTGTCAATGCCGAGGAGTTTCTCGGCCTTGGCGATGCCCTGCTCGGTCAGGTGGATGTCCTTGGACTTCGCATCTGCCGAGTAGTCGCCGGTAGCTGGCTTGTCGCCTTCTGACGGCTCGCCCTTCTCCAACTGCGTGGCGACCTTGGCCATCGTGAAGTACTTGTCCGTCGCCAGTTCTGCCGGGCCAGAGATGATCAGCGGCGTGCGCGCTTCGTCGATGAGGATGGAGTCGACCTCGTCGATGATCGCGAAGTTGAGTGGGGTGTCCTCGCGCAGCACGAGCTGGTCTGGGCGGAACGCCATGTTGTCACGCAGGTAATCGAACCCGAGTTCGGAGTTCGTGATGTAAGTGATGTCGTTACGGTACGCCTCGCGCCTAGCTGCGCCGTCCGTGTCGTGGCGGATGACGCCGACCTTGAGGCCGAGGCCGCGGTAGACGGGCCCCATCCACTCCGCGCCGGTGGCGGCGAGGTAGTCGTTGGTGGTAACGAGGTGCGTGCCCTTGCCAGAGAGGGCGTTGAGCGCGAGCGCGAGCGTGGCGACGAGGGTCTTACCTTCGCCCGTCTTCATCTCGGCTATGCGGCCGTTATGCAGTGCAGCGCCGCCGACGAACTGCACGTCGTAGTGGCGGAGGCCGAGGAAACGCTTGGCGGACTCGCGCGTGAGCGCGAACGCTTCGGGCAAGAGCGCGTCTAACGACTCGCCGCCCTCACGGTGCCTGCGGGCTAGTACGGCGTACGCCTCTGCGAGGTTGTCGACGCTTTCCATGCTGCTCTCGAGGGCGTTCGCAGCACGCACGGCTTCCTGGTGAATCCGCTTGACCTCGCGGTCGTTGTTATCGAACAGTTTTTGGACGAATCCGAGCATCTGGTTCTGGACCTTTCCGCGCGGGCGCGGGGTGGCGCCACTTTGGCTAGACGCTACCGCGCCGTGCGCGTCACGCTGGTCGCTTGGTATGGCAGCAATGGCATGGCGGCAGGTGCGGAGCTGTGGCCGCCTTCTCAGCAGGGCAGTTTAGCACGCTCGCCAGAAGCGGCTTAGCAGCCTGCCAGACGTGACACTCAAACAGATCACTGGTCGGTGGCGGGCACGCGCACGAACGTGAGCGTGTTGGTGCCGTACTTCTTGCGCCTTACCTCGGCCCCCGCCAGCGCTGGCGGTAAAGGTGGGCTGGCCATGTCGCTCGGGTGTTGCAGGACGTAGAGCGCGCCCGGCCGCGCGGCGCCAGAGCCGAGCAGCGCCTTGAACGTGGCCGCTAGGTCCGTCGGGTAGGGCGGCGCCGCTACCACGACGTCGAACTCACCAACGTGGGCGGCCGCGTAGGCAACGGCGTCGGTCGCTTGAACCTCCACGGCCAGTCCTAGCGCAGTGGCGTTGTTGCGGATGACGCTTGCCGCTGCCCGGGAGAGTTCGACGCAGACGGCGCTCCAACCGCGGCTGGCTGCCTCGAGGCCCATGGCGCCCGTGCCGGCGAAGAGGTCGAGGAAGCGCCCGCGCGGTTCGAAGGCGATGACGTCGAAGAGCGCCTCGCGGAGCCGCGCTGGACTAGGCCGCGTGCCGCGCGCGGGAACCTTGAGTTCGCGGCCCTTGGCGCTGCCAGCGAGGATGCGAGGGTTGGACATGACAGCGAGCATAACCGCGGCGGCCGCGTGGTGCGCGGCGGCGCGCTAGACTAGCTGGTCGTGATTCGCACCCTCGAGCCGGACGAACTTGCATGGTTCATGCGCCAGGCGTTGGCGTTCGTCGGCCATACCGATCCGCGCGGGCTAGCGCAGCGCCTCAACTCGCGGCTCAAGGACGCCGCCACGGAAGCCGAGCACTGCTTCGTGTACGCGCCGGACGCCGGACCGCCGACTGCCGGCCTCTACCTTGTTGCCAGCGGGGGAGGGTACGGCGCCCGTCACCTGGAGTTGCGCAGCGTGTGGCACGACAACGACGCGCCCGCTCTCGCTCACCTCGTCGCTCAGCTCTTGAGTCGTGAGTCCGCGGAAGCGGCGACGGTGGCGCTTCACTCGCTAGGTGATGGTCGCTCGCAGGAGTTGGCGGCGCTACTCACCCCGTTTGGCTTCAAGCGCGACGTGCTGCGGCGCCTGCGCTTCGAACTCACCGACGTTCCGCCCCTCGGCCGCCCGCTGGTGCTAGAAGCGTGGCAGCCAGGCAGCGAGCAGGACTTCCGCGAGTTGTACGACGACTCCGAGGGTGAGAGGGTCAGCGACGCGAGCTGGTCGTACCTCAAGCGCAGGGCAGGCCGTTTTCAACCCGACCTATGGTTCGCCGCCCGTGAGGCCCTCGACCAACCCACTGTCGGTTACGCCTTCGCCAGCTCCGCGACGCGTGAGATCGACTCCGTCTACGAACTGACGGGCGTCGGTGTGCGGCGACGCTACCGCGGCGATAGCGAGATGCTGAAGCGCGTCGCCGTCACGACCTTGCAGGAACTCTCGTTCCGCAGCCCGGCGGGCGCGGTGGACACCGTCGTGGGAGCAGGCGACCCGAAGCTCGTAGCTATCTTGGCTTCCGTTGGCTTCGTGACGGTAGAGCACCTACCCGCGCTCGTGAAGCTGCCCACCTGACTCGACCGACGCTCACGGCGTTCCGCGGTGCGCTGGCAGGTAGCGCTCCCAGATGGGGTCGATGTCCGGCATGACCCCGTACGCGCTAGAGAACATGAAGCGCGGCGCGAAAGGCTTGCGCAGCAGGTGGAGGTGCGCTTCGTCTGGCGTGCGGTCGCGCTTCTTGGCGTTGCACGGTTTGCAGCACGCCACCACGTTGTCCCAGGTCGTCGGACCCCCACGGCTGCGCGGCATGACGTGGTCGAGGGTGAGGTCGAAAGTGTGCTTGGCGCAGTACTGGCACGTGTGATCGTCGCGGCGGAACACGTTCTTACGGTTGAACGCCACGCGCTGCCTGAACGGGCCGCGCACGAAGCGCCGCAGCTTGATGACGCTCGGCACGGGGAAGAGCGAGCTTGGGGAGCGCAGGACCATGCCAGAGTCTTCGACGCGTTCCGCGACCTCGTGCATGAGGAGCGCCACTGCGCGCTTGACGGAGCAGACGTGCAGCGGCTCGTAAGAGGCGTTGAGGATGAGGACCCTAGCAGCGTTGATGTTCTCGAGCGGCCGAACCTCACCCACACCCGCCCCGGCGCTCAAGTCGGCGGCGGTGTGCGCGCCAAGCGAACCTTCCGGTTTCGCCTCGGCGCCGTGAACAGCGGCGGTCGGGTGATCAACGTGGGTGGCGGTCGGGCCCTCCAGGTGTGGCGTTGTGGCGGAGTATAGCAGGCGCCTCACGCCGCCACGTGTGAGTTGGCGCGGTCAAGCGTCCTCGAGCGCTAGCTCGACTAGACGCCGAACCAGGTCGCCGAAGCCGACTCCGGCGGCGCCCCACAGCCGCGGGTACATGCTGTGGCGCGTGAAACCCGGCATGGTGTTGATCTCGTTGAGGAGGAGCGTGTCGTCGCTTGGCAGGTAGAAGAAGTCGACGCGCGCCAACCCACGGGCGTCCACGGCGCGGAAGGCGTCGACGGCCATGGCGCGGCAGGCGGCGGCCACGCTCGGCGGGATGGTGGCGGGTATGTGCAACTCAGCCTGCCCGTCCGAGTACTTGGTCTGGTAGTCGTAGAAGGCGTTGTTGTGGCTGATCTCGCCGACGGGGCTCGCCTCTGGAGCGTCGTTGCCTAGCACGGCCACTTCTAGCTCGCGGGCGCCCTCAGCCCCAGCCTCGACGATGACGCGGCGGTCGTGGCTGAAAGCCAGGTCGAGTGCGGACCCCAGGTCGGCGGCGTGTTGCACGCGGCTGATGCCGATGCTCGAGCCGAGGTTGGCCGGCTTCACGAACAGTGGGAACCCGAGGCGGGCGACGCGCGCGGTGACGGCGAGCGCGTCGCTGCGCCACTCGTGCCGCACTACCGCCTCGTAAGGGACTTGTGGCAGGCCGTGGGAGGCGAAGACGGCCTTCATCGTTAGCTTGTCCATGCCGACGGCGCTGCCTAGCACGCCGGAACCGACGTACGGCAAGCCGATGACGTCGAGCAGGCCTTGCACGCGCCCATCCTCACCGAATGGGCCGTGCAGCAGCGGGAACACGACGTCGAAGCCGCTCGCGATGGCCTCCAGCCCCATGCCGTTCGCGGGCGCCGCCATGGCGGCCAACGCCGCTGAGCTCTCGCCTTCTGGCAGCGCTAGCGCTGCGTGGGAAGCGCTGGCCGATAGGAGCTGACCGTTCTCGGCTATGACCAGCGGCGTCACGTGCAGGTCGGCGCTAGCCGCCAAGACCGAGCGGGCGGAGGAGAGGCTCACGGCGTGCTCCGCTGAGCGCCCACCGCAGAGCAGGAGGACGCGCGGTGCGGCGCTCACGCGCGTACGACCAGGCAGTGCGTTGTGTGTAAGTTACACATTGGGAGTAGCGTACTGCCACGGTTGCGCTAGCGCAAGCAGGCCGACTACTCTCGCCAGCCAGGCGAGCGCTTCTCGAGGAAGGCGCGCACGCCCTCGCCAAGCTCAGGACCGACGCGCGCCGTAACGTTGACGTCGACGGCCGCACGCATGGCGGCCTCGAGCGGCAAGCCGCCCGCGGTCAAGAACAGGCGCTTGGTGAGGGCAAGCGAACCGGGCGCGTTGCGCGCGACCGCGGCAGCCAACTCGCAGGCCACCAGTAGCACGTCGTCGTCCGGCGCAATAGCGTTCACCAAGCCCATGGCGAGCGCCTCGTCCGCGCCGACAAGCCGTGCGCTGAGCAGGAGGTCGCGCGCGTGCTTCTCGCCGACCTGACGCATGAGGATGACCCCTACGAGCGCAGCGACGAAGCCGATGCGCGCTTCCGTATAGCCGATGCGCGCGCTCTCACCCATGACGGCCATATCGCAAGCGGCCACCAGTCCGGCCCCGCCCGCCACCGCCGGACCGTTGACGGCGGCGACGATGGGTTTTGGGCACGTCAAGAGCGCCATGAACAGGCCGGCGAGCGCCTCAGAGTCAGCGCGGTGGGCCGCCTCGTCCATCCTTAACGTGCCTTCTAGCTCGGCAAGGTCGAGGCCGGCGCAGAACGCCGCGCCCGCGCCAGTCAGTACGAGCGCGCGCACGCCGCTGTCTGCCTCTGCCGCCGCGATGGCGGCCAGCAGCTCTACGCGCATGGCGCGGGAGAGAGCGTTGCGTTGTTCCGGGCGCGCCAGCGAGATGACGAGCACGTTGCCGCGCCGTTCCGTAGTCAGGGTGCCGGCAGCTGGGTCTGGCATTCCTGATGATACCGGCGGACGTTGGAGAGGGGGCTGCGAACTACCTGACTACTGGCGCCAAGTCGGCGCGGTTACTCTAAGCGAGCCACCAAGTGGCAGTACGGAGGCGACCTTGAAGCTCGTTGAGCAGTACCCCACACGCCCGCTGGCACGGGCGCGCATTGCCGCCATGCTTGCCACCCTTTCGCTCGGACTCGCGTTCTTGGCCGCCTGTGCACCGGGCGCCGCCGTCCTCGCCCCGCCGACCTTCCAAGTAGACAGTGCTAGGTCGGGCTTCATCAGCATCGACCCGCCAGGCATCGGTGACGGCTCCGCGCTCTTCCGCTTGGCGCTCACGGTCTCGAACCCCAACCCCGTCAGCGTCCGCCTGTCGGGACTTGACGGCACCCTCTTCTTGCGCGAGACGCGGGCGGCCACCACGTCGTTCAGGGGCGGCATAGACCTACCAGCCAACAAGTCGGCGCCGCTCGTCCTCGACGTAAGGGTGCCACTTGGCGCCGCGCCAGTGCTCCTCGACACCATCGCCAACTACGTCGCGGGCAACACCACCTCGTACCGGTTCGACGCCGCCGTGACGATCGACGTGTTCGGTGCTCCGCAGCGCTTCCCGGCCTTCACCGTCGCCAAGGGCGAGCTCCCGCGGCCAAGCGGACTCGTTGCGCCGCGCTTCACGTTGCTAAGCAGCGAGCTGCGGTTCGAGGCGGTCAACCGCGTGGCAGTAACCCTAACGGGCGAGCTCACGAACTCTGGGTTCATCGGCTTCTTCGTGCAAGTGCCCGAACTCGTGCTCAGCGTCGGCGGAGCGCAAGCCGCCGTCGCCACGCTCGAGTCCGTCGCCGTGCCAGGCGGCGGCGTCGCGCCCGTCACCCTCACCTTCCGCTTCGACCCGCTTGCCCTCGGCGCGGCGGTGGCGGCGCAGGTGCAGGCGGCCTCGGCGGGCGTCGGGGGGCTCGGCGTGCAACTCAACGGCGGTTGGCGCCTCGAAGCGCCTGGCATCGCCACGACCTCGCTCGAGCCAACGGCCATCCTGCGCGACATGCTCAGGTAACCTTGCGCTCAGTGACCCGCCCGTCGCGCTCGTTCGGCTAGGCGCGCGAGCGGGCCGGGCAGCCACCAGTTCCAGCGCCCTGCCAAGGTCATGACCGACGGCACCAACGCCAGGCGCACGAGCGTGGCGTCGAGGATTATCGCCACCGTCAGCCCAAGACCCAACGTGCGGATGAGTTCGACGTGCGAGAAGAGCAGCAACGCGAACACCGTCACCATGACGGCCGCCGCGCTGGTGATCACCCCGCCAGTACTCGAAAGCGCTGTTGCTACCGCGTCGTGGTCGGACATGCCTTTCTCGTGCGCCTCATGGATGCGCGCAACCAAGAACACCTCGTAGTCCATGCTCAGACCGAACACGATGGCGAAGATGAACAGCGGAGCAGAAGTATCGATATAGCCGAGGACGCTGCCAACGCCGAACAGCTTGGTGAAAACGCCGTCCTGCAGCACTAGCGTCAGGAACCCGAAGGTGGCGCCGACGGTGAGGGCGTTCAGGAGCACCGCCTTGATGGGGATGAGCAGCGAGCGGAACGCCCACCCGAGGAGGACGGCCGTCACGAGCGCGACTAGGGCGAGGGCGAGCGGAAAGTAGGCGTAAAGCGCCTTCGTCCACTCGCTGCCCTGCACGTAGACGCCGCCGATGCGGGCGTCGAGTTGGGCGGCGGCCAGCGCCTCTTCAATGCCGCGGTACACTTCGGCCCCCGCCGCGGGGGTGAGGTCACCGCCTGGCACGACGCGGGCGAGAACGTAACGCCCGTCACGGCTGATGGTGGCGCGCGCGAGCGGCGCGATCTCGCTGTTGAGGGCCGTCTCCTTGGTGGCGTAGTACTGGTAGAGGAAGAGGCGGGGGACGCCCTCCAACGCCATGGGCGAAGACACGCCGGACACGCGTGGGAGCTCCTTGAGTCGCGCCGTCAACAGGGAGACCTTGCGCACGTTCTCTGGGCGAAAGAAGCCGTCGCTGCCGAAGTCTATGAGCACATCGAACGGGTTGAGGAGCCCCTCCAACCCGAGCCCCTCGAGAGCCGTGAGGGTGCGGCGCGCGTCGGTAGCCGTCGTCAAGCCGCGCGCGCCTGGGTCGGCCACCTGCATGCGCAAGGACGGCAGGGCGAGCAGCACGAGGATGCCGACGCCAGCTATGGACCACAGCCACGGCCTTCGCATGATGGCTATCGCGCGGGCGCGCCAGAACGCGCGCGTGCGCAGGCCAGGCTCGCGCCTCGTGACGCGCAGCCAGTTGACTCTGTGCCCTAACAACGCCAGGGTGGCTGGCACGGCCGTTATGGCGACCAACACGCTGACGACGAGCACTACCATGGTGCCGATGCCTATCGATCTGATGAAGGCGACTGGTGGAACCAGCAGCGCCATCAGCGCGACCATGACCGTCAGGCCGCTGAAGGCGACCGCTTTGCCCGCCGTAGCCGCCGTGCGGGCGGCCGCTTTGCGTGCGTCGAACGTGCTCCTCAGCTCCTCGCGGTAACGGTTGACGATCAGGAGGGCGTAATCGATGCCCGTTGCCAACCCGAGCATCGTGACGATGGTCTCCGTGAACACGGCGAACTGGATGACCTGGCCTAAGAAGTAGAGCAGCGCAAGCGAGATGGCGATGGATGTCACGGCACTTAGGAGCGGCAGGAGCGACGCGACCACCGCACCGAAGGCGACGAGCAGGATGAGCAACGAGATCGGTAAGCCGAACAGCTCCGCGCGCCTAGCATCGCGCGTACTCACCTCCTCCAACTCGATGACAGTCGCTGGCCCGCCAGACAGGTCGAAACGCATGGCCTTCTCGGCGGTCAGCACGCGCCTGACGCCTTCAGTTACGGCCTTGCCGCGGCTTAGGTCGTTAGCGTCGATGCCGATGAGCATTATCGAGAGGTCGTTCTGCGCATCCAGCAAGTCGAGGCCGCTCGCGCTGCGGTAGTCCTGAACGTAGGTGACGCCGTCGCTAGCAAGCAGCTTCGCCTTGATGGCGTCGAGCTCGGCGGCGTACTCAGGCGTACCCGCATGAACCGCGACGCCGTGAGCGACGGCGACCAGCGCCGCCTCCTCGGGGTTGGCGAAGGACGTGGCAAGCAGGTCCTGAACGATCGCGGCGTTGCCGTGCTGCGGCGCGTCCGGTTGGGCGTTCAGGACGTCGCCGACGTGAGTGGTGAACGGCAGCGCCGCCAGGCCGAGCGCGAACCACACGCCGAGGACCCAGCGCGGGTAACGCGAAACGAGCTCGCCGAGCGCCGTGAACATCAGGGCTCAGCTCGCCAAGAAGGCGTCGATCACCTGGCGCGCACCCACGTCGTGGTTCCTCGTCTCGCCCGCCACGAGGCCATCGCGCAGGAAGACGATGCGGTCGGCAACTAGCGCGGCGGCCGGGTCGTGGGTGACCATGACGACCGTCCACCCTAGCTCGTCGACGCCGCGCCGCAAGAGCGCGAGGACTTCGTTGCCCGTCTTCGTGTCGAGGTTGCCGGTTGGCTCGTCCGCCAGCACGA
The DNA here is from genome assembly GCA_937907415.1 of uncultured Trueperaceae bacterium. The sequence continues at coordinate 11,118 of CALCHY010000374.1, forward strand.
CCGCTGGGTCGTTGATGAGCGCCCGCGCTAACGCCACGCGCTGCCGTTGCCCACCGGACAACTGCCGCGGACGGTGGCTGAGGCGGTCGCCGATGTTGAGCTGCACGGCCAGGTCCGCCAGCCGCTCGCGCCCGCTTGCTAGGCGCCCCGCCACCTCGGCGGGCAGGAGGATGTTCTCCTCGGCGCTGAGGTTGGGGATGAGTTCGAACGACTGGAAGATGAACCCCAAGCGGTCGCGGCGCAGGGCCGTGAGTTCGTCGTCGCTTAGGCCGTTGGTTGCCTGGCCTGCCACGGACACGGTGCCGCTGTCTGGCTGGTCGAGGAGGCCGAGCATGTGCAGCAGAGTGCTCTTCCCGCTGCCGCTAGGTCCCATCACTGCCACGAACTCGCCTTCGCTTACTTCGAGGGTGACGCCGTCGAGCGCGGGGATCACCTCGTCGCCAAGGTGGTAGGTCTTGCGCAGGTCCCTGGCGGACAGCGCGAGTGGTTTCTCAGACATGCTCACTCCATGCGGCGAGGGCGCGCGTTGGCGACATCTTCGCCGCGCGCCTAGCGGGCAGTAATGCGGCCACCAGCCCGATAAGGGGCGAAACGATCAGCGCCAACAACGCTAGCGACCAGGGCACGAGCGGCTCGAGCACGAAGCCAGTCAAGGCGCCCGCGCCGTTCGTGATGATGCGGGCGAGCAGCAGCCCGAAGGCCACCCCGATGATGGCGCCCATCGTCGTCACGACCACCCCCTCGGCCGTCACCAGCGCCCGCACGCCAGCGCGCGTCAAGCCGATGGTACGTAGAACGGCGATCTCGTGACCGCGGCTGACGAGGTTCATGCCCAACGTGTTCGCCACTCCGAGCGCCGCCACCAGCACGGCGATCACGAGCAGCACGCGCGTGGTAGCGAACGCCTGGGAGGTGACCTCGAGGATGTAGCGCTTGTAGTCGGCGTTGAGGGTTATGTCAAGCGCCAGGTCGGGGAAGGTCGCTTGGAAGCGCTCGCTCACCGCCTCTTGCGACTCGCCCTTCTTGAGGACGACTACGAAGAGGTCCGGGTTGCCTCCGCCGAACTGGGCGATCTCATCGATGCTGCCAACCACCGTCTCGCCGCCGCCAGTGAAGTCCACGACCACCCCAGCGACCTTGAACGGCGCGAAACCGTTGCTGGTGCGCAGCTCGATGGTGTCGCCCTTGACGATGCCGTAACGGTCACGCATGGTGTTCGCGATGAGGACCTCGCCGGCTCGCAGCGCTTCGTAGCCCGTCTCGTCGTCACCCTGACCGGGCAGGTACTGGAAGCGGCCGAAGCCGCCGTTAGGGTCGAAGCGTTCCGGGTCGACGAGGACGAGGGCGACTGAGCGGCCACGCGTATCGTCGGCTGACTGCAGGAACCTGACCGCCGTGATCTTCACCCCGCTAGCGACGTCCACGCCTGCGATGGCCTCTGCGCGCGTGGCGAAGTCGCTCGGGAAGGTGACGGGGGCCGTGATGAACAAGTCACCGACGACCGTCGTCTCGACCCATGACGAGATCGCGTGGTTAGTGCTGCCAACCATGCTGCCTACCCCGATCACAAGGCCAGTTCCGACGACTACCGTGCCGATGGCTACGCCGTTGCGCGCCCCGTTGCGCTCCGCGAAGCTGGCGCCCAGCTTGCCGGCTGGCCCGAAGACGCGCGTTAGCGGGCCGCGCAGCACGGCCACCATGGGGGGCAGCGCGTAAGGCGCCGTCAACGCCACCCCGAGGAAGAACAACCCCAAGGCTACTGTCGTCGCGTACAGAGCGGACGTGCCTGGCCACGGTAGGAGCGCCGCCGTCGTGCCGACCACGACGAATGCCAGACCAAGTAGGGCCTGGCGCGTGCTTAGCGGCTTCTCGACCGCCTGCAGCGAGGAGATGGGCGAGGTGCGCCCGGCGTTGCGCGCCGGTATCAGACCAGCAACGAGCGCGGCAGCGACGCCGAGAACCGAAGCGACGAGCACGTTCTGCACCGGCAGCACTAGCGTGCGGAACTCGTAGCCGAGGGTGGCGGCGTTGAGGTAGGTGATGACGTACGAGAGCACGACTCCGAGCACTATCCCGCTGATGACGCCGAGCACCGCCAACGCGAGCGCCTCGTAGAAGGCCAGCCGCATGATGGCGCCCCTCGTCATGCAGATGGTGCGCAGGAGGGCGTACTCGCGCGACCGCTCCACGACGGAAGCCATGAACGTGTTGTATGCGAGGAACGCGCCGAGCGCCAACAAGGTGGCGGCAAGGACACTCAACCCGGACTGCAGCGTCTGCACGATGCCGAAGGTGAAGTCGCCGCTCCCGGCTGGCAAGGTCACCGTGTAGGCGTCGCCCGCCAGGGAGCCGAGGCGAGTCGCCACCGCCTGCACGTCGTCGACGTCGTTGACCTGGATCTCGATCTGGGAGATGCGCCCCTTGAGGCTGAGCACGCTCTGGAGGTCAGCCAACGCCATGATGCCGACGCGGCCGCCGTTGGTGCTTGCCACGCCGACCGCGTCATCGAGCAACCCGGTGACGAGCAACGGCACTGGGCCGCCTGACGTCGTGAAGTCGACCGTCTCGCCGACACTGATGCCACGCGCCTTGGCGAAGCCGTCAGCTATGGCGATCCCGCGTGAGCCCGCCGCAGGCAGCGCTCCGGTGGCGAGCTTGGCCGGAAGGTCGTCTACGAACTGCGTGAGCCGCCCCTGGATCTGGAAGCCGCTATCGATGCCGGGTATGACGGACTTCTCGACCGTCCTAACGCTGCGCAGCGGCTCCGCGCGGGTTTGCAGCACTGGATAAGCCGCCTCGACGCCAGCGTCCGCCCTCACCTCAGCGAGGAGCGGCTCGCTCTCGAACACGGAGCGCCCGCCGGCCCCTGTCGTGAGGAGTAGGTCGGCCTTGCCTGCCGCGGCCTGCAGTGCGCTGCGGAGGTTAGCTTCGACGTTCGCCCCGACTGAGAGGGTCGTCAGCACGGCCGCGATGCCAAGCCCGATCCCCAACGTCGTAGCTAGGCTGCGCCACGGGTGACGGAAGAGGTTGCGCATGGCCAGGCGCCCTAGAGTGCTCACGGAGGCTAGTGTACTCGTCAGCTAGTGGGTGACTTTGGGGAAAGCGCCGCTTGACACGTGGTAGCGTCCGACCGAGATGCGGATCCTCTACGTCGCAGACGACCTTTACGAGGGGTACGGCGGGCAGGCGCGTGCGACGGAGGGACACCTGGCGGCGTTGGTCGCGCGCGGGCACACCGTGACAGCCGTAGCTGGGCGAGAGCCGCACCCTACGGTTCCGCCGCCTGGCGTAAGGCTAGTGCGGATGCCAGCCGTGCAGCTCGGGAACGCTCAGACTAGGATCGCCTACCCCATCATCGGAACGCTGGCGCGCGAGATCAGCCAGGCTGACGTGGTGCAGGCGAACACGCCAGCCATCCTCACCGCGGCAGCGCTCCTCCTCGCGCACCGCCAGAACGTGCCCGTCGTGCTCGGAGTGCACACTCAGATCGAGACGAGCACGCTGCAGCTGCCGCGCTTCGGCGGCGTCGTGGCTGACCTGCTGCGGCGCTGGTACCGCTGGCTCTTCTCCCGCGCCGACTTGCTCGTCGCTCCGACGGAGTTCGCTGCGGCGACTAGCAGGGCGTTCTCGCACGTGAGGGTGGAGGTCGTGTCGAACGGCATCGACTTCGGGAGCTACTCGCGGCCGCGCACCGCAACTGCCGGTCGCCAACTCGCTTACCTTGGCCGCTTGTCGGCCGAGAAGCGACCGCAGGACTTGCTGAAGCTGATGAAGGCACTGCCAACCGACCATCACCTCGTCATGGCAGGCACGGGCCCGCTCGCCGCCGAACTAGCAGAGCGCGTCGCAGCGGAGGGATTGGCAGGGCGAGTGCGCCTCGCTGGTTTCATCGACGAGGACGAGAAACGAGTGCTCCTCTCGCAGACGGACCTGTTCGTCATGCCGTCACCGGCCGAGTTGCAGAGCATCGCCACCCTAGAGGCGATGGCGGCCGGGTGCGCCGTGGTCGCGTTCGATTACGCGAGCAGCGCCGTTCCGCGCCTCGTGACGGAGGCGCAGGCGGGCGTGGTCGTGCCCGCGGACGACGCCGTGGCGCAGGCGGCCGCGGTCGTCGAGCTGCTTAGTGACCATCAGCGCCTGCGCGCAGCGCAGGAGAGCGCTCAACGTTACGCGGCGCTGCACGACGTAGCGCGCAGCGCGGAGCGCCTCGAGCAGCTCTACTCCGAGTTGGCGAGCGCAAGGAGGTGACGAAAGTGAAGAGCAGCGAACCTGCCTCACTGCAAGGACGCGTGGTGGCCGTGACGGGCGCAAGCGGCGGCATCGGGTTGGCTAGCGTGCGCCGCCTGGTGGCCGCTGGCGCCACCGTGCGGGGGCTGACGCGCACGGCAGCAGGTGCCGAGCATCTGCGTGAGGCCGGAGCGCAGGCGGTGCAGGGCGACATCGCCGATGCGAACGCGCTAGCCGCGCTGTTCGCTGGCGCTGACCTCGCGCTGCACCTCGCGGCGTGGATGGGCGGCAAGGGCGGCGCGGCCGAGGCGCAGCGCGTGAACGTCGAGGGTACGAGGGCCGTGGCTAGCTCCGCGGTCGCGGCGGGCGTGAGCCGCCTGGTTCACGTGAGCAGCATCGCCGTGTACGGCCCTACGCTCACGGGCGACGTGACAGAATCCCACCCTACGCGCGAGGTCGGGGACCCATATGGCGACACCAAGTTGCGCGGTGAACAGGTCGTCACGGAGGTGACCGCTGGCGGCCCCGAGCTAGTGATCCTGAGACCCACCATGGTGTACGGGCCTCGCGTGGCTTCCTGGACCCTTACTCCCCTCAAGGCCCTGGCGGCAGGCGCGCCGCTGGTGTTCGGCAAGGGCGACTACTTGCTAGACGCCGTTTACGTCGACGACGTCGCGCGCGCGGCCGTGTTGGCGCTCACCGCGCCCGCTGCGAGCGGCAGGACCTACAACGTCACTGGCGCGGCAACCACCTGGGGCGAGTTCTTCGGCGCGTACGCTGCCATGCTCGGCAAGCCGCTGCGGCGCCTGCCAACGTGGCTCGTGCGCGGCGGGGCACGCTTCGCGGCTACCGTCACGCGGCCGCTCGGTGACGCGCGCGTCGTTGGCGAGACGGTGGAGACGATGCTGAGCCGCGCCACCTTCAGCGGGGCGGCGGCCGTCACCGACCTTGGTTACGCGCCAGCAGTCTCACTCGCTAACGGCATGCGCACGACGGCCGCCTGGCTGCGCACGGCCGGCTACCTGAGCGGACCGCGCGTAGCCATGGTCGTTGGAGCGGGGAGCGGCCTTGGCCTCGCCGTGGCTGAGGAGCTGGTCCGCCGCTACGTGCCGCTGGTGGCCGCGGACCTCGACCCGACCGCGCTCAACGCCGTGCCGTCGTTGGCCGGCGCCACCGTCGTCACCCTAGACGTCCTAGACCCCGCCAGCATCGCCGCGGCCTTGAAGGGCGTGAGCGAGCTAGGGATGGCGCCTGACGCCGTCGTCATCACCGTCGGCGGCCTCAAGCCGGGCGCGCTCGAGTCTCAACCGCTGGCGGACGTGCGCAGACAGCTCGACTTGAACGCCATCGGGCCGCTCAACGTCGTAAGGGCCGTAGCTCCCGGCATGCGTGCTCGGGGCCGCGGGCGCGTGGTGGCCGTCGGTTCGACCAACGGGCTGCTCGTCACGCCGTTCATGGGCGCATACTCGGCCGGCAAGTTCGCGCTCGAGGCGCTCGTGGATGCCCTACGCCTCGAGCTGCGGCCGTTCGGAGTAGAGGTCGTGCTCGTGCAGCCGGGCGCCATGCGCACGCCGTTCGCTGCCCGCGCCAAGGCGCAACTGAGCGCGGAAGCAGAGCGCACCGGTGCGCCGTGGGACGCCTACCTGAAGCGCCTGCGCGACTCCAACCTTTGGGGCGAGAGCAACGCGGCGGACCCCGCGAAAGTGGCAAGCATCGTGGTGCGTGCAGCCACGAGCAAGCACGCCCCTGCTAGGGTACGCGGCACGCCGGAGGTGCCGTTCGTGCGCTTCTTCTCCTACTTCCCCGATCGCATCAAGGACTTGCCTTTCGTTCGGCCGCTAGGCCTCAAGCGTCCGAACGGTCGTCGCGCTCGCTAACCCCATGACCGAGAGTCGCCGCCTGCGGTCGGCGGCGTGACAGCAACAGCCACGCGCTGAGCGGCCCCAACAAGTAGGCGAGGTAGAAGGTGGTAGCGCGCCACACGAGCACGGGCGCCGCAACCGACTTGAGCTGTGACCCGGCCGCTCCAACCGCCAGCCCGAGGAGCAACTCCATGACGCCCGACGCGCCAGGGGTCGGCACGAAGAACGACAGCAACGTGATCATCGATAGCAGGGCGAGCACATCGAGCAGGCGCACGTCCGCGCCGTACATGACGAGCAACGCCCAGAAGAGCGCGAAGCTCGTCAGCCAGGCGGTGAAGTTGGCGACGTGAAGCGAGAGCCAGTAACGCAGCGGCAGGTCCCGGAAAGCCGTAGCGCTGGCGTGGTACTCGACGGCGACCCGCCGCAGGCGGCGCTGGAAACGCGCGAGGAGGCGCCAGCTTGCCAAGGCGTGCAACGCGCGCACGACGGGGCGCGGGAAGCGCACGAGCGCGACGGCGCCGACGAGCGCAAGCAGGGCGCCGACCCCAGCGCCTACCGACAGCCATGGACCGAGTACCACCGGTGTTGCCAACAGCAGATAGGCGAGTCCGATAGGGATGAGCAACCCGAGGGCGGCGAGGTCGAGCACGAAGAGCTGGACGGCCATCGCCAGGCCAGCGCCCGCCGGCACGCCGACGCGCTCGAGCGCGACGACGAGGAAAGGCGCCCCGCCAGTGCCAGCCGGAGTCGTGGCCGTTCCGAACACCTGCGCGACGTGGGCCAAGAAGGCGTGCCACCAGGTCAACGGGTAGCCCTGGTAGCGCGCGAGCAGCACGAGTTTAGCGACCGGCGCCAGCCACAGCGCCACCAGGGTCAGAACGGCGAAGATCAGCAGCCAGGCGGGTAGTTCCTTTGGGGCGTAAAGGGCGGCGGAGAAGATCTGCTCGCGCGTCGCCAGGTAGAGGCCGGCAAGGCCGAGCCCGACACTCAACAGCAGGGGCAGCATGAGGCGCATCAGGCGCCTTGCCTCATGGTCCTTGCGCCTGGGCGCCCTGTTACAAGCGCGCGCGTTACCCCCTCGAAAGGCAAGTCCGCTAACGGCGGTTGGGTAGGTAGCGCCTCGCCGCATGCCACTGAGCGGACGTGGGCGGCGGCGCGGCGCGCCATGCCGGGGAAGTCGAGTGCCGCCGCGTGAACGCTGGCCGCGGCGAGCCGTGCTGGCGCGTCACGCCAGGCGGCAACGGCCGCGGCCAGGTCGACGGTGGACGTGATGCCGCCCAACTCGCGCTCCTCCAGGAACCGGACGACGGCCGCCTCGTTGAGGCCTGCGTACGCCGTGACCAGCAGCGGACGGCCGACGGCAAGGGCCTCCATGGTGCTAGCAGGTCCGGCCTTGCCCACTACCAGGTCGGCGGCGGCGAGGAGGGCCGGCATGCGGTCCGTGAAGCCGAAGGCCGTAAGCCCGGGGTGCTCCGCGGCCAAGTTGTCGAACCGCGCCTTCAGCTCCGCGTTGCGGCCAGCTACCGCCAGCAGGCGAGAGCCGGTCGAGAGGATCTGTTCGGCCATCGCCACCGCCTCGCCGGCCAATCCCTCGGCGCCGAGCGTCAACAGCGTCGTGAAGCCGTGCTCAGCGAGGCCGAGTTCAGCGCGGGCCGCAGCTCGAGCTGGCGGGGCGAGGAACGGTTGCCTAACCGGGTAACCAACGACGTGCACCCGCTCAGGCCTCACTCCGAGCCGCACGAGGTCTTCCCGCGCAGCGACGCTTGGCGCGAACACGAGCTCGCTGCGCGGCTCCGACCAGAGCGCGCTGGCGTCGAAAGGCTCGGTGGCGTAGATGACGACCGGTGCTCTGAGCCCGTAGCGCGTGCGGGCAGCCGCGAACACGGTGGCGAGCCAGCCGTGGTTAGCGACGACGAGATCGGGCCCCAGCTCGTTGAGCTGCCGCGCCAGGCTCCTTGCGAAGGCGTCTAGGGTGAGGCTTTGCGAGAGCCGCGTGACGCTTGGGGCAGCGTCGCTTAACCGTTGGCCGATGCGCACCAACTGCGGGCGCCGCAGGAGGGCGCGCCAACTCGCCTTGTGGCGCCTGTCGAGTGCCGCGGCGCCGAACTCCGCCATCACGTCACTCACGCGGGTGGTGAAGTCGTCCGGGTAGTAGGCGTGCAGCGCCTCGGCCAACGCCGTCGCCGTCGCCACGTGACCACCGCCGGCCGCGATGGTGGCGAAGAACACGTGGCGCGGCTGCCCCATCAGGACCGCCCCTGGCGGCCGAGCGCCGCAACGGTAGCGGCTACGCCGGCGCGCCATGAGACTTGCGGTTCGTAACCTAGTTCTTCGATGGCGTGGCGCAGAGAGAAATGCACGTCGTTGAGCATGAGGCCAGCACGGTAACGCGTTACGGGAGGCTCGAGCGAAGGCAGTAGGGCAGACCAGGTCGCCTCTACGCCGCTGGCCAGCGCGCGAGTCGGCCTGCCCGGAAGGCGCAGCCGCGGTCCCTCACCCCCCTGGTCGTCGGCGATGGCGTCGAAGAGCTCGCGCCAACTCGGCATCCCGGCGTCCGCGATGACGTAGACCTTGCCTGCCGCCCGCGGCTCGTGCAGCGCCAGTACGACGCCGCTGGCGAAGTTGGGGGCGTACGCCGTGTTGAAGACGGCCGCTCCACCCCGCACGAGCGGCAACGTGCCCTTCGCAACGGCCCGCGCCACGCGCCCGAACGTCTGGTCACGCTCCCCGAACGGCCACAGGCCAGGCCGCACTACTACGCTCTCGAGGCGCTTCTCCCCAAGCACGAGGTCCTCGGCCAAGATCTTGGAGTACGCGTAGGCGTTACGCAGGTTGTCGCGCGGTTGCGTGCGGGGGTCGGCGTTGCGGAAGCCAGAGTAACGGTGCACGGCCACGCTCGAGATGAACAGGAAGCGCTGGCAGCCGGCGTGGGCCGCCTCATGGAGCAGCGTCCGCGTTGCGACGACGTTCGTGCGGTAGAAGGCGTCCCACGGGCCCCAATCGGCGACCCTGGCGGCGGCGTGCACGACGGCGTCGACCCCGTCGCACAGTCCATGGACTCCCTCGTCGTCCGTCAGGTCCGCGCGCACGATCTCGAGGCGGTCATCGCCCTGCAGGTTGGCGAGGCTGGCGTCGGAACCCCACGGCGTGACCAGCGCTCTGACGCTGTCCTGGCTGGCGATAAGCTGCTCGCAGATGTGGCTGCCAAGGAAGCCGTGGGCGCCGGTGACGAGCACCTTCATGGCGTCACGCCGAGGACGGGGTGGCGGGTACAGGTCATCTCCAAGACGGTAGCAGTCCGAGGCTCAGTTGAGCAGGTGCCCTGAGCGCGCCAACACGGCTAAGTCGAGCGCGAGACCGATGGCGAGATGCAGCAGCAGCGAGTAGAGGATCGAGCGACTGCGGACCGCTATGACCGCGAACAAGATGGAGGCTGGTGCGGCGGCCATGACCTCCGCTAGCGGCTTGCCTAGGTGCACGAGCGTTGCCATGACGACGCTAAGCCACAGCGCGACTGTCGGGCTGGTGGCCCGCGTGGCTACGGAGAGCACGAAACCGCGGTAGAACCCCTCGAACGCCAAGTAGTAGAGGCCGTAGATGACCGACCATTGTGCGAGGTGTGCCGCGCTCGATCCGACCCAGGTGCCGGCCCACGGGTAGGTCGCGGCCAGCGTCGGATCCGTGCTCGCGAAGTACATGAGCACGGCGGCAAGCAGAGCAAGCGGAACGGCGGCGGCCAAGCCGAAACGCCAGTCGCCGATGCGGAAGCCAGCGCCCTCGAGCGGCCCGATCAGGAAGCGGTAGAAGACGGCCGGGATGAGCAGGAGGAGGATCGCGGACCACGCCACGCTGGAGAACGCAGCCAGTGGCTCCTGTGGAGCCATGCGCAATAGCGTTGGGCCTGGGGTGGCCAAGTACCAGAAGGCGGCCTGTAACACCAACGAGCCGAGTAGGAAGAACGCGTATTTCGCGCGCTCGCCCCGTGGGAAGAGTGCTCCTAGGTCGGCCGCGATGAGCCTAGACGCGGCCCAAGGCTTCATAGCTCCTTCTGCACCATGCGGTATGTCTTGTTGTGCACCCCACCAGAGGCCTCGATCGCGCGGTTGATGGCGTGATTGTCCTCTAACGTCCAGCCGCATTCGCCTTCCCTGATGCCGACCTGGTACGCGCGCTTGACCGACTCCTCGATGAGGATGAGGTCGAAGCCCCGGTTACGGTGCTCGGGCAACACGCCCAAGATGACGAGGCGCGCGCGGTTCATGATCTGCTTGCGGCGCAGCAGCGGCAAGATGCCAGTGACGAGGCGGCCGTCGAAGTGCGCGAGGACCTGGTTGAGGTCAGGCACGGCTATCGACACGGCGACAGGTTCGCCCTTGTACTCGAGGAAGAGCGCCAGCTCGGGGTTGACGATCATCTTCAGCTCGTCTGCCATGTGCGCTATCTCGGCGTCGGTGAACGGCACGTTGCCCCAGTTCTTCTCCCACGCCGCGTGGTGGATCTTCTGTAGCAGCATGACTTCGGCGTGGAAGTTCTTGAGGTCGGCTTTGCGGATGACGGGTTGGTAACGCTCCCGCGAGCGCCTGACTAGGCGCGCGACGCGCTCGGGCAAGACGCCCTTGTTCTCGAAGTGAAAAGTGTAGAGGTCCTTGACCTTCGCGTAGCCAGCCCCCGTTGCGAGTTCAAGGTAGCCGCGCGGGTTCTGCGGCATCATCACGTACGGTTTCTCTTCGAAGGCGTCGACCTGGAAGCCAGCGCCGTCGTTCATCGTCGGGTTGGCTGGGCCCCTGACCGCCTTACGTCCAAGGCCGCGGGCCTCGGCTTCGACGGCGGTGAACAGCGCCTTGGCCGTCTCGGCGTCCTCGGCCTCGAAGAACCCGAAGAACGCCACGTTATCTTCCGGGTGCGTGGCGTTGTGCAAGTCGTCGTCGATGCACGCGATGCGCCCGACCACGCGGCCAGCACGCCGCGCGAGGTAATAAGTCGCGCGTGCGTGCTCGAAGAACGGGTTCTTCTTGGGGTCGAGCAGTTCGAACTGCGAAACGCGTAACGGCGCCACCCAACTCGGGTCGGCAGCGTACTTGCGGTACGGGTAGAGGACGAACTCCTTGAGCGCCTTGCCGCTGGTTACGCGTTCTACGTCGACCATCGACGGCTAGATTACGCCGAAGCGCCGCCCGACATCGGCGAAAGCGTGAAGCAACGTGTCGAGTTGTTCGTCAGTGTGGTTGGCATTGACACTAGTGCGGATGATGGACTTGCCCGGCTGCACGCCGGGTGGGAGGGCGGGCGTCGTGAACACGCCCAACTCCCATAATGCCTTCCAGAACGCCATCGCTAGTTCGTCAGGACCGATGAGAACGGGCACGATAGGCGTCTGTGACCCGAGGGTGTCGAAGCCAAGCGCGTTCATGCCCGTGCGCAGGCGCTCGACGTTGCGCCACAAGTGCTCGCGGTGCTCCGGTTCCGTCTCGATGATGTGGAGCGCTTCTAGCGCCGCCGCCATCTGCATGGCGGGCAGGGCAGCGGTGAAGATGAACGGGCGGGCGTGGTGCTTGACGTAATTGACGACGGCATGATCGCCGGCCATGAACCCGCCGACGCTAGCGAACGACTTCGAGAAGGTGCCGACGAGCACGTCGACTTCCTTCTCCAACCCGAAGTGCTCGCCCGTCCCGCGGCCGTGGTCGCCGAGCACGCCACTGGCGTGAGCGTCATCGACGATCAGGCGCGCGCCGTAGCGCCGCTTCAACTTCACGATGCCTGGCAAGTTGGCGATGTGGCCGCTCATGGAGAACACGCCGTCCGTGACGATGATGCGGCCGCCCGGCTTGTCGACGTCGGCCTCGAGCAGGCGCTCAAGGTCATCGAGGTCGTTGTGCTCGAACTTGCGCAAGGTGGCGTAGGAGAGGCGCGCAGCGTCGTAGAGCGAAGCGTGGTTCTCGCGGTCGTAATACAAGATGTCGTGGCGCCCCGCGAGCGCCGAAACCACCGAGAGGCAGCCGAGGTAACCGGCGCTGAAGGTCAGCGAGTCTTCCTTCTGGAAGAAGTTGGCTAGGCGGTGCTCGAGCTGCTCGTGGAGCGTGAGCGTGCCGGTGAGGAACCGCGAGCCGGTGCAGCTAGTGCCGAAGTCATCGAGTGCGCGGCGCGCTGCCTCTTTGAGGCGCGGGTCTTGCGTGAGCCCGAGATAGTCGTTCGAGCCGGTGATGACCATGTCGCGGCCGGCAACACGGACGCTGCCGCCGTGCTGTGACGCGATGGGTTTGAAGTACGGGTGCATGCCAGCTGCTACGGCTTCGTCAGCCCTGCGGAACTGGAACGCCTTCGCGAAAGCGTCCTGCGCCTTGGCTTGCGGGGCACCATCCCTCTCATTGCGTGATACGTCTGACAAAGGTCCCTCCATGGACGGGCGCTCGGGTGCGCGCATCGTAGCACCTGACGGGGCGAGTGCGCGGCCGAGCCAAGCGTATAGAAGTCGAGCGGTCCTTACAACCTTGTAGGCCCCAACGGGCCCTTCTGGATGTGAACCAACTGACACCGCCGCGGCCAGCACCCGATTGATAGAATCGCCTCGTGCCTTTCATGGCTATGAGTCCTCGCCACGTTTCAGTCCCGCGGCGCGTAATGCGCCTGGAGGGGTGACTAGTTTGATACCACTGCTTTCTCAGGTGCGGACCCGGCCCGTCACCTTGGCCGACGCACCCCTCGTCCACGAGCTCTACGTGGCCACACCAGGCTATTTCGACATCATCTCCATCCCCGTCCCGACCTCATCGGAAGTGAGCACCGACTTATCGACCGCCATCGAGGATCCGCGGCGTTACGTCGAACTCGTGCTCTTGGAGCCGGAGGAGGCGGGGCCAGAATGTGGGATCGACCCCGTGTCGGGGGCGGCGGTCGTCGGCTACCTCGATTACAAGCTCGATTACCCGCAGGAGGGCGACGCGACCGTCAACCTGCTGCTCGTACGCTCCGGTCTGCAAAGCCACGGGGTCGGGAGCGCCTGCGTGAGGAACCTCGAGGAGCGTCTTCGCGGCCGCAGCGGCCGCCTGCTTGCCAGCATCTACGGCGAGAACCCGCGGGCTAGGCGCTTCTGGGAGAGCCTCGGCTACCGCTTCGCGATCGACGCTAGGCCCCTGCTCGAGTGGTACAGCAAGAGCCTGACGTGACCGAATGAGCGAGCGCGCCCTGCAGGTCGTAAGCGTGTCTTTGGGTTCAGTCAAGCGCGATACCGATCAAGTGGTCGAGGTACTCGGCCGCAGGGTTCACTTGCGCCGTGTAGGCACGAACGGCGATCTAGCTGCCGCCGAGGCGATGATCCGCGAGCTAGACGGCAAGGTCGACGCCATCGGGCTTGGCGGCATCGACCTCTACTTCGCGGTCGGCGAACGCCGATATTACGTGAGAGACGCACTGCGGCTGGCTAGGGCGGCACGAGAGACGCCTGTGGTCTGCGGTGCTGGCTTGAAGAACACCCTCGAGCGGCTGAGCATCAGGTCACTGGCAGGTAGCATCGGCTGGCGCGGGCGCAAGGTCCTCATGGTGTCTGCCGTCGACCGCTTCGGCATGGCGGAGGAACTGGCCAGTCAGGGCGCGGACGTGTTCTATGGCGACGTCGTCTTCGCTCTCGGCCTGCCGGTGCCCGTCAGGACGCTGCCTGGCCTCGTGCGCTTGGCCAACGTCCTGGCCCCCGTCGTGGTGCGTGTGCCCTTCAAATGGCTCTACCCGACGGGCAGCGCGCAGGAGAAGGCGCCCGACGGCCGCAAGTTCGCCAGGTACTACGATTGGGCCGAGGTCTTGGCCGGCGACTGGCACTTCATCAAGCGGTACGCCCCTGAGTCGCTGGCAGGAAAGGTCGTCCTCACCAACACGACCACTCCAGACGACGTCGAGTTCCTACGCCAGCGCGGCGCCGCTGCCCTCATCACGACCACCCCGCGCTTCCAGGGGCGCAGCGTTGGCACTAACCTGCTGGAGGCCGCGTTCGTCGCCATGGAGGGCGCGAAAGCGGAGTTGAGCCCAGCGCGTTACCAGGAGCTGATCGAGCAGGCGCGCCTACTGCCGACGCGCATCGACTTGCAGACCTCGGCGTAACCGCGGAGCACCGCAACGCAAGCGCCCGGCCGTGGCGGGTCAGGTGGTAGAGTGGCCCGTCTAGAACCTGCTACCGCGCGGTCCGGAGGCCCCTTGGCTTAGAGTCGTGACCGCAGTGTGGCGAGTCGAAGGAGCTTAGATGATCAGCGTGACTGACTTGCGGAACGGCACCAAGGTCGAGATGGACGGCGGCCTGTGGGAGTGCATCGATTACCAGCATCAGAAGATCGGGCGCGGCGGCGCCAAGATGGTCGCCAAGTTCCGCAACCTGGAGACCGGCGCTATCGTTGAGCGCTCCTTCAACGCTACCGAGAAGCTGCAGGACATCTTCATCGAGTACAGGCAGATGAACTTCCTGTATGCCAGCGGTGACGACTACACCTTCATGGACCTCGAGAACTACGAGCAGCCCGTCCTCACCCGTGCTCAGATCGGTGACGGCGCGCGGTTCCTCAAGGAGAACACCGAGGTCACGGTCGACTACTACGCCAACAAGGCACTAAAGGTCACGCTCCCTAACGTCGTCGAGCTAGAGATCGTGCAGACCGACCCCGGAGTGAGGGGCGACACCGTCTCTGGTGGCACCAAGCCAGCCAAGCTCGAATCCGGCGCCACCGTCAACGTGCCGCTGTTCATCGAACAGGGCGAGGTCGTTCGCGTAGACACGCGCTCGGGCGATTACCTCGGTAGGGCCTGATGGACGTCAAAGAGATCCGCCGCCTGCTCGAGGGCCTGGCCGCGACTGACGTGCGCGAGTTCACGTACGACACTGGCGACTACAAGCTCACCGTCAAGCGCGGGGTGGAGCAGGCGCCGGTCGTCACCTACGTGCCTGCGCCCGTCAGCGCTCCCGCCGCCGCCGGCGCCGCGCCAGTGGCCGCGCCCGCTGCCCCCTCAGCGCCAGAAGCGCCGGTTGCCGCGCCGAGCACGGGGCCCAAGCTCGTCGACATCCTCGCGCCCATCGTCGGGACTTTCTACGCGTCACCCTCGCCAGATGCCCCGCAGTTCGTGAAGGTCGGCGACCGGGTGGCGGCGGGCGCCGTGCTGTGCATCATCGAGGCCATGAAGCTCATGAACGAGATCGAGGCCGAAACGGCTGGCATCGTGCGGGAAGTCTCCGTCAGCAACGGTGACCCGGTCGAGTACGGCCAGGTACTCTTCCGCATCGAACCGGCTTGAGCCGGGTGTGAGCGCCATGTTCCGGAAGATCCTCATCGCCAACCGCGGCGAGATCGCCTTGCGCGTCCTCCGCGCCGCGCGCGAGCTTGGCGTGCAGACGGTCGTCGCCTACTCGACTGCGGACGAGAACTCGCTGCCCGTGCTGTTGGCGGACGAGTCTATCTGTATCGGCCCTGCGCTAGCCGCCGAGAGTTACCTCAACGTCAGGAACCTCCTCGCCGCCGCGCTCGTCAGTGGGGCAGAGGCCATTCACCCCGGCTACGGGTTCTTGGCGGAGAACGCCGAGTTCGCCGCCATGTGCGAGGAGCACGGCCTAACCTTCATCGGGCCGCGGCCGGACAGCATCTCGCGCATCGGGGACAAGGCCTCCGCCCGCGCCCTTGCCGTCGAAGCGGGGGTGCCCGTCACGCCAGGCAGCGAGCCGCTGCGCGACTTGGCAGACGCCGCGCGCTTCGCCGAGACCATCGGTTTCCCGCTCATACTGAAGGCCTCCGCTGGCGGCGGCGGACGCGGCATGCGCGTGGTGCATAGCCATGCCGACCTCGACAGGCAGTTCATCAACGCCCAAGAGGAAGCGCGCGCTGCTTTCGGCAACCCAGAGTTGTACATGGAGAAGTACCTCGAGGAGCCGAAGCACATCGAGATCCAGGTGTTCGGCGACGGCAACGGCGAGGTCGTGCACCTCTTCGAGCGCGACTGCTCCATCCAGAGGCGCTACCAGAAGGTGCTGGAGGAGGGCCCGAGCACGCTCGACGACGAGCTGCGCAACCGCATCGCCGCTGCGGCCGTCAAACTAGCGCGCCACATCGAGTACCGCGGCGCTGGAACCTGCGAGTTCCTCGTCGACCGGGAGGGCAACTTCTACTTCTCCGAGATGAACACCCGCATTCAGGTCGAGCACCCGGTCACGGAGATGATCACGCAAACCGACCTCGTGCAGGAGCAACTGAGGGTGGCGGCGGGCCTTGGCATGCAGTTCAAGCAGGCCGAGCTGGAAGTGCGCGGCCACGCCATCGAGGTCCGCATCAACGCCGAGGACCCAGATCACGACTTCAGGCCGAGCGCTGGCGTCATCACCGACGTCCACTGGCCAGGCGGCCCCGGCATCCGCGTCGACTCGCACGTTTACGCCGGCTACCGCATTCCTCCCAACTACGACAGCTTGGTCGCCAAGATCATCGCGTGGGCGCCAAGCAGACCGGAGGCCATCGCCCGCATGGAGCGTGCCCTCAAGGAGACCGTCATAGAGGGCGTGAAGACGACCGTGCCGTTCCACCTCAAAGTCCTCGACAACGCCTTCTTCAGGCGCGGAGCCGTCTACACCAACTTCATCGCACGTAGGATGAGCTCATGAGCCAGACCGCCGATCTCGCCATCTCCCCGGATGTCCTACTCAACATCACGCAGCTCGCCGTCGAGCAGGTTGGGGGCGTGCGCCCAACGCAACCACCTGCGCGGGTGGGCGAGTTCTTGGGTGGCCGCCGTCCGCGCGGTATCAACATCGAGCGCGAAGGCGACGACCTGTGGATCGACCTGTCACTAGCCGTCAGTTACGGCAGCGAGATTCCGAAGGTGGCGGCCGCGGTTCAAGGCGCCGTCCGCGAGGCCATCGGGTCGATGACTGGGTTGGTCGTGCGCAGCGTGAACGTCGCCGTAGAGAGTGTCGAACTTCCGGACGAGGACGTCGAGCGTGGGTAGACGCCAGGCGCGCGAACTGGCGTTCCGCACCCTGTTCCAGTCCGAGCGCGGCGCAGAGCCGCTGCTTGACGTGTGGCGCAGCGTGAGGATCGAACTGGCCGAGGAGGACGACGAACCGGACGATGCCGTGTACGGCGAGGCCCTCGACCAGAGCGACCTGGCGTTCTCCGAAGAGTTGTTGAAGGCGTTCGATGCTGACCGCGAGGCTTTAGACGGCGAGCTAGCCGCGGCCATCACCGGGTGGTCGTTCGGCCAGATGTCGCAGACGGACCTCAACGTCTTGCGCATCGCTCTGACCGAGATGCGGCACGGCACTGAACCTCCAGAAGTGGCTATCGAGATGGCCGTGCGCCTCGCGAAGAAGTTCGGCGGCGACGAGTCCGGCCGCTTCGTGAACGGGGTGCTCGCCAAGCTCCTGCGCGTCGGTCACAAGCTTGGGGGCGAGCAACCGGTAGTCAGCGGGGGCGAAGATGAGCCAAGCGCCTGAGGCCGTGAGGCTAGACGGCAAGGTCGTGTCTGCTGCCACCGTGGAGCGGCTGCGGGCCCAGGTCGCAGGGTTGGCTTTCGAGCCGCAGCTAGTGTTCGTACGCGTGGGCGATGACCCGGCGAGCGCGTCGTACGTGCGCTCGAAGGAGCGAACGGCCGCGCGCGTCGGCGTGCGTTCACGAACGGTCGTCTTGCCAGCCGGCACGAGGACGGACGAGGTGCTGGCGCTGGTAGCTGACCTCAACGCAGACGGCGACGTCGACGGCATACTCGTTCAACTCCCACTGCCTGGCGTCGACGCGGCCGCCGTGCTCGAGGCTATCGATCCCGCGAAGGACGTGGATGGGCTTCACCCCATGAACGTCGGACGGCTCTGGAGTGCTGGCACGGGCCTGGCGCCCGCTACTCCGTTGGGCGTCTTAGCCCTCCTCGATCATTACGGGGTCGCCATCGAAGGCAAGCACGCGGTGATCGTCGGGCGCTCGAACCTCGTAGGCAAGCCGCTGGCGGCCCTCCTTCTGCAGCGCAACGCCACCGTGACGGTCGCGCACTCGCGCACGCGTGACCTGGGTGAGGTGACGCGCCTCGCGGACATACTGATAGCCGCGGTAGGCAGCCCGCGCCTGATTACTCCCGAGATGGTCAAGCCGGGGGCCGCGGTGCTCGACGTAGGCTTGACCCGCGAGGAGAACGGCATCGCCGGTGACGTGAGCCCGGCCGTGGCGCAGGTGGCTGGCTTCTTGACGCCCATGCCCGGCGGAACGGGGCTCATGACCGTCGTCATGGTTATCGGCAACACCATCAAGGCGGCGCTCGCGAGGCGCGCGGGGTGAGCGGCATCCTCGGCAACTTGCCGCTGTGGGCCGCGCTAACGGCCACCGTGGCCGCGCAGCTGCTCAAGGTCACGCTCGTGCTGATACTGGAGCGGCGCTGGGCGCCCGAGCGCCTACTCGACACAGGTGGAATGCCGTCGTCGCATACGGCTTCCGTGGCGGCGCTGGCAACCAGCATCGGCGTGCTGTACGGCTGGGGTAGCCCCACGTTCGCGATAGCCGCTGTGTTCGGCTCGATCGTCATGTACGACGCCACGGGCATCCGCCGTGCCGCTGGGCAGCAAGCAGAGGCCATCAACGAGCTCGTGAGGGAGCTCGGGCACCTGTTCGACGCGCGCTTCCAACCGCGAGCCCTCAAGACGCTGTTGGGCCACACGTACCCGCAAGTGTTCGCCGGCGCCCTCCTTGGGATCGCCACGGCGCTGCTCATGACCCTGTGACCGGTTGATTGCCTGGCGCAGGGTCGCCTGCTAGGGCGGCAGGCGCCTCCTCGCCGCGCGCGGCCGTATGCGCCACGACCGCCGTGGTCACCCGACTGGCGCCGGCTGCTAGTAGCGCAGCCTTGGCGGCCTGGAGGGTGGCGCCGGTCGTGAGGACGTCGTCTAGCAACAGCACGCGTCTGCCTGCCAAGTACCGCGCCGTGAAGGCGTTCGCTAGCTCCGCCTCGCGCGCTGCCCGCCCCTGGCCCGCCAGCTTGGTGGTTGCCCGCACTCGAGTAAGCACGCTGGCGTGGGGCAAGCCCAAGCTGCTCGCGCAGCTGCGGGCCAAGAGCTCGGCCTGGTCGTAACCGCGCTGGCTGCTGCGCTGCTTTGTGGTCGGCACGTGCGTGACGAGTTGCGGAGTCCAGCCTGCTGACCGCACGCGGCTGGCTAAGAGAGCGCCTAGGAACGGCGCCAAGCGCCGGGCGCCGCGGTACTTGAGGGCCTGCACGAGGCGGCGCCACACGCCAGCGTAAGGGCCGAGCCACAGTGACTCGCCCGAGGCGACGGGTAGCGCCGCGACGGCCCGGCGGATGATGGCGGTGCAGTCTGGGCAGAGGCCGGTCAGTTGGGCGGGTCGCGCCTGACATGCGCTGCACGGCGAGAGCCCAGCGAGCAGTGCGGGGAGCGCCCGCGTTGCGCCGCGCCATGTGAGGCCGCGCCGGCCGCTGCCGCGTGGGGCCGGTCGCCGCGGGGCCTGGTCCTGGTCGACCGCGGGCGCCGGCCCTTTGCGCGTGACCCCACCGCGTGACGAGCGGGCGCTAGTACGGGTCATGCGATTAGCTTAGTGGTACGCGCGCCGTGAAGGGCCCGCGCGCTAGGCAACTGCCTAGTCTGTGGCGGCATTAGTGATGATCGTCAGGCCGCGCGCTCCGCCAGGTCTTCCAGCAGGGCGGCCAACTGTGAGGCCGCCTGTTGATCTGGCAGGCTCCCTAGCCACGCCTTCACCCCTGCGAGGCCCCTTGCCGCCCGCGTTTCCGCTACGTTCTGGGCGTGCGTTAGCGAGCCGTGCTCGTGTATGAGCTGCAGCACTTCGGCCATCTCGTCAGCTGTTTTCTCGCCCCTTGGCCGCGCCAACAGGCCGATGACGCGCTCCCGCTCCCCACCGCCTAGCCTGGCGAGCAGGTGGGCGAGAATCAGGGTGCGCTTGCCCTCGTAGAGGTCGCCCGCCGCCTCCTTGCCATAATCCGTGCTTGGGCTCAAGTTGAGCACGTCGTCGCGGATCTGGAACGCTACTCCGAGGTCGACGGCCGCCTCCTCGAGCTGGTGAGGCGCGTCGACACCTGCACACAACGCTCCGAGGCGCAGTGGCGTCACGACCGTGTAGTAGGCGGTCTTGAGGGTGACCATGCGCAGGTAATCGTCTTCCGTCACGTCGAAGGTCCCTGAGCTCACCCAGGCGAGGTCGAGGTGCTGACCGGCAGCGGTGGCGAGGAGCATGGTGGTGAACTCGTCGAGCAGCGCCGCCCTGTTCGCGTGAGGCCCTTCTGGCAGGCCGAGAAGGTGACGCCACATGAGCATGTGCATGGCGTCGCCGACGTTGAGCGCAAGCGGCATGCCGATCTCGCGGTGGAGTGCGGGCAGCCCGCGCCGCTCCTCCGAGCCGTCCTCGATGTCGTCGTGAACCAGTACCCAGTTCTGGAACAGTTCCAGGGCCTCTGCGAGGCGCATGGCCGCCTCGTCATCGCGCGCACCGTTCGCCCTTGCGGACCACACGAGCAGTTGGCCGCGCAGCGTCTTGCCGGGCCGCTGCGGGTACTCACGCAGGAGCAGCCGGAAGCGCTCGAGTTCGGCGGCCACTGCCGGACTCGCGCCCGCGCCTGGTACTTCAAGGGTTGCTATGGCACGCATGACGCCGCGGCGGATGTTGGATGCCAATGTCACACGCGCAAGTATACGGTGGGCCCGACGGGAGCGAGCGCTTACCCCAAAACGAGAGCGCCCCGGCGTAAACCGGGGCAACTCACGGGTGCTGACGAGCTCAGCGGAACAAGTAGGTTGTGACCACCCACGTGGCGATGAGCATGAGCACCACGAACAGGACGACGTAGGGCAGGGAGGTGGCGTAAGTCGCGAGGATCAGCTTGAGGATCTCGCGCGGTGGCAGCTTGCGGTCGTTGCCGCCTCCGTTCTTGTCACCACTGGCGCCCACTCTTCACCTCAACGGTTGATGCACGCCTTGAAGTGACCAGGTGAGACTTCGACGAGCGGCGGGATGACTTCCGCGCACTCCTTGGTCGCGATGGGGCAGCGCGTGCGGAACACGCAACCGGACGGCGGGTTGATGGGCGAGGGGATGTCGCCCTGCAAGATGACGCGGTCACGCTTGATGGTCGGATCGGGGATGGGCACGGCCGAGAGCAACGCTTCGGTGTACGGGTGGATGGGGTTGGCGTACAGCTCTTTGGCTGGCGCGATCTCCATGATGCGGCCGAGGTACATGACGATCACGTGATCGGAGATGTACTCGACTACCCCGAGGTCGTGCGCGATGAACAGCAGCGTGAGGCCGAGCTCGTCCTTCAGGTCCTGAAGGAGGTTCACGACCTGCGCCTGAATCGACACGTCGAGCGCGGAGACCGGCTCGTCAGCCACGATGAACTGCGGGTTGACGGCCAGGGCGCGCGCGATGCCGATGCGCTGCCGTTGACCGCCGGAGAACTCGTGCGGGTAGCGGCGCATGTGCGACGGCGACAGGCCGACTTTCTCGAGGAGTTGCGCCACGCGCTGCTCGCGGTCCTTGCCACGGGCGAGGTTGTGGATCGTCATGGCCTCGCCGATGATGTCGCCGACCGACATGCGCGGGTTGAGGCTCGCGAACGGGTCCTGGAAGATGATCTGCATGCGCTTGCGGTACTCGCGCATGTGCGACTTGCTTAGCTTCGTGACGTCGACGCCGTCGAACAAGACCTCGCCAGCCGAAGGCTCGATGAGCCTGAGGATGGAGCGACCGACGGTCGTCTTGCCGGAGCCTGACTCGCCCACCAGACCGACGACTTCGCCGCGCTTGACGTTGAAGCTCACGTCCTCGACGGCCTTGACGTTGGCGACCACGCGCGAGAAGATGCCGCCGCGGATGGGGAAGTACTTGCGCAGGTTCTTGATCTCGAGGAGGTTCTCTGACTGTGGGGCCTGCACTGCGCCCTTGGTACGCTCGTTGCTCATGCCGGGATCTCCGCTTTGAGGTCGAGTTCCTGCCACCTGACGCAGCGCACCATGTGCCCGTGACCGGTGTCGACGAGGTCGGGGACGGCCACCTTGCACTTGTCTTGCACGAAGCGGCAGCGTGGGTGGAAGGCGCAACCTGCTGGCAGGTTGAGGGGGTTAGGCACGTTGCCTGGGATGGCCTGCAGCCGCTCTTGGTGCTCGGCGGCGCGGTCGACGCGCGGGATGGAGTTGAGAAGTCCGAGCGTGTACGGCATCTTCGGGTCGGCGAAGATGTCGTTGACGTGCGCTTCCTCAACGGCGCGACCCGCGTACATGACGACGGCCCTGTCCGCCATCTCCGCCACGACCCCGAGGTCGTGGGTGATGAAGAGAATCGACATGCCGATCTCGTTCTGCAGCTTGCGCATGAGGTCGAGGATCTGCGCCTGGATGGTCACGTCGAGGGCCGTGGTTGGCTCGTCCGCGATGAGCAACTTCGGGCCGCACGACAGTGCCATGGCGATCATCACGCGTTGACGCATGCCGCCCGACATCTGGTGCGGGAAGTTCTTCACGCGCTTGCCTGGCTCCGGGATGCCGACCAGGTCAAGCATCTCGGCCGCGAGTTTCATGGCGTCGCGGTACGACTTGTTCTGGTGCAGGACGATGGCCTCGGCGATCTGATCGCCGACCGTGTAAACGGGGTTGAGGCTCGTCATCGGCTCCTGGAAGATCATGGAGATGTCGTTACCGCGGATGCGCCGCATCTCGCGCTCGGTCTTGGTCACCAAGTCCTTGCCTTCGAAGAGGATCTTGCCGCCCGCGATGCGCCCTGGAGGGGTGGGGATCAAGCGCATCATGGAGAGGCTCATCACCGACTTGCCCGAGCCGGACTCGCCGACGACGGCTAGGGTCTCGCCTTTGTCGAGGTGGAAACTCACCCCGTCGACGGCCTTCACCGTGCCTTCGTCCGTGTCGAAGTAAGTCTTGAGATCGACGACCTCAAGGAGCCGTTCTTTATTAGCCATCTATGCGTACACTCCTCACTTGATGATTGCGAAGCCAGGCCGTTACGAGAACGGTTGCTTAGGAATAGCCGAGCCAGGCGCACGGTTCAGATAAGCGCGGCGCGCCTCGCAACATAGTGGTGAGACTGTGGAAATACGCCCGACTTACCTTGGGCCCCGCGTCATCTACGCTTCTTGGGGTCGAAGGCGTCCCGTAGGCCGTCGCCGAGCAGGTTCCAGCATAACACCGCGAAGAGGATAGGGATACCAGGTATCAGGAGCCAGGGCACGAACTGGATGCTGATGCCGCGCGAAGTCGCGTCACGCAGCAGAAGGCCCCAGCTTGCCGTATCTAGTTCGCTCGGGCCTAACCCGAGGAACGACAAGCCCGTCTCCGCCAGGATGAACCCTGGGATGGAGAGGGTGAGGTCAACTATCACGTAGCTCGCGGTGCTCGGCAGCAAGTGGCGCCACAGCACGCGCGTCTCGCTTGCGCCAAGCGCCTTGGCCGCCGCCGCGTAGTCGAGCTCACGGGCCGACAGGATGAGGCTGCGGATGATGCGCGCCAAGCCGCCCCAACCCACGAAGCCGAGCACGACGACCGTCAGTAGGAACGTCTGCGCGGACGTCATCTGCAGCCCGAACGCCTTCGCGAGCGGGTTATTCGGGTCCCTAAGCAGCGAAGACAGCACGATCAGCAGGAACAGACCGGGTATGGCGGCGAAGACCTCCACCAGGCGCATTATCAAGTCGTCGACGAAACCGCCGTAGAAGCCAGCTATGCCGCCTAACAACAACCCGAGGAAGAAGGCGACCCACACTGCCAAGATGCCGATGGTGAGGCTCACCTGACCGCCGAACAGCACGCGTGAGAAGAGGTCCTTACCTAGGTTGTTCGAGCCCCACAGGAATATCCGAGCAGGGTCGTCGACCCCGAACAGGTGAAGGTCCGACTTGAAGAGGCCGAGGACCTTGTAAGGCTGCGACGGGCGGTGGACGAAGAACTTGATCGGGTAGCGCGTGTCGGTTACGTCCTCGTAAACCCGCTGCCGCGTGATGGGGTCGCGTGATTCGACGACGTCGTACACGAACGGGCGCGTCAGCTTGCCGGTGTCCGGATCCGTCCAGTGGATCTGCGTTGGCGGCCTGAAAGCCGCCGCAGGCGAACGGCGATACTCGTTGATGCCGTACGGCGCGAGGAAGCCAGCGAAGATGGCCGTCAGGTACATGAAGACGAGGATCCAGCCGCCGATCAAGGCAGCCTTGTGGCGCCTGAACTGCTCCCAGACGATGCGGCCTTGGCTCTTGCTCTCGCGCGTGAGTAGCGGACCGGCTTGGCGCTCGAACGAGGCCTCGTCCTGCTGGGTGGTCGGCTCGTCGCCGTGGAGGCCAGCGCCCTCGAAGTTGGGGCCTTCGTTCTCTGGCGCCATCTTCTCGTCGTTTCTATCGGTCATGGCCGGGCCTCAGCTGTACCGGATCCGCGGGTCGACAGCGGCCAGTAGCAGGTCAGAGAGGACGTTTCCGAACATCAGGAGGATGGTCGTGATGACTAGCAGTCCAAGGACAACGTAGATGTCCTGTGAGCTGAGGGCCGTGAGGAAAGTGGGGGTGATGCCAGGCCACGACATGACGACCTCGACCAGGCCGGCACCGCCAACCAGGCCAGGCAGCACGCTGCCGATGCCGGCTACGAACGGGATGATGGCTGGCCTAAGCGCGTGCTTGTAGGTGACTTTCGTGTTGCCGATGCCTTTGGCGCGCGCCGTGCGGATGAAGTCTGAACCGAGGTACTCGATCATCTGCGCGCGTAGCACTCGCGTGAAGCCCGCCATGCCGGAGGTCGCGACGACCAGCGACGGGATCAGCATGTGCCACATCACGTCGAGGAACTTGCCGAACGGCGTGAGGGAGAGATAGTTGCTGCTGGTCATGCCGGCCACGGGGAAGATGAGTTGGTTGTAGCCGAACCAGTCCTTGGTCAGCGTCCGCAGCAGGAACAGCGCGAGGATGATCACCTGGGCAAGGAAGAAGTTAGGTGTCGCCAAGCCGAGGTAAGAGAGGATGCTGACCGTTTGGTCGCCTACCGAATACTGCCTTACGGCCGAGTAGACCCCAGCGGGAACGGACACCGCCCAGAGAAGCACCAGCGATAGCAGAGCAAGATACATGCTGTTGCGCATGGGGTTGGCGATGCGCTGCCATACCGGCTGGTTCGACACGAACGACTGTCCGAGGTTGCCAACGGCGAGGTTCTTCATCCACGTCACGTACTGCACGTAGACGGGTTTATCAAGGCCGAACTCAGCACGCATGCGTTGGATGGTCTCTGGCCGGACGTTCGGCTCGAGTTCCTTGGCCTTGAAGAAGTCACCAGGCACTAATTGGCTGATGAGGAACATCAGCATCGTTGCCCCGATGAAAGTGGGGACGAGCTGAAAGAGTCGCTTGACTAGGTAAACGAGCACCGTTATGCCCCCTGTGCCGAACGCGCGGCGAGGTGCGCGTCGTAAAGGGCGTCAGGGCGCCCGTTGGCGGGATCAGAGATTCGCATGTTCCATAAGATAGTTCTTCAGATGGAGTGGGCGGCGTAACGCCGCCCACTCTGGTACTGCTGCTTGGTCCTAGCCCCTAGCTTACTGGGCCTTGAAGAGGAGCGGCAGTTCCCACGCGCCGAGGAGCGGGTTGATCTCGCCCTCGTTGTGGTAGCCGCGGATGTTGCCTGCCCAGCTGTAGTGAGCCATCGGGCTGACGGCGTACAGGATGGGGATGAGGTCGGCTTCTACGGCCTGGATGTCGTAACCGATGTCGCGAGCGGCTTCGGTATCGAGCTCTTCACGGCCGACGTTGAACAGCTGAGACATGAGGGTCTCTTGCGTGGTCAAGCAGGCGTCGCTCGTGTTGTACATGTGGAGGTTGGTGGCGCAAGGTACGACGTTCACGCCGAACGGCCAGTCGCGCGATCCGCCGGTGAGGCCGATCAGGATGGCGTCGAACGGACGGTCTTCGCCTTCGGAGAGGAGCTGGTCGACGAGCAGGTTGAAGTCGATGGCCTGGACCTGGACGTCAACGCCGATCTCGCGGGCGCTGTCAGCGAAGAGCCCGGCGATCTGCTCGCGGGCCGTGTTGCCGGCGTTGGTCGCGAGGATGAAGGACGCCTTGTCGCCGGCGGCGTTCACGAGGATGCCGTCGGAGTTCTTGGTGTCGAAGCCGATGCCGGCCATGAGGGCGGCTGCTGCTTCTGGGTCGTAAGGGTACTTCTCGACGTCGTGGTTGACCCAGAAGTCGTTGATCGGGTAGACGTTCGTGTACATCGGGATGCCCGAGCCGTTGTAGACCAGGTCGATGATGGCGTCGCGGTCCATGACGTGCGCCATGGCGCGGCGGAAGTCGACGTTACGGAAGAGGGCCTGCTTGACGGGGTCGGAGGCCTTGTTCCAGTTCCAGACGATGAACTGGCTGCTGGCGACGGGGCTGACGGCCTCGAGGACGATAGCGCTGATGTCGCCGTTGTTGACGGCCTGGTTGATGACACCGATGTCGTCAAGGTTACGCGGGCTGAAGGAGTCGATCTCGCCGGCGAGGTAGAGGTTGAGCGCGGAGTCGAGGTCGCCCGCGACGGTCATGGAGTAGCCGTCTAGGTACGGAAGGGCGTTACCTTCTTCGTCGACGTTCCACTCACCGAAGAACGGGTTGCGCTCGAGAACGATGCGCTCGCCAGGCTGGAAGGAGGTCGGGACGAACGAGGTCGACCAGACGGTCTTGGTGACGTCAACGTCGGTCCCCCAGAGGGCCTTGACGGCTTCGGCGCCGCCGCTGCGGTACGCCTCGCCGAAGATGGCGTCGGGCACCGGAATGACTGCGGCCACCGGGAAGGCGAGGCGGTCAGGGCGCGG
This sequence comes from uncultured Trueperaceae bacterium, assembly GCA_937907415.1. The sequence continues at coordinate 38,023 of CALCHY010000374.1, forward strand.
GAAGTTGAAGCGCAGCCCGTTGTCGCCGACCTTCTCGACCGTGATGGCGTCGTCGCCCATGAACCAGCTGTCGTAGCCGTTGGAGCCGACATCCGGGTCGGTCTCGAGCACGTAGCGGAGGTAGTAGTCCTGGGCGGTGATGGGGCTACCGTCTGACCACTTCATGCCGTCGCGCACGACCATGTCGACCTGGGTGCCGTCTTCGTTGACCGTGTAGGACGCTGCCCCGTAAGGGAGCCAGGCGTCGGAGTCTGGGCCGCGGACGATCAGGGCGGCGCCGGTGTTGAAGAGGTAGTCGGAGAGGGCCTGCGACTCAGCGGAGGTCACGGGGTTGAACGTGCGCGGGTCGCCGATGAGGGCGATGCGCAGCGTGCCGCCGTACGCGGCCTCACCTGGGGTGGCGTTGCTCCAGGCGCTCGGCCATACGAAGGGCTGGGCGAAGGCGAAGGACGCCACCGCCAGCAGGCTTAGACCGATTAGCAACTTCTTCATATATCTCCTCCATTAGAGGTAACTGTTGGCGTGGGCGTGAGCCGTTGCCGACCCCTACCTTCACGCTGTGGTTGACGCCTGCCTACGGTAACCTCACATCGCGAAACCTGCAAGACCGCTGAGACTGAACAGCAGCTGCCGCGTTGCGCGGAGGAGCCCGGCGGCCGGAGCGCCGGGTGGGCTATGTACATTTACCCACTTGGGTCGAATCTATCACCACGGTTCTTAGGGCGTCAACGCGACGAGTACCGCGCATCTGCGCCCCAAGGTGGACCTGGTCGCTAATAGATCATGACGCGTGAGACGGCAAAAAAGTGCGGGGCGGCGTTCCAACTGCCGTTGGAAAGGCGCCCCGCTTGAGTTAACCGAAGTTTTACCGTCACCTGCGCAGAGGCAGGGCGAACGACTAACTCAGCGCGGGATCAGGCCGAGCAGGAGGGCGAGAACCGCCCACGCCACGGAAAGGTAGATCGTCGAGCGGTGCAGACCGCCCGCCGTGCCGCCCAGGCTGGCGCCGAAGTCGCCGCCCCCGCCGCCGCCAAGCGCGTCACCAAGACCAGACTGCTTCGGTTCCTGCATGAGTATCGCGACCGTGAGTATCACGGACACGATCAAGAAGATTATGAACGCTATCCAGAACATCCTGCCTCCACGAGCCGTCCGCGGCGTGCCTGTCGGCCGGTCGCGTACTTGATTGGTGCCGAGAGCGGGACTCGAACCCGCACAGGTCGCCCCGGTTGATTTTGAGTCAACTGCGTCTACCGTTCCGCCATCTCGGCCCGTCACTGCCGCTGAATGCGACACACGGACGGTTGAGAATACTACCAACTCCAGCGTGCCGTGAGCAAGTTGCTTAGCGCTCTGAGGTCAGTCGGGGCGCCCCCAGGCGCGTGGTACCGTAGCGCTCGTATGCGCGTGGCCATAGTGACGTTCCCCGGCAGCAATTGCGTCGAGGACGCATCATACGCCCTCGGCGCCGTGCTTGGCGCCAGCACGTGGAACGTCTGGCACACGGCAGATACGCTCTCCAACTCAGGTAGTGCGCCAGAGGCGGTCGTCATACCGGGCGGCTTCAGTTATGGCGATTACCTGCGCTGCGGCGCGCTGGCGGCACACAGCCCCGTCATGAAGGCCGTGCGGTCGTTCGCGGCAGCTGGTGGGCCGGTACTTGGCATCTGCAACGGCTTCCAAGTGCTGACCGAAGCCGGCTTGCTGCCAGGTCAACTCGCGCGCAACGCGGAGCTGCGCTTCATGTGTCGCGACGTTCACTTGCGCGTGGAGCGCACCGACTTGCCGTTCACGCGCCGCGCAAGCAGCGGTCAACTCCTGCGCTTGCCCGTTGCCCACGCAGATGGGCGCTACTACGCTGACGACGCCGTCCTCGAGCGCCTCGAGGGCGAGGGGCAAGTGGCATTGCGTTACGTCAGTGCCAGCGGCGCGCAAGTAGTGGACGCCAACCCCAACGGCAGCCGCAACGCCATCGCTGGCGTTACGAACGCCGCGGGCAACGTGCTCGGCATGATGCCTCACCCGGAACGCGCCGTCGAGGAGCTGCTTGGCGGGGAAGACGGCCGGGTCATCCTGGAATCGCTCCTAAGCAGTTGACGCCGAACTGCGTGCTTGTCGAAAGGAACCCTCATGGCAGAAGACCTTAGGTCTGCCGCCGCTACTTTCGGGCTGACTCCTGAGGAGTTCGACGGGGTCGTCGCGGCGCTCGGGCGCCAACCCAACCACCTCGAGGCGGCCATGTTCGGCGCCTTATGGAGCGAGCATTGCGGCTACAAGAACTCGAAGCCGCTTCTGCGCCGCCTCCCAACCAGCGGTCCGCAGGTGTTGCAGGGCCCCGGTGAGAACGCCGGGGTCGTCGACATCGGTGAGGGTTGGGCGGTGGCCTTCAAGATGGAGAGTCATAACCACCCAAGCGCCGTCGAGCCCGTGCAGGGCGCGGCGACGGGCGTTGGCGGCATCCTGCGCGACATCTTCGCGATGGGCGCGCGGCCGTTCGCGACGCTGAACGCGCTGAGGTTCGGGGAGTTCAGCGAGGCAAGGAACCGCTACCTGCTCACCGGTGTCGTGCAGGGGATCGCGCTGTACGGCAACGCCATCGGCGTGCCGACGGTCGGCGGCGAGATCGAATCCAACCCGTGTTACACGGAGAACCCGCTCGTCAACGTCATGGCTCTTGGCCTGTTGCGCCACGAAGAATTGCAGAAGGGCACCGTCGGCGCCGTGGGTAACAGGCTCTTGTACGTCGGTTCACGGACTGGCCGCGACGGGCTTGGCGGTGCGGTGTTCGCCTCCGCCGACCTGTCAGGCGCCTCGAGCGCCGACCGGCCGGCTGTGCAAGTTGGCGACCCGTTCATGGAGAAGCTGCTGCTCGAGGCCTGCCTCGAGGCGTACTCAGCTGGCTTGGTCGCAGGCGTGCAGGACATGGGGGCCGCGGGCATCACCAGTTCCGTCGGTGAGATGGCGCACCGTGCCGGACTAGGGGTAGACGTGCACGTCGACCTAGTGCCGACCCGCGAGACCAGCATGACGCCCCTGGAGATCATGCTGTCTGAGTCGCAAGAGCGCATGGTGCTGACCGCCGTGCCCGGCAAGGAGGAGGAGTTGCTCGCCCTCCTCGCACGGTGGGAACTCGAAGCGGTCGAGATCGGCGAGGTCACAGACGGCGGCCGCTTCCGCGTGGTGGAGAACGGTGTCGTGGTGGCAGACATGCCGGTTCGTGCCCTCAACGAGCCGCCCGAGTACGTGCGTGACGGCGTAGAGGATGACCGCGTGCGCGCCGCCCGTGAAGCCGACCTGAGTGGTCTGCCCGTGCCAGCTGATCCGACCGGCGTCCTCGAGCGCCTCCTCGCGAGCCCGACCATCGCCTCGAAGCGCTCAGTCTTCGAGCAGTTCGACCAACAAGTCATGACCAACACGGTCGTCGGGCCGGGTGCAGCCGACGCCGCCGTGCTGCGCGTCAAGGGCAGCCGACTCGGTGTGGCGGCAACTGTCGACTGCAACTCGCGTTACGTCTACCTGGACCCAGAACTTGGCGCCATGCACGCGGTGGCGGAGGCCGCGCGCAACCTCAGCTGCGTCGGCGCGCTCCCGCTGGCCGTCACCGACAACCTGAACTTCGGCAACCCGACCGACCAAGGCGTCTACTACCAGCTCGAGCGCGCCGTAGCCGGCCTCACCACGGCCTGCTTGGCGCTTGACACCCCGGTGATCGGCGGCAACGTCAGCCTCTATAACGAGTACTCGACGCCAGAGGGCCGGCAGGGCATCCACCCGACGCCAACGGTTGGCATGGTCGGGGTGCTTGCCGACGTGAGCAGCCATGCCGGTAGTGCGTTGAAGCGCGCAGGGGACGCCATCGTGCTCATCGGCAACCCGGTCGGGAGTCTCGGCGCTAGCGAGTACCTCTACCGCCTGCACGGCCTCGAGGCGGGTTCACCGCCCGCGCTCGACCTCGTGACGGAGGCGAAGGTTCAAGCAGTCGTGCGCGGCCTGATCGCGGACGGCCTCTGCGACACGGCGCACGACACAAGCCACGGCGGCCTCGCCGTCGCGCTGGCCGAACTATGCCTCGGCGCGGAAGGTGCGGCTATCGGCCTCAAGGTCGACGTCGGTGATGGCGGCGGTGCACGCATCGACGAACTCCTCTTCGGCGAGGCGGCAGCGCGCGTGCTGCTCGCGCTGCGCCAGGAGCATGTCGAAGAGGCGCTGGCGCGCTGCGCGGCGGTGGGAGTGGAAGCGCAGGTGATCGGCGTTTCGGAGGGGTCGACGTTCGTCCTGCGCGGCGCGGGCGCGAACATCGAGATCGCTTTGCCCGAACTGGCGGCGCCGTACTTCGCCACCTACCCAGAGGCGTTACGCTGACCTCCATGACTGAACCCCTGCGGGAGCGGTTGGAGCTGGACAAACCGCGCGAGGAGTGCGGCGTTTTCGGCGTGCGACTCCCCCAGCCAGGCGACGTGGCCGGGTTGTGTCACCTCGGCATCTTCTCGTTACAGCACCGCGGCCAGGAGTCGTGCGGCATCTGCGTTACGGGCGGCGGTCAGGTGAGGCTCGAGAAGGACATGGGCTTGGTCGCGGAGGTCTTCACCGAGGAGCGGCTGGCTAAGCTGCGCTTCGCAGGGGCCAGCCAGGGCGTGGCGCACACGCGCTACTCCGTGACCGGCTCGAGCCTGCCGTTCAACGCCCAGCCCCTGACGGTGCGCTCCAACAAGGGGCACCTGGCGCTCGTGCACAACGGCAACTTCACGAACGCGCGCGAGATCCGTGACGCCCTGTTAGCTGGCGGCGCCGTCTTCCAGACGAGCAACGACAGCGAAGTCATGCTCAACCTCATCGCGCGGTACAGCGACCTCGACCTCGTCGAGGCTACCGCGCAGGCCATGCGCGACCTGGAGGGCGGTTTCGCCGTCGTGCTGATGGACGCCGGCCGCCTCATCGGCCTGCGTGACGGCCACGGCGTTAGGCCGCTCGTCATCGGCGAGCTGGCCGGCGGGTACGTGTTCGCCTCTGAGCCCGCGGCCCTCGCCGTCGTCGGCGCCACGTTCCTGCGTGACGTGCGCCCTGGCGAGCTGGTGGTGGCAGACGCGCACGGTCTCGCGAGCAGGCAGGTCCTGACTCCAGCGCCTACTCCGTGCGCGTTCGAGTGGATCTACTTCGCGAGGGGAGACGCGCGGCTCGACGGCGTCGACGTGCATGCCGCCCGCGTGCGCATGGGCATGGAGCTAGCGAAGGAGGCGCCGGTCGAGGCCGACGTCGTAGTCGGGGTCCCTGAATCAGGGCTGGCCGCCAGCGTCGGCTTCGCGCGCGCAAGTGGCGTGGCGTACGACCTCGGACTCTATAAGTCGCCTTACGCGGGCCGCTCGTTCATCAGCCCAACCCAACAGATGCGTGAGCAGAAGGTCAAACTCAAACTGCGCGCCACGGGCGCCGTAGCTGGCAAGCGCGTGGTGCTGGTGGACGACTCGATCGTGCGCGGCACCACCTCTGGCCGCATCGTTCAGCTCCTGCGAGAAGCTGGAGCTACCGAAGTGCACTTCCGCGTCTCGAGCCCTCCCATCAAGTTCCCCTGCCACTACGGCATCGACACGGCCGCCCGCAAGGAGTTGGCTGCTGCTACCTTGACGATCGAGGAGATCAGGGAACGCATCGGCGCAGACAGCCTTCACTTCCTCACGGAGGACGGGCTGCGGCGCGCGTTGACGTTGCCCGGCGTGTGCCTCGCATGCTTCAACGGCAACTACCCTGCCGGAGAGCCGAGTGAACTAGCGCGGCGCGAGGGCCTCGGGCGAGAGGTCTGGGGTCCCGCCTAACCAGCGCGGTGGCCGTGGCGGCCACCGCGGGTCAGAACCAACCAGGCGAACTCCATGAGTCGCGGCACGCGCTTCCACCGCTTGCGGTCAAGTGCAACGCGGAATAGCCATTCGACACCCAACTTGGTGGTCCAGGCCGGCATGCGCTTCACTTCGCCGGCCAGCACGTCCAGCGTGCCGCCTACGCCGATCATCACGCGAGCGCCAAGCGCTTCCGCGTGGCTGTGCAAGAAGAGCTCCTGCCCTTCACCTAGACCAGCGAGCAGGAGGTCGGGCGCGGCTAGGCGCACGTCCTGACACACGGCCGCTGCGTCGTTGGCGCGGTCGAAGTAACCGTGGTGCTGACCGGCGACCTTGACGCCGTAGCGGCTGCTTGCCTCCGCGGCCGCCCGCTCGGCCACCCCCGGTTTGGCGCCGAGGAAGTAGACGCGCAGGGTTCCCGCGCCCTGGCGCATGACCTCGCTTGCAAGGTCGACGCCTGGAACGCGGCCAGGCAGTCGCGTGCCAGCGCGCCGTGCGGCGAGCGCCACGCCGACCCCGTCCGCCACGCTCAAGTCCGCTGCGCGCAACGCCGCGGCCAGGGCCGGTTGGTCGCGGCCTTGAACGACGATCTCCGGGTTGAGGGTAACCACTAGCTTTGGCTGCTGCGCCGCGCGCGCTTCGTTGAGCACCCAGGCCGCTGCGCTAGGCAGGTCGATGACGTCGAGCGGGAAGCCAAGGACGTCTATTCGCGGCGGGCCGCCGTCGGTCAAGAGGCCACGAAGCGGTAGAGATTGCCGTGCTCGCCAGCCTCGACCGCCACGAGCCGCGGAACGACCTCGCTGGCGGAGACGCGCGCCGCGAGGCCGATGTCTTGCTCGAGGCCGATCGAGCGCAGGTACTGACCAGCTGTCGAGCGCCACAACACATCGACCGGTTCTGGGAAGGCGCGCAAGATGGTCGTCGCCATGCGCGTCGCGCCTTGCACTCTCAAGTCCTGATGGTAGTTCTTCACGAGACCGGCGATGACGGCGGCCGCCAAGGTGTCGTCGAGGTCCGGTTCGCCAGAGAAGCCGGAGCACACGAGGTCGATGCGGCCACTCGCGAGTTCCGCCGCCAACCGCGCCACGGCGCCAGCGTTGTAGAGCGAACCGAGGAGCACATGGCGTGCCCCACCCAACTGCTCGAGCCAGCGCGGGGCGTTCTCAGACACCATCACGACTTCGCGCCCTTGAAGGCCGACACGTGCGAGGTTCGCCGGTGAGTTGCCGTGATTGAAGCCCTCAGGCGGCACTCCCTGACGCTCGCCAACAAGGGTCTTGCCTGACCCGGAGGCGGCACGGGCGCGGCGCATGGAGGTCGTCAAGGACAAGCTCACGGCGCCCTGGTCGAAGAGGATGGGCGCGACGGTGCAGGTGCGCAGCACGTCGATGAGTACAACCACGTCGCTATAAGGTCCGCTCGGGACGAGATCGGTATTGATAAGCATGATGTCGATTCGATCGCTGCCAAGGACCGCTACGTGTTCGAGGTCCAAGGAGGCTCGGCTAGCGCGCTGTGGCTACCAAGCTGTGCTGCGAGGCGCGAGCGGCCCCCCTTCTTAGTGGTGGCCAACGACTCCACCTTAGCGGCGCGAGTCTACCACGAACCTAGCGCGCTCCCGCAGTCGCCCGGGCCATGACGGCAGCACCTCACGCCAGATAAGCTGCCCTGTGCTAGCTCACGCCACGCCGCCCGCCCCGTCGTTCCTCGACGCCTTCCTAAGCGGTCAACTGAACGACTTCTTCGAACTAGCTCCGGGCGACGTCAGCGCGGCTCTCGACCTCCCACGCTCACAGGAAAGGCGAGAACTCGTCGACGCCCTCTCGCGCTACGCGGCTAGCCTCGGCGCGCCGCAAGCCGTGTTCGACAACTTGGAGCGCTTACGTCACCCCAACGCGCGCGCCGTCGTCACGGGGCAGCAGACAGGCCTCCTCCTTGGTCCGACCTACAGCCTCTCCAAGGCAGCGACCGCCGTTGCCCTTGCCAAGCGCTTGAGCACCGAGGAGCGGCCGGTGGTGCCGATCTTCTGGTTGGCAACGCAAGACCACGACGTCGCAGAGATCGATCACACCTACCTGCTCGACGGGAGCGAAACGCTGAGGCGCATCGCCGTGACCTTGCCTGCCGGAGCGGCGGTAGGGCGCGCGCCATTGACACCAGAACTAGTGGCCACCGTCAAGCAGGGGCTGGCGCAACTCACGCCGCGACCGCGCTTCTTGTCGCAAGTGTGGGAACTGCTAGCCGCCACCGCAGGTTCCGTGACCATGTTCTCCGACTGGTTCGGCGCCATCCTCATGCGGCTGTTAGGTGACGCCGGGTTGGTGCTGATCGACCCGATGCAGCGCGACGTCGCTACGCTCTTCGCGCCGCTGATAACGGCCGAGTTGGCGGACGCCCAACGCACGCCGGAAGCGATAAACGATGCCGGCAGGCGCCTGAAATCGCTCGGCTACGAGCCGCAGTTGGGGCGCGGCCAGGACGCCACCAACCTGTTCGTCGAGCTGAAGGGGCGGCGCGTGCTCCTGCGCCGTGTGGGCGCGGCGTTCGCCGCGGAGGACCGCCGCTTCACGCGGGCGGAGCTCCTCGCCATGCTCGAGGTCGACCCGACCGCCATCACGCCGGCGGCTGGATTGCGGCCCGTCATCCAAGACGCCACGCTTCCAACGGCCGTGTTCGTGCTCGGCCCCGGTGAGCTGCGCTACGTCGCGCAACTGCGCGACGTCTACCGCTTTCACGGCGTGCCGATGCCGCTCACCTGGCCGCGCGCCAGCGCTACCGTGTTGGAGCCGGTCAGCGCCAGGCTCCTGACTGGTCTCGGCCTGCGGGCCGTAGAGTTCCGTAACCACCGCGCCGAGACCCTCGAGCGCGTCTTGCTGGAGCGCCACGGTCATGCCGCGCGCTTCCAGGCGGCGGCTAGCAGGCTGGAAGCCGAGTTCACGACCCTCCTGAGCGCTGTTGACGCCATCGATCCGACGCTAGAGGGCACAGTGCGTAACGGCCACAAGCACCTAGCCGCCACCATGAAACGCCTGCGTGGCAAGTCCGGCGCGGCCCTCGCCAAGCACGACGCCACGACGGTGCGGCAGTTCGAGCGCCTAGCTTCTCACCTGCTGCCGCTTGGCCAGCCAGCCGAGCGCGTCCTCAGCCCCTTCTCCCACGCCCTGAAGTTCGGCATCGAACCGCTCATGGAGCGCTTCTCGACGCTCGAACCGTCGGGAGACCAGGAGCTCGTCCTCTAGGGCTCAGCCCCTGTTCGTCACGGAGTAGTTGGGGGCGTCCTTAGTGATGGTCACATCGTGCGGGTGAGACTCGACGAGCGACGCCTGCGTGATCGTCACGAAGCGCCCCTCCTCCTGCAGCGTCGGCAGATCCTTGGTGCCGCAGTAGCCCATGGCAGAGCGCAGACCGCCCACCGCCTGGTAGACGACGTCCCCAACGGGGCCCTTGTACGCCACCATGCCTTCGATGCCCTCTGGAACGAGCTTCGCCTGAGCGGCGGCGCTGTCTTGGAAGTACCGGTCCGCGCTACCGCCTGACATGGCGCCGAGGCTGCCCATGCCGCGGTACGCCTTGTAACGGCGCCCGTCGCGGAGGATCTCCTCACCAGGCGCCTCGCTAGTGCCTGCCAGCAGCGAGCCGACCATGACGACGTCCGCGCCGGCTGCGATGGCCTTGGAGATGTCGCCCGAGTACTTGATGCCGCCGTCCGCGATCAAGGTGACCCCTGCCGCGCGCGTTACCTCTGCCGCCTCCAAGATGGCGCTCAGTTGCGGCATGCCAACCCCAGTGACCACGCGCGTGGTGCAGATGCTCCCTGGTCCCACGCCGACCTTCACCCCGTCAGCCCCGGCTTCGATGAGGGCGGCCGCGCCAGCGGCCGTTGCGACGTTGCCAGCGATGACCTCCACGGGGTAGTTCGCCTTGACGTACTCGAGGGCGTCGAGGATACCTTGGCTGTGGCCGTGGGCGCTGTCTAGCACGAGCACGTCAGCGCCCGCCTCGACCAGCGCAGCCGTGCGCTCCTTGAGGTCCTGGCTGACGCCGATGGCGGCGGCTACCCGCAGGCGCCCGAGGGCGTCCTTGGCGGCGTTGGGGTACTCGAGGCGCTTCGTGATGTCCTTGATGGTGATGAGGCCCCTGAGGTAACCGGCGGCGTCCACCACCAGCAGCTTCTCGACCTTGTGCTGCCGAAGCATGTCAACGGCCGCCTCGAGGGTGGTGCCGACGGGAACCGTGATGAGGCCCTCAGAAGTCATAACTTCCGAGACTGGGCGGTGATGGTCGGTCTCGAAGCGCATGTCGCGGTTCGTGAGGATGCCAACGAGCTTCCCGTCGGCCTCGACGATGGGCACTCCGCTGATGTGGTACGCGCGCATGAGCTCCTCGGCGTCCGCCAACGTCGCGTGCCGCTCGAGCGTGATGGGATCGACGATCATGCCCGACTCCGAACGCTTGACCTTGCGCACCATCTCGGCCTGCAACTCGACCGCCATCTTCTTGTGGATGACGCCGATGCCGCCAAGGCGCGCCATGGCGATGGCCATCTGCGTCTCGGTGACCGTGTCCATGGCTGCAGATGCGAGGGGGATGTTGAGGGTAACGCCCGCCGTCAAGCGCGTGGTTAGGTCGACGTCGCGGGGCAACACGCGGCTATGGGCTGGCACGAGCAGCACGTCGTCGAAGGTGAGGGCGGTTGAGATGATCTTCTCGACCCGTGACTTGGCGACAGCTGCGGATGCGGTTGTGGTCATGCATTACCCTTTCGGTGCAGGCGGCGTAGCTGGAACGGCGCCGTCACGGGTTGTTCTCGAGTAGTGCCACTAGGGGAGAGAGCCAGCGTTCTGGGAGCCTCACCGCTTTCCCGCTGCGGTCGGTGGGGACGTGCCGCGTTTCAGCGGTCGCGACCAGCGCCCCGTCCGCGGGCCTGGTGATGCGGTACGTGAAGCTCACGCCGCGGCTCCTCACTGCCGTCAGGACGCTCATGATGTTCAGGACGTCGTCGAAGTAGCACGCCGCACGGTACTCGACAGCGACATGCGCGACCGCCAACGACAACCCGGCGTCTTCCATCTCGCGGTAACTCAGGCCGCGGTCGCGCAACCACTCCACGCGCCCAGCCTCGAGCCAGGGAACGTAGGCGCTATGGTGCACGACGCCCATCTGGTCAGTTTCGACGAACCTCACTCTTAGTTCCATGGTGGTCGGGGGCGCCGCTGCACGGACGCGCAGCAGGACCTGCTTCCTTGGCGGCAGCATAACGCCTTCGGGGGCACGCGCCCGGTGCTACAGTGCCAGCAGGAGTCGAGTGAGTGACACAAAGCAAGGGACGGGCCTTCGGCGCGGAGTTCTTCGACCAAACCAAGTACCGGCGCGGGCAGCTGCCTGCGTCGCGCACGCGCGTGGCGGCGCCGTTCAAGGTGTTCGCCAACCCTGCCGAAGTCGCGGCCCTACCGGCCCCGCAGCTGAAGGGCGGGACGGGCGTGTGGACCGCGCTCTCGCGCGACCGGAGCGGCGCGGCTGAAGGCGGCCGCCTGAAGCAGGCGCACCTGTCGCAACTGCTGTGGAGTTGCGCGGGCTTCAACTACGGCAGGCAACGCGTGCACGCCACGGCGCAGGCCGTGTCATCACTCGAGTGCTACTTGTTGGCGTTCAACGTCCAAGACCTGTTCGCCGGCGTGTACCACTACAACCCGCGCGATCACAGTCTCGATCAGCTCAAGATGGGCGCCGTCGGTGACGAGTTCGCCGACTGCGTGCTGGCGCCGCTCGACGTGAGCGCGCAGGCCGCGGCCGTCTGCTTCACTGGCCTGCCATCGCGCCATAGGGTTGCCGACGGCGGCCGCGCCTACCGCTACTTGTTACTCGATGGCGGCGCCGCCGCGCAGGACTTGGTCCTCGCTGGCACGGCCCTGGGTCTGGCCGTCACCTACGCAGCTGACTTCTACGACGACGAGCTAGCGAAGCTACTGCACGTCGACGGGCGCACCGAAGTGCCGCTCTGCCTCGTGACCATCGGGTCGTAAGCACCCAAGCAGCATCATGGAAGCGTTGGCTTGGCGGCCACTTGAGGGGGCGTTATGCTGCCACGTATTAGCTGCGCCCAGTTCAGCTGAGGTGAAGCGCAACTCGTGCACCACGAAAGTAGGCAGCGCATGACCCACTCGAGACCCTCCCAGAGCAAGGGCCGAAGGACGGCCGACTACCTCGCCGCCGCAGAAGTGCACGCTAGCGGCCTGTGGCACCCGGAAGTAGTGTTCGTGCGGGGCGAAGGGGCGCTGCTTTACGACGCTGACGGGCGCGAGTACCTCGACTGCATGGCTGGCATCGCGGTGGCCAGCGTCGGCCACGGGAACGCACGGCTGGTTGAAGCCGTGGCGGAGCAGGCCAAGCGTCTGATCGTCTGCCCGCAGAACCTCGGCAACGACGTCCGCACCGACTTCATCACGAAACTCTTCGAGTACGTGCAGGCGCCCCTCAACCGCGTGTTCCTCGGGAACTCCGGCGCGGAAGCCAACGAAGCAGCGCTGAAGTGGGCGCGCGTCGCCACGGGCCGCAGGCGCTTCGTGGCGGCCCGCAACGGCTTCTCGGGCCGCACGCTGGGGGTGCTGCCCCTCACGTGGGAACCGAAGTACCGCGAGCCGTTCGCGCCTTACGACACCGACGTCGAGTTCGTGCCGTTCAATGACGTCGCCGCCCTCGAGGCGGCGGTGAACGACGCCACCGCCGCCGTGCTCCTCGAGCCGATCCAAGGTGAGAGCGGCATCCGACCCGCAACGACCGAGTACTTGCGTGCCGCGCGGGAGATAACGGCCGCCAAAGGCGCCCTGCTCGTACTAGACGAGATCCAGACCGGGGTCGGTCGCACCGGCACGTTCCTAGCCAGCGAAGCCTACGGCGTAACGGCCGACATGGTCACGCTCGCCAAGGGCCTGGCGGGCGGCGTGCCCATCAGCGCCCTGCTCATGACGGACGCGGTGGCCGCCGCCATGCCGAAGGGCGGTCACGGCACGACGTTCGGTGGGAACCCGCTCGCGGCGGCGGCCGGCCTGGCCGTGCTGCAGGAACTCGAGGCGCGCGACCTGATGGCCAACGCGCGGCGCCTCGGCGAGCGCTTGATGGCCGGCTTGCGAGGGTGCGGGCCGCTCGTCGCGGAGGTTCGTGGGCGCGGTTTGCTTATCGGGCTGCAGCTCAACGTGCCGGCAGGACCCGTGATCGCCGCGTTGCAGGCGGCCGGTGTCGTCACCATCGCTGGCGGCGGCGAGACCATCCGCTTCCTCCCGCCCCTCGTCATCACGGAGGCTCAGGTCGATGAGGTGGTCGAACGCACGCGCCGCGTGCTGGCTCAGGCGTGAGGTTTCCTGTGACGACGATCACCGCTCGTTCCTTATACTGACCGCGTGGGTCCCAGACTAGAGAGCATCGCGCTCGAGTTACTCGAGTACAAGGTCGACGAGTACCGAGCTACTCGGAGCGTGCGCGGCGGGTTGCACTCCCTGTGGGAACTCCTTGGCTTGCTGAACCGCGAGCGCGAACGCCTCACGAGCGCGGAACGCGTGCGCCTGGAAGACGCCGCTCAGGCCATGGCAGGCATGTCCGACTCGACGGCAAGCCCCGCGTTCGTGCCAAGCCTCGTCTCTCTGGTGCTCGAGGAGGACGGGGAAGTTGAGCTAGCCGACGAAGTCGCCTCGAAACCGCCGACGTTTCACGGCTCGACTCCGGAGGAGCGCGACGAGCATGCCGTGCTGCAGCGCTTGGCCAGGCGCGTGTGGTGGGACGACCTCGAGGAGTACGTGCAGCGCGTTGCCGCCGGTTGGCGCGCGGAACGCGACCGCCTCACTGCGCGCCTCGTGTTCGCCACGCTGCAGAACCTGCAACGCAACGCGGACCGCAGCACTTTCGGTCAGGACGTGCCGACGAAGGCGTTCCGCGTCGTCGAGGTCATGCCGAACCTGCGCGACCCGCTCGTCTCCCTCTCCGACCTCGACGCCCTAGCCGAGATCGTGCGCGAGCTCATCAACGTGATCATGACGTCTGGCAAGCCTGGCAACCCGCTTCCTGCCCTCGAGCGCGGCGAGTCGGCCGCGTTCGCTTACGTCCGCAACGCTGCGCTCGTCGTCGCGAACGACCCGTACGCCGGGCGCGTGACGCCAGACGTGAACAAGGCGCTTACCTCCACGCAACTTCGCCTCGCGCTGCAGGAGCTAGTGAAGGAGCGCCTGCCTGAGGAAGAGCGAGCGGCGCAGCGCCGCGAACTCGAACGTCGCCTCACGGAAGTGACCGCGCGCGAGCGCGCGGACCAACAGGCGTTCCAGCGCGACACTGCCACGTACGTCGAGCTGGTCGAGTCGTTCTTCGGGCGCTTGGCCGGGTACTTGCCGACAACGGTCGGCGGCGAAGCAGGCGGCCCGCACCTCGAGGGCGGCGTGCTCTTCGGTGCGAACCCCATCCTCAAGTGGGACCGCGTGCCGCCTGAGGCCACGGCCATCACGGTGCGCATGGTTGGGCCAGTGAGGCTCACGTTGGCCGGCCACGACCTCGCCATCGGGGGGGTCGGCAACTCCCGCACTCTTTACCTAGACGGCGAACAGGTTGAGCTTGACGGCTCGCAAGTCATGCAACGCGGCCGGGTGCGCATCGGCGCCTTCCGTGAGGGCGAGTACGTTCACGTGCGCATCCGCAACGACGCCAAGTCGCTCGGCTCGCGCCTCGCGGACGCCCTCGTCGTGAACGAGGTCCTGAGCAACTCGCAACGCGATGAACTGCTCGCCGCCCTCAAGGTCTTGGCTAACAACGTGCGCGGAGAAGCCGATGAGGTCGTCGGGCAGGCCGTTGCGCGCGCCAACGTCGTCGCCGCACGCGCTCCGGAGAAGCTCCGTGCGCTCGAAGGCTTGTTGCGCGGCGCGGCGAAGGCGGCAGGCGTGATGCTAAGCGACCAGACCGTAGCAGAGGTCGTAACCCGCATGGCGCGCGTGGGCAGCGTCTCGCCGTCAGATGTTCCCGCGTTGATCTCGTCGTCTGGCGCTAGCGAGCACGTCGTCAAGACGATCACGCAGGAGCCGATGACGTTCGACCTAGCGAACCTCAAGATCACCGTCAGGCAGTACAAGGGCAGGGACCGCGCCGCGCAGGAGAGCCTCGTCGCCATGCTCCCCGGTCAGGTGCTCGGGTCGTTCACCGACTCGATGCTCGCCCCCCGCCCGAACGGCATGCTGATCTTCGCGCGGGGCGAGGAAGAAGTTGCAGTGCTCTTCGTCCCGTACGCCGGCGCGGCAGCGCCTGACTCCCCCGGCCTCTTCTGAGGCGGTCAGTTCGGTGCGTTCTCCTGCGGCGGCGCGAACTCGTAGGCTTCCCGCAAGAGCTTCAGGTCTGAGTCGTCGACCTTGCCGTTGCCGTCCAGGTCGGCGGCCAGGTTGATGCCCGTCGCGCCGAACGCTTGACCGAAGATCACGAGGTCGTAGAAGTCGACTCTGCCGCTGCGGTCGAGGTCCTCCGCCAAGTAAGTGCGCAGGTCGCGCAAGTTGGTCACGTCCTGAGGCGTCGGAGCAGCGCTGGCCGCGCTGACGGTCCACGCCATCACGCCCTCACCGCCCTCCTGCAGCCCCAGGAGGACGCCCAACTCATGAAGCAGAACCGCAGGCACGAGGTCGCCAGCTAGGGGGGACACCACCACTTCCGTGCGGCCGCCTGAACTAGCTAGCGTTAGCGAGGTGGCGTCCGGCCCCATCAGGTCGGCGGCGCCGTAGCGGATCAGGTTCGTGGCCGACTCACTTACGGCGAAGGCCGCAGCTCCCGGAGCGGCAACCTCCCAGGCGTTAGCCGCAGTCGCGGCGGCCGCAGAGAGGAGCAGCGGCCCGCCCTCGTCGGACACGCTGTAGGTGATGACCTGCGCGGGTGGTTGAGCGGTTGGCGGGGTCTCCGCGTTCGGTGCGGGCGCGCTTGGCTCGGCTGGTGGCTGCTCGGCAGGTGGCTCCTGGGCAGGAGGTGTCTCGGAGGCTGGCGCCTCCGCCGCCGAAGTGGCGGCCTGCTGGTCCGTGGAAGGCGCCTCCGTTGGCGCCGGCTCCGCCACGACCGCCGGGGCGGCCGAACTGTTCTCCACGCCGCGCTGAAGCAGCGCCGTCAAGGCGGTCACCAGTTCTGCCTCGCCAGGGCTGCTCGCGCCGCGCACCAGGGCCCCTGCGGGGTCGACGTCTAGGTAGCTGCCGTCGAAGGCGAGCGCCCCACGGCTACTCAACTTCCACGCCCCCTGGGCGACGCCCGCGAGTGGCGACGCCATGCCGTCGGCCTGATAGGCGAGGATGAGCCAGCGCTCACCCACGGCGAACGTCGGCAGTCCGCTGACCTGCAAAGTCGGTAGCCCGATCGCGGTGCCGCCGAGGAAGTCGAGCACCTCGGAGCTAGGAAACTCCTCGCCTGCCTCAGTTGCCGCTCGGTCACGCAAGACGGTCAGGTCGCCGAAGGTGACCGTCGTCCACGGTTGGCCGTCCTTGCCGGCCGTCGTTGCGCTGGTGACGCTACCGAAGAACACGACGTCGGCTTTCAGCACCAATGTTTCAGGTGATTCGAACCGGTAGGTGGTGGCAAGCGCCGTGCTCGCCAGCATGGCGAGCAGAACGGCGCTGAGCGCATGCAAAAGCCGGTTCACTTGCGGCCGCTCCCTTCTGGATCCGCAGGCGGCACGAGCTCGAGCGGAGCGTCTGGCGGCGCGATGTCGGTTTGGGGAACGCTCTGGTTGCCAGCCGCTGGCGGGGCAGCGCCGACGATGCCTGTCAGGTACTCGTGTTTGCGTGCTGGGTCGGGGCTCAGCGTCGTTACTTCGGCCGCGAACGAGGCCTGCACCCGCACGGGCGGAGCGACGGGTACGAGCGTGAAGCGGTAGAGCTCGACGTCGCCCGTTAGTTGGGTGCCGAGGGCAGCGAGGTCGACCTGCAGCGACGTTTCGTCCGCCTGCCATAACAGGGTAGTGTCACGCCTGCTAGCGGCCGCGCCCTCCGCGGCTAGAGTGAACAACTGTGGGTCCCACGTGACCACGCTGCGCACGCCCGTTACTGCCCTGGCACCTTTGAGCCTGGCGCGGATCGTCACAGGACCGCGCACTTCGGTAAGCGGCACATCGAGGAGGAACTCGGGCGGTGGTGGGGAAGTGACCTGCAGCGTGTACGTCTGGCTGACGCGCGAGAGGTTGGCGTCCGACACTTCGACGCTCAAGGTGTACGCGCCAGTTTCGGTGGCGGCGCCGCGTAGCACGCCGTTCTCTAGCGTTATCCCCGGTGGCAACGCGCCTGAGACGATAGTGAACGTATACGGCCTGAGGCCGCCGACGGCGTTGAGGGGGGCGTCATACTGCTCGAACAGGGTGGCGCGCGGCACTTCCGTGCCAACCAGGCGCAGCGCCTCTCCTCGTGTAGCCAACTCGCCAGCGCATGCGCCAAGGACCAAGGCCAGCGCGAGGAGCAAGACGGCTGCGGCGGCGCTCCTGGTCAAGCGCGGCGGGCGCGGCGTTACGGTTGGCCCCAAGTTGCGCATGCCATGGATTGTACCGGCCAGCGCATGAGCAGCGCATGGGGACGTCATCTTCCAAGTTAAGCGGGTGGGTGCGTGCGTGGCTCACGCGCGTTCTCGTTCCGTGGCACGCCAGGCCGCGTGGTATCGTCGGGCCTTGAGCGTCACCCGAGAACTACACGTCGCGCGTCAAGCTCGGCAGCGGTACGGGCTGCCCGCAGCGGCGTTCAACGCCCACGGGCGCGTCGTGAACCTCGACGTCGCTGCTGCGGCCACGTGGGCGGCGCGTATGAACGCGGCCCGCAGCTTAGCTGGCGCGCCGTCAGTAACCACGGGTGAGTTGCTCGCCGCGGCCGCGTTACACGAGGCCGCGCACGAACTGATCACGCAGTACGGAGTGAGCCCCACGGGGACGGCCGTTTTGGCGGACGCCGCTGCCAGCTGGCGCGCAGACGCTGCGCTGCCTAGCGCAGACACCTTCGCACAGGATTTCGCGGAGGCGTACGCCAAGGCTAGCGAGGCGGCTAACGCCGAAGAGCACGGCGAGGCGGTCGCGGGCCCCGAACTCCTCGAGGAGACCTGGCTGATAGGTGGCGCCCTCGCCAACTTGGCCTTCGCGCCGCTGCACGAACTCTTTCAACACGAACTCGCGGCGGGCGCTGGCTGGCAAACGGCGTCGCGCCTCGCCGAACTCGGGTTGGCCACGGTGCAGCTCGCGTCCGTGCGGGGCGCTTCGAACCTCGACTCACGCGAACGGGGCGCGAGGCAGCCAAGCGAGAACTCGCTCTTGTGGCTGTTGACGTTGCCAGCGCGGCTCGAGCCGACGTCGCTGGCGGGTCAGCTGCGCGTGGCGGTCAGCGCTTGGGGGCCGTACCTCAAGGGTGGTGGCGCCTT
Organism: uncultured Trueperaceae bacterium; assembly: GCA_937907415.1. The sequence continues at coordinate 56,247 of CALCHY010000374.1, forward strand.
CCTCACAGGGTTGCTCCGAGCAGCTGACCTGTTGCGCGAGGAGGGCAAGGGGGGAGTCGGTGCGCCTGGTCCACACGGCCCACCGCCCGCGTCTGACTTCATGCCGAGTGGTCACGGCGCCGGGCGGGAGAACTTCACCCCCGACCGCGCTTGGATGCCGGAAGTCGCGATGGTCGCCAAGAGCGTGTACGTCTGGCTAGCGCAACTCGAGCGGCGCTTTGACCGCGAGGTGCGTCGGCTAGATCAGGTGCCGGACGCCGCGCTACGCGACCTGCGCGCGGACGGCTTCAACGCCGTGTGGTTGATCGGCGTTTGGGAGCGGAGCCACGCCTCTCGCGCCCTCAAGCAGGCCCGCGGCCAGCCAGATGCCGGCGCGAGCGCCTACGCGCTGCACGATTACGAGATCGCCGCTGACTTGGGCGGCGAAGCGGCGTTCGAGGAGCTGTCGCGTCGCGCCTGGGCGCACGGCTTGCGGTTGGCGAGCGACATGGTGCCGAACCATACTGGTCTCGACTCGCGCTGGATGGTCGAACATCCGGACTGGTTCCTGCAACTACCGCAGCCGCCGTTCGAAGGCTACTCGTTCACTGGCCCGAACTTGGCGCTAGACCCGGCCATCGAGGTGCGCGTAGAGGATGGCTACTACGACGGCACTGACGCCGCCGTCGTGTTCGAGCGGCGCGACCCGAGCACGGGGGCGAGGAGTTACGTCTATCACGGGAACGACGGAACGGCGATGCCGTGGAACGATACGGCGCAGCTCGATTACCTGCGCCGGGAGGTGAGGGAGGCCGTCATGGCCACCGTGTTGGCCGTGGCGCGCAGGTTCCCGATCATCCGCTTCGACGCCGCCATGACGTTAGCCAAGCGCCACGTGCAAAGGCTGTGGCACCCGCTGCCTGGTGATGGTGGCGCCATCCCGTCGCGCGCCCGCTTCGGGGTCAGCGCTGAGGAGTTCGAGCGGCTCATGCCGCACGAGTTCTGGCGCGAACTCGTCGTGAACATGGCCGAACGCGCCCCAGACACGCTCTTGCTAGCCGAGGCGTTCTGGTTGATGGAGGGTTTCTTCGTCCGCGAGCTTGGCATGCACCGCGTTTACAACAGCGCCTTCATGCACATGCTCATGCACGAGCAGAACGTCGCCTACAGGCGCCTCCTCAAGACCCTCCTCGCCTTCGACCCGCGCGTGCTGCAGCGCTACGTCAACTTCATGAGCAACCCGGACGAGGAGTCGGCTCGGGACCAGTTCGGGGCGGGGGACAAGTACTTCGGCGTGGCAACGCTCCTCGCCACCCTGCCCGGGATGCCGATGTTCGGTCACGGTCAGGTCGAGGGTTTGGCGGAGAAGTACGGCATGGAGTACCTCGCCCCCAAACGTTCCGAGACGCCAGACGCAGGCCTGATAGCACGCCACCGGCGCGAGCTCGCACCGCTCCTCAACGCGCGCGCTGCGTTCGCTGGCGCCAGCGCGTTCAGGCTCTTCGACTTGGTCGGCGACGACGGCGTCGAGGAGGCGGCGTACGTCTACGTCAACCGGCCCGCGCCCGCTGGTGGCGCGCTCAGTACGCTGGTGGCGTTCAACAACTCCCCCGGGAGCGTGGCTGGCGAGGTGAGGATGAGCGTGCCGTTCGCGGACGCCTTGCGTGGTGGGGGGCTGCGCTCCGAGCCACTCCACGAAGCGCTCGGCCTGCGCGCTGGCGGTGGGCGCCTCGTGCGGTTCGCGCCGTTCGTTCGAGATGGGCAGGAGGAGTTGGTCGCGCTGACGACCCTGGAACAGCGCGGACTGCGCCTTGAGTTGGGTCCGTACGAGGCGCGGGTGTTACTCGTCACGCAGGTGGAAGGGCGAGAGGCGCCGGTCGAAGTTCAAGCGCCAGCGCCCCCCGTTCGGGTGAGGGCGAGACGGCGCTACGACGCGCGCCTAGCCGGCGACCGCGGCGCGGCGAAACGCAGGGCCGCCAAGCGCGTGCGGCGCTGAGCGCCTTCGCGCAGGGGACGAACCGCTGGCTAGGTGAGGGCGCCGAGCCTGCGCGCCTGCAAGTGCGTTAGCGCGAGGGCGATGGCGTCTGTCTCGTGGTTGGCCTCCGGCGCCGCCGTCAGCTTGAGGAGTGCGCGCACCATGAAGGCTACCTGCGTCTTGTCGGCCCGGCCGTTGCCGACCAGGCTGCGTTTCACTACCTCAGGGCCGTACTCGAAGACTGGCAGCCCGGCCTCCGCCGCCGTGACCAACACGACCCCAACGGCCTGCCCGACGAGGAACGACGTCTGCGGTTGGCGCCGCAGGAACTGCCCTTCGATGGCCATGACGTCCGGCTTGTGCAGTGCGATGAACGACAGCAGTTCGCGCCGCAGGGTGAGAAGGCGCTCGCTCTGCTCCTGCCTACTGCTCGTCGTGACCAGCCTGCTGCCGAGGAGGCGCGCATCTCTGCGCACCTCCTCGATGGCTCCGAGGCCAAGGTTAGCTAGGCCGGGGTCGACGCCAAGCACGCGTAGCGGCCTTGCGCCGCTGCCAGGAGCCGTCACGCGGCCTTCCGTCACTCAGTACTCCGCGAGGTAGCGGTCGAGTTCCCAGCCGTGAACCGCGATGCGGTACTCGTCGTACTCCTGCGTCTTCGCCTCGACGAAGCTCTTGTAGACGTGGTCGCCAAGGGCGTCGACTATCACGCGGTCGCGCTTGAGGTTGGTCACCGCTTCGCGCAAGTTGGCTGGTAGTTCCTTGATCTTGTGCTTGCGCCTGTCGCGCACGCTCATCTCGTAGATGTTCCTGGCGATCGGTGGTGGCGGCGTGAGGTCGCGCTTCATGCCGTCGAGGCCGGCCGCGACCATGGCCGCCAGCGCCAAGTACGGGTTGGCTGATGGGTCGGGCATGCGCACTTCGGCGCGCGTGCCGTTGCCGCGCCGCGCCGGGATGCGGATCATGGCGCTGCGGTTGGAAACCGACCAGGCGATGTTCGTTGGCGCCTCGTGCCCTGGCGTGATGCGCTTGTAGCTGTTGACCGTCGGGTTGGTGATGGCGACCAGACCGGGAGCGTGCTCGATGAGGCCGGCTATCCAGGCGCGCGCGGTGCTGGAGAGCTGGTGCTGCCCTTTCGGGTCGAAGAACGCGTTCTCACCGTCCTTGAAGACGCTCAGGTGCGTGTGCATGCCAGACCCGGCGATGCCAGCGACTGGTTTCGGCATGAAAGTGGCGTGGAGGCCGTGGTTCATGGCGATGCGCTTTACGACCGTGCGGAACGACTGGATGGCGTCGGCGGTCGAGATGGCGTCTGCGTACTTGAAGTCGATCTCATGCTGGCCGGGACCGACCTCGTGGTGCGCGGCCTCGATCTCGAAGCCAAGTTCCGTGAGGGCGTTGACCATGTCGCGACGGGCGTCCTCACCGCGGTCGACTGGGGCGAGGTCGAAGTAGCCTGCGCCGTCGTTCGTGATGGTGGTTGGGCTACCGTCGACTCCGCGCTTGAAGAGGTAGAACTCCGGCTCCACGCCGACGAACAGGTCGTCGAACCCGAGGGCCTTGAGCTTCTCGATCTGGCGTTTGAGCACCCAGCGCGGGTCGCCTTGGAACGGGGTGCCGTCAGGGAGGTGGACGTCGCAGATGAGGCGCGCGACTTGGCCCCTCACGCTGCCCTCGATGGCAGGTGGGAGCAGGAGGAAGGTGTCGTGATCCGGCCTCAGCAGCATGTCCGACTCTTCGATGCGCGTGAAGCCTTGCACCGATGAGCCGTCGAACATGATCTCACCGTCGAGCGCCTTGTCGAACTGCGAGGTCGGGACCTCGACGTTCTTGTTGCGGCCGTGAATGTCGGTGAACTGCAGTCTGAGGAACTTGACGTCGTTCTCGCGCAGTAGCGTGGCGACGTCGTCGCGTGAGTTACCCACTGATGACCCTCCTGGGGCGTGCTGGGGTGGACGGGCGCGGTCCTTGGCTGAACGGTCGTTGCCGTTCGCGTTCGGCCCGCAGCGCGCGAAAACGGTAACACGAAGTGGCAGGTCGTGCGCAAGAGAGTGAACAACGGGTCACTTGCGACGTGACACTGAACAGTTCAGCTGTCGTAGTAGAGGTGGAACTCGTACGGGTGGGGTCGCAAGCGCAGCGGCTCGAGCTCGTGCTCGCGCTTGTAGCCGATCCACGTGGCGATGAAATCATCGGAGAACACCCCGCCCTCGGTTAGGAAGGCGTGGTCGGCCTCGAGCGCTCCGAGGGCCTCGTCTAGAGATCCGGGCGTGGAGGGGACGCTGTGGAGTTCCGCCGCCGACATGGCGTAGATGTTGCGCTCGAGCGGGTCGCCTGGCGAGATCTCGTTCTTGATGCCGTCCAACATGGCGAGGGTCATGGCCGAGAAGAGCAGGTAGCCGTTCGCGCTCGGGTCGGGGCAGCGGAACTCGAGACGCTTGGCTTTCGGTGAGGCGGAGTACGTCGGAATGCGGATGGCGGCCGAGCGGTTGCGTTTGGAGAGGGCGAGGTTAACGGGCGCCTCGAAACCAGGCACGAGGCGGTGGTAGGAGTTGGCCGTTGGCGCGGCGAAGGCTAGTACGGCGGCCGCGTGTTTAAGGAGCCCGCCTGCGGCGTGGAGGGCGAGGTCAGAGAGGCCGGCGTAGCGCTCCCCAGCGAAGAGCGGCTGCCCGCCCTTCCAGAACGAGATGTGGGTATGCATGCCAGAACCGTTGTCTTGGAAGATCGGTTTGGGCATGAACGTTACGGTCTTACCGTAACGCCTGGCAACGTTCTTGATGATGTACTTGTACCACATCATCTGGTCGGCCATCGTTAGCATATCGGCATACCGCATGTCTATCTCGCTTTGACCCGCGGTGCCGACTTCGTGGTGGTGCGCCTCGACCGCGATGCCCGCCTTCATCAGTTCGTTGACCATCTCGCCACGCAGGTCGTGATAGGTATCGGTCGGCGCTACCGGGAAGTAGCCGCCCTTGTAACTGGGTTTGTAGCCGAGGTTGGGCTCTTCGAAGCGGGCCGTGTTCCAAGCGCCCTCTACGGAGTCGATCTCGTAGTAGCCCTTGTACTGGTTCTGCTCGTACCTGACCTCGTCGAAGATGAAGAACTCCGGCTCCGGTCCAACGAATACGGTGTCTGCCACGCCGGACGCCTGCACGTACGCCATGGCCTTGCGCGCTATGTAACGTGGGTCACGGTCGTACTCCTCCAGGCTTTCAGGGTCGCGGATGGTGGCGAGGACGCTCACCGTTGGCTCCTTGAAGAACGGGTCGAGGAGCGCGGTTCCTGCTTCGGGTACGGCCAACATGTCGGAGCTGCTTATGTCTTGCCAGCCTCTGATGGAGGAGCCGTCGAACCCGACGCCCTCCTCGAAGGTCTGCTCGTCCCACGCCTCGACGGGGTAGCTGCAGTGTTGCCAAGTGCCGAGCATGTCCGTGAACTTCAGGTCGATCATGCTGGCGCCGTGGCGGCGGGCGAACTCGAAGAACTCCTTGGGCGTCATGTTGTGGCCTCCGGTAGAAGCGCCACCCTAGTTGCGCAGCGCGCACTGATGGTGGCATTTCGAGACGAAGTGTAATGCTAGAAGTTGCTAGTTGTCTACGTCAGCCTGGACGGTGAGCAACATATCCGCGGACGCCGAGCCAAAGCCGCACCGCTACCTGCCGGGGTAGCTGCTTCGTCCCGTAGGCCGCGTATACGCCAAGACCACGAACCACCGCGTCGTCGGCACGGTTGACGGGCGCACTGACCACGTCGTGCCGCGCCGACAGTCCTTAACCCATTCATCAGCATTGGCAGACTGCGTTCGGACCGCCGTTGACAGCGCCAGTGCCGTTACATACGATGCAAGCAACCGCCGCAAGTCCAACTTGTCTCTTCACAAGCCTCTGAAGGAGGAGAACGTGCATAAAAGGTTGGTTTGGATCGTAGTTGCCGCGCTGGTAGGTTTCGCAGCGGCCCAGGCTCCGGCCGTAAGCAAGGTCGGTTCGTTGATGTCGTTCACCGGCGCGCTTGCCGAGTTCGGGCCCGCCATCAACAACGGCGTCAACCTCGCCCTCGATCAGCTCAATGCGGCCGCCACGGCGGAACTCGGTGGCCCGATCGCCGAGCTCATCACCGAGGACTCCGCAACGAGCCCAGCTGTTGGCGTTGACCGCGCCCGCAAGCTCGTCAACACCGACAACGTCGTAGCCATGGTCGGCGCGCTCTCGTCAGGCGTCACCGTTGCCGTGGCAGAGTCCGTCGCCATCCCGAGCAACGTCGTCATGGTCTCCCCGGCCTCCACCTCGCCACTCGTCGGCATGCTGCCAGACGCGAGCGACTTCATCTACCGCACGGTCGCTTCCGACGCCCTTCAAGGCGTGGTCGGCGCCCAGCTCGCACGCGGCGAGATCGTCCCGGGCCACTCGTTCGATACGGCTTCCATCATCTACGTCAACAACCCATACGGCCAGGGCCTCACTGAAGCCTTCGAGGCCGCCTTCACCGCCCGCGGCGGCAAGGTCCTCGCCAAGGTCGCCCACCCAGAGGAACCACAGCCAACCTACGCCGCTCAACTCGAGCAGGCGCTCGCTGGCAACCCGGGCGTCCTCGTCGCCATCAGCTACCCCGGCCAGGCCACCGTCTACCTGCAGGAGTCGCGTGACCTCTACAACTACACCTCCTGGCAGTTCGTCGACGGCACCAAGTCAGTTGACATCATCGATGCGGTTGGCGCCGACGTCGTGGACGGCCTCTACGGGACTGCCCCTGGCGCAGACCCAGACTGGGCCGGCTACGTGACGTTCTCCGACGACTACGACGCCGCGTACGGCCAGCGTCCACCGCTCCCGTACATCGACACCGCGTACGACGCCATGGCCGTCATCGGCCTGTCGATCGCCAAGTCGCTCATCGACGGCGTGCCCGTCACCAGCGAGTCCGTCCGCGACCGCATGCGCGAAGTCGCTAACCCAGACGGCGAAGTGGTCGGCGTCGGCGAGTTCCAGAAGGCTATCCAGCTCATGAAGGCCGGCAAGGAAATCAACTACACGGGCGCGGCAGGCGAGGTCGACTTCGATAGCCTCGGCGACGTCGTCACCCCCGTCGAGATCTGGCAGTTCAAGAACGGCACGATCGAGACGATCATGGTCCGCACTGCCTCGGAGATCCCCGCGCAGTAAGGCAGGACTCAAGCGGCGGCCCTTGGAAAGGCCGTAACTCAACTTAAGAGTGGAGGGTGGGCTTCCGGGAAACCGGCGCCCACCCTCCACTCGTTGTTATCGGCGTCGGAGTTACTTAGGCCATGTCGCGGTCGAGCGACACGACCTTGTCCTCCTCCAATATGCCCTTCGGCCGGTAGATGACGATCACGAGCATGAGTATCGAGATGAGCAGGAAGCGGATGTACGGCCCACGCGAGGGCAGGTCAGGCGAGATGGCCGACAGGGTAGGGCGGAGCAGGTCGACGATGAAGCTCGTGCCAGACCAGATGCCCCACACCACGAACGCGCCGAGGATGGCGCCACGGTTGTTACCGCTGCCGCCAAGCATGAGCATCACCCAGATGAGGAACGTGCCGTACAGCGGGTCGAAGTGACCGTAGTCGATCGACACGATGTAGTGAGCGTAGAGGGCGCCGCCGATGCCCATGATGACCGAACCGACGACGAACGCCTGCATGCGGAAAGCGGCAACGTTCTTGCCGTTCATGGCAGCGGAGGCCTCCTCCTCACGCACGGCGCGCAAGACGCGGCCCCACGGCGAACGGATGGCGCGCTCCAGCACGCGGAAGACGAGGTAGAGGACCAGAGCGACGATGGCGACGTAGACGAACGGGTAGTCGCGCGGGAGGAGCGGTGAGAAGAAATCGTTGACGAAGCCAGGCAGCCACGAGCAGCCGTCGCCAGAAAGGCAGGAGAGCGGTTGAGGGATGCCGCGTAACGGCTGAGGACCGTTAGCTAGCCAGCGTTCGTTCTGGAACACCAGCCGTACTAGTTCAGCGATGCCGATGGTGGCGATCGCGAGGTAGTCGTCGCGCAAACGCAGCGTTGGTTTGCCGATGAGCCAAGCGAGCAACCCGGCGGTCACGCCGGCCGCGATCACCCCGGTCCAGAACGGGGCGCCAAGACCGAAGACCTGCTGCGTGAACGCAGCGTTGAAGCCCGTTGGTTTGACAGTGGTAACGAGCGCGCTAGTGAACGCCCCGATCGCGAAGAACCCAGCGATGCCGATGTTGAACAGGCCCGTGTAACCCCATTGCACGTTGAGGCCGAGTGAGAGCACGGCGTAGATGCTCGCCATGAGGGCGAACGACGTCAGGTACGCGAGGATGCCGGTCGGCACCAGCAGCACGAGCAGTAGCCCAACAGCGAAACCGCCAACGATGGAGATGGCGTGCTTGAGGACGGACGGCTTGACCTTCAGGAGGCTCGAGAAGAAGAGCCAGACGGGCACCGTGAGCAGCGTGGCCTTGGCTAACACTAAGGGCGTCAAGGCACTCACCCGCGCTTCCCGAACAGGCCCTCTGGCCGTACGAGCAGCACGAGGATCATGACTAGGAATGCGATTCCGTGCCCGTACGCCGGGTTGAGGAAGGCCGTGCTCACCTGCCACACGATGCCGATGATGAACGCCCCGGCCATCGCGCCGTAAGCGTTGCCGATGGTTCCAAGGATGACGGAGGCGAAGAGTGGCAGGAGCAGCCACCAGCCCATCTCAGGCCGCAGTTGCACGTCCAGCCCGTAGAGCATGCCGCCGGCGGCCGCTAGCCCGCCGCCGATCAGCCACGTCCAGAACACGACGCGGTTCGTGTCGATGCCGGTCACGCGTGCGAGGTCAGGGTTGTCAGCCATGGCACGCATGGCCTTCCCGACCTTGGTGCGCTCGAGCAGGAGGTAAACGAGGACGATGAGCAAGACGGCGAGGCCGAGGATGAACAACTGGTCTGGTCGCACCCGTACGCCGCTGAAGAGCTCGAACGCAGGCCGCGGCCTGCCCGTGTAGTAGAAGGAGAAGTCCGCGCCCCAGAAGAGGTAGACGAGGCTGCGGATGCCGAACGCCAAGCCAAGCGCGGCCATCGCGAACATGATCGGTTGGCTTCGCCTGCGCCTGAGCGGCCTGAAAGCCAACTTGTCGAGTCCGAACGCCGCCAACCCAACGAGCGGCACGACGATTACGAGCGCTACGAGGAACTCGTAACCGAACGAGAACGGCTTGAGCACCGGGCCCTTCGGCAAGACGGTAACGACGACGAGGCCAAGGTAAGCGCCGAGAGTCATCATGTCGCCATGCGCGAAGTTGGACATCTTGAGCACCCCGTAGATGAGGGTGACTCCAACGGCCCCGAGCGCGAGGGTCCCACCTAGCAGCGTGCCGCGCACGAACAGCGAGAGTAGTTGAGTGTTGCTGACGCCCTTGACTTGGGCTGCCACGAACAGCACGACCCCGAGCAGCGCGAGCATGCTCCACATGGTCGCCGGGTGCCCCAGCACCTTGCGCACGCGCTCGCCTGGTCGCAAGGTAAGTGCGGGAGTGACTTCGGTCATCGGCTCAGCCTCCCAGGTAGAGGCGCGCGACCTCTGGATCTGACAAGAGTTCTTCGCCTGGACCGTCGACCTGGTTCTGGCCCGTCGCGAGGACGTAGCCGCGATCGGCTAACGCCAGCGACTTCTTGGCGTTCTGCTCGACCATGAGGATCGCGACCCCGGCCTTGTTCACTTCGGCCACCTTCTCGAAGATCATGTCGACGAGGAGCGGCGCTAGGCCTGCCGACGGCTCGTCCAGCATGAGGATCTTAGGGTCGAGCATGAGCGCACGGCCCATGGCGACCATCTGCCGCTCGCCACCCGACATCTTGCCTGCACGCTGCCTGCGACGTTCAGCTAGGCGCGGGAAGAGTTCGTAGACGCGCTCTTTGCGCGGTTTGAGCGGTTCATCGAGGATGTAGGCGCCCATCTCGAGGTTCTCCTCCACGGTCATGGTGGGGAAGACGTTGTCGACTTGCGGCACGTAACTTAGGCCCTTCCTCACGATCTTCTCCGGCGGCAGACCGGAGATGTCCGCGCCATCGAACGTGACTTTGCCCTCCCACGGCTTCAACAGCCCGAAGACGAGCTTCATGACCGTCGACTTGCCAGCGCCGTTGGGACCGACGATCGAGACGATCTCGTCCGCCTCCAACGTCAGGTTCACGCCGCGCAAGACTTGCATCTCGCCGTAGCCGGTGACGGCGCCCTCAACCGTCAACAGTGGCATATTGCCCTCCGAGGTAAGCCTCGAGCACGCGCGGGTCCGTCTTGACCATGGAAGGCGGACCTTCGACGAGCTTGCTGCCCTGGTTCATGACGATGACGGGGTCGCATAGCGTCATGACGAGGGGCATGTCGTGCTCGATGAGTAGGAACGTGATGCCGCGCTCGCGGTTAAGGAGTTCGATCTTCTCGCGGATCTTGCCCATCAGGGTGGGGTTTACGCCCGCGCCTGGCTCGTCGAGCAGCACGATCTTGGGGTCCGCCATGAGCGTGCGGGCGAGTTCCAGCAGCTTCTTCTGCCCACCAGACATGGCGCCCGCCGGTTGGTCCGCCATGTGACTAAGCTCGACGAAATCGAGCACCTCGCGGGCCTTGAGGCGCAGCTTCCGCTCCTGGTTCCTCACGGCGCCAGGCCGCACGATCGGGTTCCAGAACGTCTCACCGATCTGACCCTTCGGCACGAGCATCAGGTTCTCAGTCACGGTCATGCTTCGGTGCTCGCGCGGGATCTGGAACGTGCGGCACAAGCCCCTGCGGAAGATCAAGTAGGACGGCAGGCCCGTGACGTCCTCGCCATCCAAGAAAACGCGGCCCGCGTCTGGTTGGTAGAAACCCGAAACTAGGCTGAACAAGGTGGTCTTGCCAGCACCGTTAGGGCCGATGAGACCAGTGATGCTCCCTGCTTGCACGTCGAACGAGCAGTGGTTGACGGCGCGCAACCCACCGAAGTCCTTCACTAACCCCTGAATGCTGAGAAGCGGAGTGGCCTGCGTACCCGCAGCGACGGCCAGGCCCGGCCCTACATGCGGGGGCGTGACCGAACTCGTCGTATGACTATCCGACACGTCCTCTACCTCGCTATTGCGCTGGTTGCGCGATTATGCGCGTGCATCGTAACACCTGCGCGGAGCGCCCGCCAGAAGCGCGTCGGTGGCGCTCGGTTACTCCACCGCGGCGAGCATGGCGCTAACGGCGGGGACCTTGACGCGTGGTCTACCGCGCGCCTCGCCAGCTGCCGTCTCCAACTCGTCGAGCAGTTTCCAGTCTTGAGCCGTGAACGGTTTGAGGCCGCGCTCGACCAGCAGGGCATCGAGTGCCGCCTGGCTTGGCTCTGGAGGTGTGGGGAGTTCGTCCTCGACCAACTTAGCAACGGTCTCCATGGCGCAGGCCTTGTTCGTTCCTATGACGCCGCTAGGCCCGCGCTTCACCCAACCAGCCACGTAGAGGCCGGGCACTGGCGCGCCGCCCTTGGCGTCTAGCACGCGCCCCGACTCGTTCGGGACGATGGCGCTGCGCTCGTCGAACGGCACGCCAGGCAACGGCCGCGCCTGATAGCCGACGGAGCGGAAGACGAGCTCGGCGTTCAACTCCTCCGTAGCGCCGGTAGGCACCGCGGCGAGGCTGCCGTCTGGCCGGGCCTCGAGGCGGTTCTTGCCAAGGACCACGCTCGTCACATGACCGTTGCCCTTCAGCTCGAGCGGCGAGAGGAAGAAGCGGATGTGCACGCGGCGCGGTTTACCGCTCGGCGTCTGCTGCGAGAACGCCCTTAGTACCTCGAGGTTCTTCTGGGCGTTCACGTCGCCTTCGATGCCAGCAAGGCTCTCCGGCCCAACCTCGAGCTCCTCGGGGCGAACGTAGATGTCGGCGTTCGCTAGCTCGCCTAACTCGCGCAGTTCCTTGGTCGTGAACTTGGACTCCGCTGGACCGCGGCGCCCGATGATGACGATGTCCTCGATGGTCGATGACTGCAGGTGCTCCAGTGCGTGATCCGCGATGTCGGTGGTGGCTAGCTCGGCGACGGTCTTGGCGAGCACGCGCGTGACGTCGATGGCAACGTTACCAACGCCGACCACCACGGCGGTCTTGGCGCCAAGCGGCACGTGCAGGTCCTGGTAATCGGGGTGGGAGTTGTACCAGGCGACGAACTCGGTGGCCGACATGCTGCCCTCGAGGTCCTCGCCAGGAACGCCCAAGCGGCGGTCGTGCGACGAGCCGACCGTGAGGATGACGGCGTGATAATGCCGCCGCAGGTCCTCGAGCGTGAGGTCGGTGCCGAACTCGACGTTGCCAAGGAACCTCACGTGCGGGTCCGCCAGTGTGCGGTCGTAGAGGCGCGTGACTGACTTCATCTTCTGGTGGTCGGGGGCTACGCCGTAGCGCACCAGACCGTACGGCGTGGGCAGGCGCTCGATGATGTCCACTGACACGCCGTCACCCAGAGTCTTGACCAAGGCCTCTGCTGCGTAGAAGCCCGCTGGCCCCGCGCCGATCACGGCGATGCGTTTCACGGAAGAGCTACTGTCCATGACTAAGATTATGGCAGGTAACGGCGCCCTGGCACCCATCCCGGGCTGCGCGGTAAGCTTCTCCGCCATATGGACGTTACCCCCGGCCCACTCGAAGCCATCCGTGAACCGTCAAGCGCTCGTAGGCCGCCGCCGTGGCCGACGCGCGTGCAGAAGTACGGCGGTACCAGCGTTGGGGACGTCGATCGCATAGGCAAGGTCGCCGCCCGCATCGAGCGGTCGGTGCTGGCAGGAGAGAAAGTAGTCGTGACGGTGTCGGCCATGGGGCGCACGACCGACCGGCTCCTGAGCATGGCGCGCGAGGTGACGGCGCGCCCGATGAGACGCGAGCTCGACATGCTGCTAGCGACCGGTGAGCAGCAGAGCATTGCGCTCGTTGCGCTCGCGCTGCAGGAGCGCGGGGTCGCGGCGCGCTCCGCCACCGGCATGCAGGCCGGTTTCCTGACTGACTCGCATCACGGCACGGCCAGCATCCTAGAGGTCGACCCGCGACCGATTCTCGCGGCGCTAGAGCAGGTCGACGTGGTGGTGGTAGCTGGGTTCCAGGGAGCTGACGCTACCGGCGCCATCACGACGCTTGGACGCGGTGGTTCCGACACCACTGCCGTTGCACTGGCTGCGGCGCTCGGCGTGCCAGAGTGCGAGATATTCACCGACACTGACGGCGTCTACACCACCGACCCGCACCGCGTGACGAGTGCAAGCAAGCTGGCGGTAGTCGATTACGACGAGATGATCGAACTAGCGAGCCTCGGCGCTAAGGTCCTGCACCCGCGGAGCGTGTGGTACGCCCGGCGCTATGGGGTGCGCATCCACGTGCGCTCGTCGTTCGGTAACGCGCCAGGCACGATAATCACCCGACTGCAGCGCCCACAGGAGGGCAACATGAGCATGATCACCGACAAGCCCGTGACCGGGGTTGCCCTAGACATGAACCACGCACGCATCGACCTCCACGAGGTGCCAGACAGGCCGGGCGTGGCTGGCCAGATATTCGCTGCGCTCGGGGGTGCGGACGTGAGCGTCGACATGATCATCCAGGGCGTGCGCGGCGCGGCGGATAGTCGCCAGCAGATGGCGTTCATCGTAGGTAAGGACATGGTCGCCGAGGCGCTCGAGGTGCTCGAGCCCGTCCTGCGTGAGATGGGCGCGCGCGCGGAGGTGGACGACGACGTTGCCAAGCTCTCCATCGTCGGCATCGCCATCGGTTCGACGCCCGGGGTGGCTGGACGCATGTTCGACGCTGTGGCGGCCGCCAACGCCAACATCGACATGATCACGACGAGCGAGGTGCGCATCAGCGTCCTCATCCCAGCAGAGAAGGCCCAGGCGGCGCTGGAAGCCGTGCACACCGCGTTCGGGTTGGACGCGGACGCCAGCGCGGTAAGCAGCGACTAGGCGCTGGCGTGAGGGCAGACCGGCTCGAGCAGGTGTTCATCACGCAGAGGGGCGGCAGGTTGGAGCTGCTGCTGGTGCTCGAGTCGGAGGCGGGGGCAAGGGAGCGCGTAACCCTCGTCAGCCCAACGCCAGGGGTGAGCAGCGCCGCCGAGTTGGCTGCGGCCAGGTTCGTGGCGCGCTGGCTGTGGCAGCAAGGCTGTGTGCTGGCGCGCCTCGTGCGCGTAAGGCGCCACCGCGGAGGCAACCTGGAGGACGCCGCAGAGGTGCGTGACGAACTACTGCGCGAACTCGAGCGCCTGAGGCGAGAGTGACGCGACCCGCGCCACGGTTGACGACCCTCGCGTACGTGCGGCGCGGCGACGAGACGCTGATGCTGCGCCGCGGTCCACTTCACGATCCGCGCAAGGGCATGTGGAACGGCCTAGGCGGCAAGTTCGAAGCCGGTGAGTCGCCTGAAGAATGTCTGCGCCGCGAGGTCGCGGAGGAAGCTGGCATCGAGGTGCTTGCCGCCGACCTCAAGGGCGTCATCACGTTCCCTGACTTCGACGGTGACACCGACGTCTACGTGTTCGTGTTCGTTGTGACTAGCTTCCGCGGCCAACCGCGCTCGTCCAAGGAGGGCGACCTCTTCTGGGTGAAGACGGACCGCCTGCAAGAGCTGCAGCTCTGGGAAGGCGACAGGCACTTCCTGCCGTGGCTGAGCGCGGCTGGTTACTTCTCAGCGCGCTTCTCGTACGTTGACGGGCGCTACGTGGGTCACGAGGTCGTGCACTACCCGTGACCTACGGTCACGGCGACTCCCGATCAGCGACCGCCGCTACTGCTGCCGCCTTCAGGACCACCACCGTCGTTGGCGCCCGCGCCAGCATCGCCGCCCGCTTCCATGGCGGCGCGCGCTTCAGCTAGTTTCCTGCGGTCGACCATGCCGATCAGACGCTGCGCCAGGCCAACGTCGCCGCGGACCTTGAGGCGCCCCGCGACGACGGCCAGCATGGGGTTGAGCTTGCCGTCGAAGAGCAAGACGAGGTCGTCGTCGCTGACCCTGACGGTGACGTCCGGGCCAGCAGCAGTGCCCTCGTGGGCGCTAACGACGCCGTTCTCGATGACGTGATAGACGGGCTCCGAGATGTCGTACTGCACTACCGAACGGGGAGCGGCCGGGTCCACCTGCACCGCCTGCGGCACCTTCAGTAACAGCTCTTTCGCGTTCATGTACTCAATGTAGCAGCCGGAAGTGAGCCGACCGCCACCGGTATACTCATTGAGGCAGAAGCGCCGTAGGAGTCGAACAGCGTGGATTTCTCGCTACCTGAAGAGCTGATCAGCATGCAACGCGCAGTCCGCGAGTTCGCGCGTAACGAAGTTGGCGCCGTAGCAGCCCAACTCGACCGCGAACCGCGCTTCCCGTGGGAGACGCTGCGCAAGATGGGCGACCTCGGCCTGCTAGGCATGCTTACGCCAGCCGACTACGGCGGCGCCGGCCTCGGGCACCTCGAGTACGCCGTTCTCCTCGAGGAGATCGCGGCCGTCGACGCGTCCCACGCCACGATCATGAGCGTCACGAACGGCCTGCCGCAGTCGCTACTGCTCAAGCACGGCAGCGACGAGCAGAAGGAGCGGTACTTGCCGCGCTTGGCGGGCGGCGAGTGGATCGGCGCGTTCTGCCTCTCGGAACCGAACAGTGGGTCTGACGCCGTTGCCCTCGAGACGAAGGCAGTGGCTACCGCAGGCGGTTACATCCTCAACGGCACCAAAGCCTGGATCACTTCTGGCGGTGAGGCGCAGCTTTACCTCGTGCTAGCCAAGACGGAGCCGGCCGCAGGTGCGCGCGGCGTCACGTGTTTCCTCGTCGAGAAGGGCACGCCTGGCCTCAGCTTCGGGCTACCAGAGGAGAAGCTCGGCCAGCACGCCGCGTTAACGACCAGCGTCATGCTCGAGGACTGCTTCGTGCCAGAAGACGCCGTGCTCGGCAACCTCGGGCAGGGGTTCGTCATCGCCATGAGCGGACTTGACGGTGGTCGCATCGGCATCGCTGCGTTGGCGGTTGGCATCGCTAGGGCCGCTTACGAAGCCGCCCGCGACTACGCGGCACAGCGCACCGCGTTCGGCAAGGCCATTCATGAGCATCAGGCGATCGGCTTCAAGCTCGCTGACATGCTCGTCGGCATCGAGGCGGCGCGCCTCCTCACCCACCGCGCTGCCTGGTTGAAGGACAAGGGGCAGCGCACGACGCGCGAGGCGGCCATGGCTAAGCTGGTGGCTTCCGAGACGGCCAACCGCGTCACCCATGCGGCCGTTCAAGTGTTCGGGGCGTACGGCTACACGAAGGAGTACCCGGTCGAGCGTTACTTCCGCGACGCTCGCGTGACCGAGATCTACGAGGGGACGAGCGAGATCCAACGCATGGTGATCCACCGCCAGATCTACCGCGATTTGGAGCGCTGAACCCCGTTAGGAGCGAACCGTGATCGGCTTCGACCTGAGCGCAGAACAGAAGCAGTTCCAGAAACTGGCGCGCGACTTCGTGCGTGACGCGATCATCCCGGTCGCGAGCCAGCACGACCGCGACGCTTCGTTCCCTACGGAGGTCCTGCAAGGCGCGCACGATGTCGGCCTCCTCAACGTCGGGGTGCCAACCGCGGCTGGCGGGCTCGGGTTGAGCCTGCTCGACGAGGCCATCTTGGGCGAAGAGTTCGGCTACGGCTGCATGGGCATCTATACGATCCTGATGGCGTCCGAGCTTGGCATGACCCCGCTCCTGCTGGCAGGCACGCCGGAACAGCACGAGCGCTTCCTCAGGCCGTTAACGACGGGACCGCGCCTCGCCGCCTTCGCGCTCTCCGAGCCCAACAACGGCTCCGACGCGGCCGGCTTGGCCACGAGGGCGGAGTTCGACGGCGACGACATCGTCATCACCGGCACCAAGACGTGGATCTCTAACGGCGGCAACGCCGACTTCAACGTCGTGTTCGCCTCCTTCGACCCGAGCCTCAAGCACAGGGGCACGGTCGCGGTGGTCGTCGAGACGAACAGGCCAGGTTTCCACGCCAACCAACTGCATGGGAAACTCGGGCAGCGCGCCAGCCCGACTTACGAGCTCGTGTTCGACGGCGTGCGCGTCCCGCGCGCGAACCTCCTAGGCGAAGTCGGCGAAGGCTTCAAGATCGCCATGCGCACCCTCGACCGCACGCGCGTGCCTGTGGCCGCCGGATCGGTTGGGGTCCTGCGCCGCGCTCTCGACGAGTCGCGGGCCTACGCGCTCGAACGCGAGGCGTTCGGCAGCAAGATCGCGCAGTTCCAAGCCATCCAGTTCAAACTCGCTGACATGAAGATCGCCCTCGAGACGGCGCGGTGGCAGACCTACCATGCAGCTTGGTTGGCGGATAACGGCCGCCCACACGCGGAGGCCGCCGCGATCGCCAAAGCGTACGCCTCGGACCGCGCGTTCGCGGGCGCGCAGGAAGCCATCAACATCTTCGGCGGGTACGGCTACATGAGCGAGTACCCGGTGGAGAAGCTCATGCGGGACGTGAAACTCAACCAGATCTACGAGGGAACCAACGAGATCCAGCGCTTGGTGATCGCACGCCACGTCCTACAATGACGGCGATGCGCGTAGCGCCGTTACGTTCCACAGCAAGCTTCAGCGCCAGCTACAGGCGCTCATGGAGGTTCGAGCAGTGAAGGCAGTAACCATCATCAAGCAGGTTCCAGACGCAGAGGCCCGCATAAGGGCCGCTGGCGGCGGAGTGAACCTCGACGGCGTCACCTTCGTCATCGACGGCATGGACGAGTACGGCGTCGAAGAGGCGATCCGCCTCCGCGAGGGCGGACTAGACCTCGAGATCGTTGCAGTGGCCCTAGGCCCGTCGCGCTTCGAGGACGCTCTGCGCACCGCCCTGGCGTTGGGCGCGGACAGGGCCGTGCACATCGAGACCGACGCCGTCCTCGACCCGATCACACAGGCGCACGCGCTGGCTAAGTTCGTGGCGGCCGAGGGCGCGGACATGGTGTTCGTTGGCGGCAAACAGGCGGACTGGGACAGCGCGGCGCTCGGGCCAGCGCTGGCAGAAGTACTCGGCTGGCCGCACTCCGACTGGACGACGGCCTTGGCCATCAGCGGCGGCCAGGCTACCGTCACCCACGACACGGACGACGGCCACGAGGAGCTGACGCTGCCCCTACCCGCCGTGTTCACCACGCAACAGGGGCTCAACGAACCGCGTTACCCGACGCTCCCGAACATCATGAAGGCCAAGCGCAAGGAGCTCGCGAAGAAGGACCTCAGCGAGTACGGCGGCGGCGGCGCCCTGACCGAAGTGGTGGCGCAAGAGATCCAGACGCGCGACCGCCTTGGCAAGATCGTCGCCGGCGACCCAGCCACGGCGGCGAAGGAACTCGTCCGCCTGCTGCGCGACGAAGCCAAGGTCCTGTGACAGGTGGAGGAGACTAGCGTGACCCTAGTAGTAACCACGTCAGCGAGCGCGCGCCTACAGCGCAGCGCCCTTGAGCTGCTCAGCGTAGCGCGGCAGCTGACCGCCGCTGAGCCCTACGTTGCTGTTATCGGACCCCGCGAGGCCGCTGACGCCATGGCCGCCTACGCCGCCGACGTGCGGCACGTTGAGTTGCCACAGCCGCTCACGGCGGAGGCCGTCACGAGCGCCGTTACTCAGCTCGCGCAGGAACTCGGTGCGACGACCGTGCTCTTCTCGGCCAACCGCCTAGGGCAGAGCGTTGCTCCGCGCGTGGCAGTTAGGCTCGGCGCGGCGCTGCTGGAGGACGTCACGGCCGTCGACGCCGTCGGCGACCAGCTGCAAGCCAAGCGCCTCAGCTACCTGTCGCGCGTGACAGAGACCGTCAGAACGGCGGCGGGCGTCAAGGTGCGTGTCGTGAGCGTCAAACCGAACATCTTCAGGCCAGCCGAAGCTGGCGCGCACGGCAGCGTTACCGAGTTCGCTCCCACCCTGGCGGCCGCGGACGCACGGGTCAAGGTCGGCCAGCGCTCCGCCGCCAGCGCGGGACGCGTGCCGCTGGAGGAAGCGAAAGTCGTGGTTGCCGGCGGGCGCGGTCTTGGCAGCGCGGAAGCGTTCACGCGCGACGTCGAGTCGCTAGCTGACGCGCTGCACGCTGGCGTGGCAGCCACGCGCGCCGTAGTCGACGCCGGCTGGCGCCCTTACGACGAGCAAGTCGGCCAGACGGGCAAGAGCGTTAGCCCCAACCTCTACATTGCCCTCGGCATCTCGGGCGCCGTGCAGCACCTCTCCGGCATGAACCGCTCGAAGGTGATCGTGGCCGTCAACAAGGACGCTGAGGCGCCCATCTTCAAGGTCGCGGACTACGGCATCGTCGGCGACGTCGCGGCGGTGGCTCCTGCCCTGCGCGAGGCGGTGACGGAGCTCTTGGGCTCATGAAGGTAGCGGGGACGACCAGCGGCGGTGGAGTAACCGTCAGGCGCGCGGAACGCAGCGATATCGAGGCGTTGCTCGAGTTGGAGATGGGCTTCCCAGGCGACCGCATGTCGCGCTCTTCGCTGGTGCGCCTGCTTGGGAGAGACAGCGCTGACGTGTGGGTGGCGGAGGCGGACGGCAAGGTCATGGGCGACGCCATCGTGCTCTTCCGCCGCGGGTTCGAGTCCGCCAGGCTCTACTCGATGGTCGTCAACCCCGCCTACCGCGGGCGCGGCATCGCCCGGCGCTTGCTCGAGGCTGCTGAGGAGGGCGCACGTGAACGCGGCGCCATCGTCATGCGCCTCGAGGTGCGCGAGGACAACGCCGCCGCCATCTCGCTCTACCAAGCGGCGGGTTACGCGCTGCGCGGGCGCACCGCCGACTACTACGAGGATCACTCGAGCGCGCTGCGCATGCACAAGCGCTTCGTTGCCGGCGGCGCCACCGTGCTCGGAGTGCCCTACTACCCGCAGACGCTCGACTTCACCTGCGGTCCCGCCGCCCTCATGATGGCCATGCGCTACCACGACTACCCGGTGCCGCTCGAGCGTTGGCTCGAGCTGGCGCTATGGCGCGAGGCCACCACGGTGTTCATGCTCTCGGGCCACGGCGGCTGCAGCGCGCACGGGCTGGCGGTCGCGGCGTTGCGGCGCGGCTTCCAGGCCGTCGTCGTGTCGCCTGACTCCGGCGTGCCGTTCCTAGACAGCGTGCGTGGGGAGAAGAAGGAGGTCGTGCGCATCTCGCACACGACCTTCGAACGCGAACTGCGTGGGCTTGGCGGCAAGGTCGAACTGCGCGATTTCGGGCACCAAGACGTGGCTGATGCCATCGCGCGCGGCGCCGTGCCGCTCGTGCTGCTCTCCGGCTACCGTTTGTACGACGAGCGCGTGCCGCACTGGGTGGTCATCACCGGTTACGACGACGACCACCTCTACCTCCACGACCCGCTCGTGCCGGAAGGCACCAGCCGGGCGGACGCCGTTCACCTGCCCATCAAGCGCGACTTCTTCGACCAAGTGAGCCGCTGGGGCCGCGCCAGGCACCGAGCGATGGTCGTGCTCGAGCGTTGGGGCTCGGTCAAGCACCTCCGGCAAGGTAGCTGACGATCTCGCTGTAGATCTCGGGATTCTTCTGGTCCTCGTCGCCCGCCTGGATGGTCGGGTTGTCGTTGACCTCGATCACGTAGAACTCGCCACCTATCTCCTTGAGGTCGACGCCGAAGAGGCTCGTGCCGATGGCGTTAGCGGCGGCCAGCGCAGTGGCGATGAGCTTGGGGTTGGCCTCGTCGCGGTGCGTCGCGACGGTTTTGGCCCATTCGCCGCCCTCGGACCTGTCCATCAACTTCCACTGGGCGGGCGCGAAGGCATACTTGACGACGGCGAGGACCTTGCCGTCCAGCGTGATGACGCGCCAGTCGAAGTCGCTTGGGATGTACTGCTGCACGACGACGCGGTCGGAGCGGCGCAAGAAGCGCTTGCCTACCTTGACGAAGGCATCAGGGGTGGCCACCTTGTCCACGTAGGCGCTGAAGCTCGAGTTCGGGGCCTTCAGGACGAGCGGCGTGCCGAGTTCCTCGAAGAGCCGCGCTGCCGTCATGGCCGTCAGGTCTGCTTCCTCCAAGAAGCGCGTCTCGGGGACGAGCACGTTCTGCGCCATGAGGCGCGAGTACATGTTGACCTTGTCGCAGCAGATGAGGATGGCGCTCGAGTGGTCGAGCACGCGCTTGCCGAGGAGTTCGGCCTGTCGCGCCACCACGTACGACGCGTTGAGGGGGTCGGTGAGGGCGCGGATGAAGATGCCGTCGTAGTTCTTGAGGTACTTGAGTTCGTGCTTGAAGAGGAAGTCGAGCTCGTGACCTAACTCGAAGGCCGCAAGGCGGAAGTTCGTCAGCGCCGTGAGCTCTACGGACGAGCGGATGGTGTAACGCTCGGTGAAGATGGCTAGTCGCGCCACGTCCCCATCCCTTCTAGTACTGCGCGCTCGGCGTCGTCCAGCTCTTTGAACGGTAAGGGCTCGATGGCGGAGAGCTGGTACTCCTGAGGCGTGACGATCACGCGCACGCGCATGAGCGGCAGCCTGAACACTTCGAAGATCTTGGCGCCGAAGGCTAGGTACTCTGGCACGCTAGTGGTGCCAAGCACGAGCCGCAGCACGTCGACGCGGTGATCCTCAGGCAGGCGCTGGACGAGCACGGCGTACTTGCCCGTGTAGGTCAGCCCCTTGCGCCGCGACTCGATGGCGGCCGCGTCGAGGAGCAACTCGCCGCGCAGGCTGAATGGGTTGATGGGGTAGGCCATCATCGGCGCGGGCGGGAAGCGGTCAGTGATGACCTCGTAGTCTGGCACGGGGATGCCAGCCAGGTGCGCCTTCTCCATGGCGATGGCGACGACGTAAGCGTCGAGCGCCTCCGCGGTGGACGGCAGGATGACCTTACCTGCCAGCTCCGAATCGAGCGACGCGTAATAGCCGCGCGTCAGGTAGGTGTAGTCGCCTGCCACGTTAGCCAGCTCGGCCCTAACTGCGCTGGTCGGTTGGCCGAAGCGTTGTCGGTCGAGGGTCATGAACGGCTTGTAGGACATGGCTAGCGCACTCCCAGGGCAGCCACGCCAGGTAGGGTGCGCCCTTCGAGGAACTCTAGCGCTGCTCCGCCGCCGGTGGAGACGTGCGAGATGCGGTCGAGCACGCCAGCGGCGTTGAGCGCAGCGATCGAGTCGCCACCGCCAACGACCGTGAAGGCGTCAAGCGCCGCGACGGCGGTGGCCACCGCGCGCGTGCCGGCGTCGAACGGCGGCGTCTCGAAAACCCCGAGGGGGCCGTTCCAGAAGACGGTCTTGGCTGGGCCTAGGGCCACTGTGAACTCCGCGACGGCTGCCTGCCCGACGTCTAGCCCCATGAGGCCGTCCGGGATGGCGCCAGACGGGTGCACCGACGTTTCCACGCCCGGTGCGATGCTGGCCGCGCAGACGGAGTCCGCGGGAAGCACGAACTGAACGCCGCGTGCGGTCGCCTGCTCCAGGATGCGTTCCGCGACGCCGAACATGTCCGGTTCGACGAGCGACTTGCCTACGGCGCCGCCTCGCGCGGCGATGAAGGTGTAGGCCATGGCGCCACCGACGATGATGGTGTCAGCCAACTCGAGTAGGCGCTCGATGACTGCCAGCTTGTCGCTCACTTTCGCGCCGCCCAGGACAACGACGAACGGTCGCCGTGGGCTGTCAACGAGGCGAGAGAGCGCCGCCAACTCGGACTCCATCAGGAGCCCGGGCGCGTTGGGGAGCAGGTGAGCGACGGCCTCCGTGGTCGCGTGGGCGCGGTGTGCAGCACCGAAGGCGTCGTTGACGTAGATCTCGGCGTAGGAGGCGAGCACGCGCGCGAGGGCTGCGTCGTTGGCCTCCTCGCGCGGGTCGAAGCGGCTGTTCTCGAGCAGCGTGACGCTGCCGCTCGGGGCGGCAGCGACGAACGCTTGCTGCTCGGTACTAGCTGGACCGGAGGTCGGCGCGTAGCGTACTGGCCGTTCGAGCAGCTCAGCCAGACGCTCAGCTACGGGCGCTAGGCGGTACCTCTCATCCGGGCCGCCTTTCGGCCTTCCGAAGTGCGAGGTCAGCACGAGTGTTGCGCCCCTAGACAGCAGCGACTCGATGGTCGGCAGCGCCGCGCGGATGCGCGTGTCGTCGACGACCTCCCCGTTGCCGTCGAGTGGCACGTTGAAGTCGACGCGTAAGAGCACGCGCCTACCGTTCACATCAAGCTCATCGAAGTCGAGCTGCACGCCTAGCTCCTCAGAGGCCCCGGCTCATGATCTCGAGCACGTCGACCATGCGCGTGGAGTAACCCCACTCGTTGTCGTACCAGACGAACACTTTCGCGAGGCGGCCCTGGCTCTTGGTCAAGAGGCTGTCGACGATGCCGGAGTGCGGGTCGCCGACGATGTCTGCCGAGACGATCGGGTCGGTCGTGTAACGCACGATGTTCTTCAGGCGGCCGTTAGCGGCCGTTTCGAGGGCGCCGTTGATCTCGGCGACGCTCGCCTCGCGCTTGAGGAGCGCCGTGACGTCCGAGATGGAGCCCGTCGGCGTTGGCACGCGCAGGGAAGAGCCGTCGAAGATGCCCTTGAACTGCGGGAGGACCTTGGCGACGGCCTTCGCGGCGCCCGTCGAGGTCGGGATGATGTTGGTGGCGGCGTTGCGGGCGCGGCGCAGGTCCTTGTGGGGCGCGTCGAGGATGCGCTGGTCGTTCGTGTAGGAGTGCACCGTGGTCATGAGCGCTTGCTCCACGCCGAAGACCTCGTCGAGGACCTTCATGACGGCGGCAAGCGAGTTGGTCGTGCATGACGCGTTGGAGATCACTTCGTGCTTGGCCGGGTCGTACTGCTCTTCGTTGACGCCGAGCATGATGTCGAAGTCGGAGTCTGGACTTGGCGCGCTGATGAGGACCTTCTTGGCGCCGCCTGCGATGTGAGCGGCGGCCTGCGCGCGCTTGGTGAAGATGCCGGTCGACTCCACGACCACGTCCACCTTGTGCTTGCCCCAAGGGATGTCCGCTGGGTCGCGGTGTTCGGTGGCGGCGACCTTCTTGCCGTCGACGATGATGTTCTCGGCGTCGTGGGTGATCACGCCGGGGAAACGCCCGTAGGTGGAGTCGTACTTTAGGAGGTGCGCGAGGGTTTCGTTGTCGGTGAGGTCGTTGACGAGCACGACTTCAAGACCGCGCGCGTGCGCGATGCGGAAGATCTGACGGCCGATGCGGCCGAACCCGTTGATGCCTATCCTCATGTCTTCACTGCC
Organism: uncultured Trueperaceae bacterium; assembly: GCA_937907415.1. The sequence continues at coordinate 80,364 of CALCHY010000374.1, forward strand.
TTCCAGCGGCGCCACTCGGTGGTGCCGCGTCACGGAACGACCTTGGCGGTGGCGCCGTGCATGCTGGTCTCATTGTATCGCAGGGCCGGTGTTGGCCCGGCAGACCTTAGCCTCGCGTGTTATGGCCCCTTGCCCTCAGGCCTTCGTTAGGCCGAACACCAGCTCCTCGCCCTCCAGATCGTGCTCCTCGGTGTACGCGCCCGGCGCAGGGGCGCTGAGGGCGTAGCCGGTTGCCAGCACCTCGCGGGCGATGGCCGCGCCGTGCTCTGCGATGGCAGCCGCCAGCTCCCCGCTGCCCGTGATGCTGAGGTCGATGCGGTCAGCTACGTCGAGGCCAGCGGCCTTGCGGCCGTTCTGGACGAGGCGCACGACGTCGCGCGCGAGACCCTCGCGGCGCAGCTCTGGGGTGACGCGCGTGTCAAGCGCCACGAGGTAGCCACGCCCTTCTTGCGCCGCGTACCCCTCGGGGCTGCGGGCGTCGAGGAGGAGGTCGTCGGGCTCGAGTTCGAGCGTGACGCCGTCGAGAGTCACGGCGGTGACCGCTCCGGCCCGAGTGTTGGCGGCGACTACTCGCCCATCGATCGCCTCGAGCGCCGCGCGCAACTGCGGGATGAGCTTGCCTACGCGCTTGCCTAACCGCGGCAGGTTGGGCTTGACGCTGTAATCGACGAAGTCGTCGTTCACGTCGAGGAAGCGCACGCTCTTGACGTTCAACTCGTCGAGGAGCTGCCCTGCCAGCGCGCGGACGCCTGTTAGCTCGTCAGCGCTGCGCACGCGCACGAGCACTTCGGGCAGTGGTTGCCTCAGCTTCACGCCAGACGCTGCCCTGGCTGCGCGGCCGAGTTCGACTAGGCGCATGAGGGCGCGCATGTCGCGCTGCAACTCCTCGTCGCCCTGGTTGACGGTGGCCGTCGGCCACGCGGCGAGGTGCACGCTGTTCGGCGCTTCCGGGTCGAGGTTGAGGACCAGGTTCTGGTAGAGCGCCTCGCTCGTGAACGGCGCCAGCGGCGCCATGAGCTTGGCTATGGTGACGAGGGCCTCATGCAGGCTCGCGTAGGCGGCAAGGCTGTCGGCGTCGAGGGAGCGTTCACCGCCCTCGCCGAGTTGGCCTGAGCGCCAGAAGCGCCGCCTGTTGCGGCGCACGTACCAGTTGCTGACGTCGTCGACGAGCAAGTCGCGGATGGCGCGACTCGCCGTGGTGGGGTCGAAGTCCTCGAGCGCGGCCGTTACGACCAGCGTGACGGCGTTGACGCGCGCGACTAGCCACTGATCGACGAGGGGCCTGTCCGAAACGACGGGCGCCGCGGCCAAGTCAGGCTCCTCGAGGTTGGCGTACAACACGAAGAAGCCGTAAACGTTCCATAACGTCATGAAGAAGTCGCGCAACGTCTCGTCGACGAGCGCGGCGCTGAAGCGCTTCGTTGCCTCGGGCGGCGAAGCCGAGTAGAGGTACCAGCGCAGCGCGTCGGCGCCCTGCACGTCGAGGACGCTCCACGGGTCGACGGTGTTGCCACGCGACTTCGACATCTTCTCGCCCTTGTCGTCCACGATGTGGCCAAGCACGTTGACGTTCTTGAAGGCTGACGTCGGCGGGCTCAGGTGAGCGAGCGGGCCCGGTGCGCGGCCGCTTGCCGCATCGCCAGGGTCGGTGAGGAGCGTGCCTAACGCGTGCAGAGAGTAGAACCACCCGCGCGTCTGGTCGATGGCCTCGCAGATGTAGTCGGCAGGGAAGTGCTCGGCCAGGTCACGCTTGGTCTCCGCGCTCGAGCTAGCGCCGAGGTAGTGCCACTGGGCGTAAGGCATGGCGCCCGACTCGAACCACACGTCGACCGTGTACGGCACGCGGCGGTACAACTCGCCGCCATGCTCGAACGTCACCTCGTCGATGTACGGGCGGTGGAGGTCAAGTTCGCTCAGGTCGCGGCCCGTGAGCTTCTCCAGCTCGGCTACGGAACCGACGCAGATCTTCTTGCTGCCGTCGGGGTTCTCCCAGATCGGCATGGGCGCGCCCCAGTAGCGTTCGCGGCTCAGGGCCCAGTCGATGTTGTTCTCGAGCCACTTCCCGAAGCGCCCGGTACGGACGTGATCCGGATGCCAACCGATGCGGTCGTTGTTGGCGAGCAGCAGGTCCTTGACGGCCGTCGTGCGGATGTACCAGCTGCGCTTCGCGACGTTCATGAGCGGCTTGTCGTCGCGCCAGTTCATGGGGTAGGCGTGCAGGATGGTGCCCGTGCGAAACATCAACCCGGCGGCCTCGAGGTCGCGCGTTATGGCCGCGTCGGCCTCCTTGAACCAGGTGCCGGTGTAGGGGCCGTCCCCGCCCGCGGGGGCGCCTGCAAGGCGCACCTCAGGCATGACCTTGCCGGTCAGGTCGACCGAGAAGATGGCGGGCAGGTCGTTGGCGCGGCCGACGTCGAGGTCACCGTAGGCGGGCGCGACGTGCACGATGCCAGTGCCGTCGGCCAGGCTGACGAAGTCGTCCGCGATGACCCTGTGCGCCTTGGCTAGGTCGGCGCCCTCACCCAAGCGGCCGCGTAGGAGGGGCAGGTAGCGGGCGCCGACGAGCGCCTCGCCCGGGACCGTCCTCAGCACCTCGTAAGTGCCCTCCGCGAACACGCTGTCCACGAGCTGCGCGGCTAGCAGGTAGAGGTCGCTGGCGTCGGCTGGCGCGCCGTACCTAGCGGGCGCCTCGACGAGTGCGTACTCCGCGCTGCCGAGCACGGCAAGGCCCGAGTTGGCGGCGAGGGTCCACGGGGTGGTCGTCCATGCGAGGAAGTAGACGGGTCGTTCCTCCCCAACAGCGACCACGCCGCGCTCGGCTAGGTCTTCGAGCAGCGCGGGGAACTTCGGGAAGATGGACGGGTCCTCGACATCCTCCTTGTAGCCGAGCGACACCTCGTGAGAGGCGAGCGTCGTGTTGGAGGACGGGCTGTGCCATGTCGTCTTGTAGTCCTCGACGAGCAGCCCGCGGTCGAAGAGGTCCTTCATGATCCACCAGCACGACTCCATGTACTCGTTGGAGTACGTGATGTACGGGTCGGTGAGGTCGATCCAGAAGCCGATGCGCTCCGTCATGGCGGTCCAGTCCTGGATGTTGCTGAACACGTCGGCGCGGCACAGGGCGTTGAACTCAGCGATGCCGTATTCCTCGATCTGCGCCTTGTTAGTGAAGCCAAGGCGCTTCTCGATGGCGATCTCGACGGGCAGACCGTGGGTGTCCCAACCAGCTTTGCGGCTGACGGTGTAACCCTGCATGGTCTTGAAGCGCGGGAAGAGGTCCTTGAAGGCGCGGCTGATCACGTGGTGCACGCCCGGCTTGGCGTTAGCGGTGGGTGGACCCTCGTAGAAGACCCAAGGACCTTTCGGGGCGTGGCGCTCGACCGAGCGGCGGAAGACGTCGCGCTCGCGCCATAGGTCCGTGATGCGACCCTCAAGCGCTGGGAAGTCTACGTCGCTCTTGACCTCGTCGAACATGGGTGTCACCTCGGTGCCGACGGCTGCCGCTGCGAAGGCCGCGCGTGAGAGCACGGGGCCGAAGCCGAACAGCCGTTGGGGCGCATCGGGAGCGCGGTACCACCCAACTTCGCCGTACGCCGAACAGGCGCCGGCCTCCGTGGCCGCACGCCGAAGCGAACGACCTGGCGCTGTAGCGGGCGCCGCCCGGCTCCGTCTACTGCCGCAGGCTGCGCGCATGCAGCAGTGCGGGTTCGGGGAGCGGCTCGGGGAGGATACCTACCGCGCTTGCCTGCCGCCGGGCTTCCACCGTCTCCGGCTCGCTATTGGGGGCGTGGCGCGTGGCTTGTTCCCGTCATCGCCTGACTTGCGGATGCGCGCAGCGCGCTGGTGCGCGTGGCGCGCGCTAGTGACCGTTGTCACGCTCTCCGCAGCACGAACACTTTACAACGAGCAGTGTCGGCGCTAAACTCAAACCTAGCAGCAGGCATGGGGCACGTCAAGAAGCGCTGTTGCTACCCCTAAGGACAACCGGAACAAGCTCGCGCGGAACCGTCCGCATATTGCCGGGACCAGATCGTTCACGTTGGCCAAGTGCCCACCCGCCTGTTAGGTGCTCAGTATGTGTTGGTTGCCAACGCCTCGCTTCAGCGGGCTTAATCAATAGAAGTAGTTAGTTGGCACCGTCGATTGTATTGAAGATTGATTCTGCTAGTACTGCAAGTCGTTGGCCCCACTCGTGAGGGTCGGCGGCGGATACCAGAAGTTAGTTGGAACGGAGTTCGGATGAGCCCAAATAGTGATGAAGTACTGGTCGCCACGGCCGATGCAGGCGAGAGCGTAGAAGTGCAAGCGCCACGCAAGCGTGGCCGCCCGCGTAAGAACCCGGAAGCGGCCCCGGCCGCCCCCAAGGCCGCCAAGACGCCCAAGGCCGCAGCGACCAAAGTAGCGGCAGAGGCGCCTGCGCCAGTAGAAGTAGTACAAGAAGAAGTTCAGGAGGAGCGCCAGCGCGCCCCTCGCGGAACGAAGCCGCGTTCAGGCGAAGAGGAAGACGCCCGCACTACCTCCCAGCAAACGAGCGACGCGTATGGCGCGCAAGACGACGGCGACGACAGCGCCTCTGGGGAAGACAACGCGGACGACGGTAAGGACCAAGGCGGCCGCGGCCGCGGAGGCCGCAACCGGCGCAACCGCACGCCGCGCAAGCCGGGTTACAACTTCCGCGAGCTGCATTCGAAGATCCTCCCGGAGCTTCACCTCCTCGCCAAGGAAGTCCAGCTGGAAGACTACAGGCAGATGAGCAAGGAAGACCTCGTGGTGGCCATCTTGGAGCGCTCCGCAGAGGGCGAAGGCCTGCGCCTCGTGCGCGGCTACCTCGAGATCTCCTCCGACGGGTACGGCTTCCTGCAGGAGTCGCTGCTGCAGAACAACACCCGCAGCGTCATCGTCTCTGCTGGCCTCATCAAGCAGTTCCGCTTGCGCACGGGCGACCTCATCCTGGGTAAAGCGCGTCGTCCACGGGACAACGAGCGTTACGGCACCCTGATCCGCGTGGAGGCCGTCAACAACGTCGATCCGTTCCAGTCCTCCAAGCGCCCGCGTTTCGAGGAGCTGACCCCGACCTTCCCTGAGGCCCGCATCAAGCTCGAGACCGTCGGCAACGAGCTGTCCACCCGCGTCATCGACTTACTGGCGCCCATCGGCCGTGGCCAGCGCGGGCTCATCGTCGCTCCGCCGAAGGCGGGGAAGACGACGCTCCTCAAGAAGATCGCGAACGCCGTCGTGGCGAACGAACCCGATATCAAGGTCATCGTGCTCCTGGTAGACGAGCGGCCTGAGGAAGTCACTGACTTCCGCGAGTCCGTGCACGGCGTCGAAGTCATAGCCAGCACTTTCGACGAGCCACCTTCCAACCACATCCGCGTTGCAGAGTTCGTGCACGAGCGCGCAAGGCGGATCGTCGAGGACGGCGGCCACGCCATGATCCTCCTCGACTCCATCACGCGTCTGGCGCGCGCCAACAACCTCGTCACGCCTGCAACGGGGCGCACGCTCTCTGGCGGCCTTGACTCCAACGCCCTGCACTGGCCGAAGCGCTTCCTCGGGGCCGCGCGCAACATCCGCGGTGGCGGCTCGCTCAGCATCCTGGCGACCGCCCTCGTCGAGACCGGCTCGCGCATGGACGACGTCATCTTCGAAGAGTTCAAGGGCACAGGCAACATGGAACTGCACCTGAGCCGGCACCTCGAAGAGCGCCGCATCTTCCCCGCCATCGACATCCTCAAGTCGGGCACGCGCCGCGAGGACCTACTGCTTGGGGAGGACGTACTCGCCAAGATGTGGCTCCTGCGCAAGGTCATCTCCGACATGGACCCTGCAGAGGCGATGGAGATGCTCCTTGGCAGGCTCGGGCGCAGCAAGAGCAACGCAGAGTTCCTAGCCACCCTCACTCAAGGCTGATGACCGTGCGGGCGCGGGTGCTTGGTGGCGCCCTCGCCCTAACCTTGGTCTTCGGGGGCGCGGCTGCCGCCGAGCCGCAGAGCACAGCAGACGTTCGAGACGGCCTGAGGCGGGAGCAGTTGGCGCTCATGCCACGGGCCGTCGAAGCGCTCGCGTTCCTCGACTGGGGCGCGAGCGGTTTCGCGGCGCCCGTGGTGGGTCGTGTCTCGTCAGGGTTCGGTTGGCGCAACGTCAGCGTGAACGGCAACCGCTATCACGGCGGCCTAGACCTCGCGGCGCCCATGGGCACGCAGGTCAAGGCCGCGCGTTCCGGCGTGGTGACGTTGGCGGGCTGGTGGGGTACGTACGGCAACGTCGTGGTCCTTGACCACGGCGACGGCAGCGAAACGCGGTACGCGCACCTCAGCGTCGTAGCCGTGCGCGTCGGCCAGGCCCTCCGCCAGGGAGACGTTCTCGGTCAGGTCGGCAGCACCGGCGCCTCCACAGGCCCGCATTTGCACTTCGAGGTGCGCTTCGATGGCCGCGCCGTTGACCCGCTGCCTTACCTGCAGGGGCAGAAGTGACAGCTTGCGCCCGTGGCTGGAGGAGAACGTCAGCCGCGGCGCACCCGTGGCGCGGCGGCCCGGTTACGCTTACGACCGAGGCGGCAGGCGCCGCTCTGCGACTGTGGTCCTGGCGCTGGTGGTTCGGGAGTCCATAATCCGGAACGGTTCCGAACTAGGCTATTGTAGGATGGTGGCAGGCGCACTGCGCTAGTGAGAGGTTCTGGTATGTGGGTATCTACCAAAGCTCAGTATGGGATGAGGGCTCTAGTCGAGGTCGCTCTCGGCGGTAGTGAGCCAACCAGCCTCAAGACCGTCGCGGAGCGGCAGTTGTTGAGCCACCAGTACCTCGAGCAGATCTTCTCGGTGCTGCGCCGCGCCGGAATCGTCGAGTCCGTACGCGGAGCCCACGGCGGTTACCGTCTGGCGCGGCCTCTAGAAGAGATAGACACCCTCGAAGTAGTCGAGCTGCTAGAGGGCAGCGTCGCCCCGGTCAGCTGCATCGTCGACGCAGCCAACTGCGTGCGCGTAGGAATGTGCTCGACCGAGAGCCTGTGGCGCCGCGTTGACGCCGCCGTCAGGCAAGTCCTACGGTCGACCACGCTGGCCGACCTCGTTCAGCAACGGCGCCTGCTAGGCATCCAGCCGCTCCCGCAGTTCCTTGGCCGCGACGACTGACGTCACGTAGCGTGCCTAACGCGACCAAACCGCTTTACTTAGATCACGCCGCCACCACCCCGATCGCCGAGGAGGTGCTTGGTGCGATGTTGCCGTACCTGCGGTCGGAGTTCGGTAACCCGAGCAGCGTGCACCGGCTAGGTCAGGCGGCCCGCAAGGCCATCGAGGGCGCGCGCGAGTCCGTCGCCGACACGCTGGCGGTGAGGCCGAGGCAGGTCGTGTTCACTTCCGGAGCAACCGAGGCGGACAACCAGGCGTTGTTCTCGCTGATGGCGGCCCGCACTGGCGGGCTGATCGTCAGCGCAGTGGAGCATGCCGCCGTGATAGCCGCCGCCGAGCGGTTGCAGGCGGCAGGCAGGCACGTGGCGTTCGTGGCACCGGACGCGGACGGCGTCGTGCAACTAGCGGCCTGGGAGGCAGCACTTCGCGCGCAGGCGCTAACCGGCGGCACCGCACTCGTGGCCGGCATGCTCGTCAACAACGAGTCTGGCGTCCTGACTGACGCTGCCGCCCTCGCCGAACTAGCGCACGATCACGGCGCCCTCTACTTGTGCGACGCGGTGCAGGGTTACGGAGTCGAGGCGTTCACGTTGGGCAGCCTCGGTGCAGACGTCCTGACGCTCTCTGCCCACAAGATCTACGGCCCGAAGGGCGTAGGCGCATTGGTGATGCGCGAGGGACTCGAGGTCGCGCCGCTGCTGGCAGGTGGGGAACAGGAGCGCGGTCACCGACCAGGTACGCACGCGGTTCCAGCCATCGTCGGGTTCGGGGTGGCGGCCACCCTGGCGGCAAACGGCCGCGCGGCTGAGCGCGAGAGGCTGGCGGCCATCCAGCGGGAGTTCGAGGCGGCGGCGCTCGCCCTGCCAGGCGTCACCCTCAACGCAGGCGCTGCCCCGCGCAGCGTGAAGCACACGAACTTGAGGGTGACGGGGGCGGACGGCGAGACGCTGCTCATGCTCCTCGACGAGGCCGGCGTGTACGCCAGCGCTGGCTCCGCCTGCGCTGCGGGCAGCGTTGAGCCGAGCCACGTGCTCATCGCCATGGGCCTAGGGCGCGCAGAGGCCAAGGCGAGCGTGCGCTTCAGTTACGGCAAGGCCATAGAAGTCAGCGACGTGAGCGCAGCAACCGGGCGGCTAGCGGCGGCCCTTGGCAAAGCGCGCGCAGTCGGCGTGCGCGGCTAACTGCCCACCGCGGCGGTCAGGCGCTCTTGCGCGCCTGGACGCTAGTGAGGAGGCGCGTGGGGTCGTCGAGGTCCTCGAGGTCGATGTGGAGTTGCGTAATGCCGCTGCCGGGCACCTCGAACATGAGGGGCAGCAGAGAGCGCTCCAGCACGGAGCGCAACGCGCGCGCGCCCGTCTTTCGGGCCTTCGCGCGGCGTGCGACCTCTTCGAGAGCGCGCGGGGTGAAGGTGAGCTGCACGTCGTCGAACCCGAACAGCGTTTGGTACTGACGCACGAGCGCGTTACGCGGTTGCGTCAGCACTGCCACTAGGGCGTCGAGGCTCAACTCGTGGAGCTGCACGACGACGGGCAGGCGCCCGATGAGTTCGGGGATGAGTCCGAAGGTCATCAGGTCCTCAGGCAGCACTTCGGAGTCGGTAGTGGCGTCCGGCGCCCTTGACGGCTGGAAGCCGACGGGCGACACGTCGATGCGGCGCTTGAGGATGTCCGTTAGCCCCTCGAACGCACCGCCGCAGATGAACAAGATGTTGCTCGTGTCAACGTCGATGAGTTCCTGGTGCGGGTGCTTGCGCCCGCCCTGAGGCGGAACGTGCGTCACGGTGCCCTCGATGATCTTGAGGAGTGCCTGCTGCACGCCTTCGCCGCTGACGTCGCGGGTGATGGAAGGGCCCTCAGACTTGCGGCCGATCTTGTCGATCTCGTCTACGTAGATGATGCCGCGTTCGGCGGCTGCCACGTCGTAGTTAGCCACTTGGAGCAGGCGCAGGATGATGTTCTCAACGTCGTCGCCGACGTAGCCGGCCTCCGTCAAGGTCGTGGCGTCCGCTATGGCGAACGGAACGTCCAAGGTGCGCGCCAGGGTCTGGGCAAGCAGCGTCTTGCCAGTACCGGAGGGACCGATCAGCAGGACGTTGCTCTTCTGCAGCTCGCTGTTCGGGTTGGCGATGCGGCGCGAATGGTTGTAAACCGCCACCGCAAGGGTGCGTTTCGCCTCGTCCTGCTCCACGACGAACGCGTCGAGTTCCTTCTTTATCTCGCGGGGCGCCAAGGTCGGGAAGTCCTGAGGGGCAACCTCGGGAGTGACGGCCTCCGCCACCACGTCGTGAACGCGGTTGGCGCACTGGTCGCAGATGTGCGCCCCGCCGCCCGGCGCGGCGACCAAGAAACGCACCTCGGTGTGCGAGCGGCCGCAGAAACTGCAGTGAGTGGCAGTCACTACTTGCCCTCGCCGCCGAAACGCCCGCTGCCGCGCGGCTCGACTACGCTGTCGATGAGGCCGTACGCCAGCGCCTGCTGGGGTGACATGAAGTTGTCGCGGTCCATGTCTGCCCGCAAGCGCGCAGCGGGCACGCCCGTATGAAGCTCGTAGACCTGCTCGAGCATGCCGCGGATGTCTTGGAACTCGCGGGCCTGCACCTCGAGGTCGGGGAGGCTGGAGCGCGGGAAGCCAGCGGAGCCAGCGTGGATCATGATGCGGCTATGCGGAAGGGCGACGCGGTGGCCCTTGGCGCCGGCCGTGAGGATGAGCGACCCCATAGACATGGCGATCCCGACGCAGTTCGTGTGAACCGGCGCGGAGATGTACTGCATGACGTCGTAGATGGCCATGCCTGCGTACACCTCCCCGCCTGGGCTGTTGATGAACATGTTGATGGGCTGCTCGTTCGACTGCGAGTCGAGGAGCAGCAGCTGCGCGGTGACGACGTTGGCCACTTCCGCGTCGATGGCCGAGCCGAGGAAGATGATGCGCTCCTTGAGCAGGCGGCTGAAGACGTCGTAAGTGCGCTCACCACGCCCGGTCTGCTCGATGACGTAAGGAATCAGCGGCATTGTGCCTTCAGCCTAGCACCGGTCGGCGGCAGGCCTGCGTTCGCTGACGCCAATCGCCTAGCGCTCAGTGCCCGTGCCCCTCGTGATCACCGTGGTCGTGGTGGTGCTCGTGTTCGTGTTCGTCACCTAGTTCGTCGTCGACGAGGTCGGCGGCCTCCGCCGCGTCCTCGAGGTCGTACTCGTCGGCGGCGACGACTTCCTCACCGCTGAGCTCCGCGATGAACTCACGCAGCGCCTTGTCGCGGCGCATGAAGAAGCGGTAGTTGGCGAGGTAGTCGGCGCCCATGTCGCGCTCGAGGCGGCCGACGTCCACGCCGCGTGACTCGGCAAGAGTCTTGATGGCGGCCTGGTACTCGACGTCGGTCACATCAGTGCCGCGGACCTCCATGAGTCGCTCGAGGACGAGGTCGCGCCGCACGCCGTTCTCGGCCGACTCCGTCAGTTCCTTCTCGAACTCCTCGCGCTTGCCGCGCTCTTCCAGGCGGTCGAGGTAACGCTGCAGCGTCACGCCCTGTTGGCTGAGGTCCTGCACGACGTCCTGGAGTAGGGTGCGCTGCCTGCGGCGCACGAGGCTGGCCGGCAAGTCCAGCTTCGAGCCAGCGACGAGCTTGTTGACGACCTCGTCGCGGCGCGCTTCCTGAGTCGCGCGGCGTGCGTCCGCTTCGAGGCTTTCGCGCACGCGCTCGCGTAGCTCGGCACCCGTCGTGAAACCAAGTTGCAGCCCGAGTTCGTCATCGTCGGCCGGGAGTTCCTTGCCCTTGACGTCCACGACGCGCAACTTCAGGTTGGAGACGACCGGGTTGCCTGCTTCGTCCTCGACGTTGGTGTCCGTCAGTGAAACGTCGACGATGTCGCCGATCGACTTGCCGAGGAGCTGGCCCTTCAACTCGTCACCAGCGCGGTCGAGATGGATGGGGAAGGTCGAGGCCTCGTCGGCCTGCTCATCGCCAGTGACGTGGCCGACCAGCAGCCAGTCGTTGTCCTCGACGGGTCGCTCGACCGGTACGAGTGTGGCGTTCTCGAGGCCGAGGCGCTTGATGGCCTCGTCGACATCGGCGTCGCTCACGACCGTCGCCTGAGTGTCGAGCTTGATGCTAGCGAGGTCGGGCAGCTCGACGTCTGGGTAGACGTCGGCGTGAACCGTGTACTCGAACTCCTGCCCGCGCACCGCGCCGTCTGCATGGAAATGAGCGTCGATGGGGAAGAGCTCGAGTTCCTTCATGGCGTCTGGGTATGACTCGTCGACGAGGGCGTCACGCACTTCTTGAGCGAGGACCTCCTCGCCAACGCGCTTCTCGAGGACGCCGCGCGGGGCCTTGCCAGGCCGGAAGCCGGGCACCTTTACGGTGCGGGAGAGACTCGTGAGCACACGCTCGAAAGCGGCGTCTACGGTGTCGGCGTCTACGCGCACGTTCACCGTGACGCTGACCCCCTGCTTCTCTACGACTCTGGCTTCCATGGTTCTCCTTATGGCCGTTCACGCTGCGCGGCTGGCTGCCGCACGGTGGGTTCTAGCGCCGCGCGCCACGCATTCGACGCGCCAAAAGATAGCGGCAAGCTCGGGGCTTGCCGCGGTGGTGCGAGGAGCGGGACTTGAACCCGCACGGCTAGGCCACTAGATCCTAAGTCTAGCGCGTCTACCAGTTCCGCCATCCTCGCGCGGAGGCGCCCACGGCCCCTGATGGGCTGTCTTACCTGCGCCGTTAAGTAGAGGGCGGGTCGCCAAGGCTGGCCCGCCCTCGTCGCGGGGCTTACCCCCTCTGGGGTGGATGATGGGATTTGAACCCACGACACCCGGAACCACAATCCGGTGCTCTAACCAGCTGAGCTACACCCACCGCGCAGGCGCATGCGAGACCAGGGGCCTCGCGAGGCCGAACGAAAGATTACCGCGTCTCGGGGCAGTTTGCCTAGTCCGCGCAGTGCCGGGGTGCTAGTCAGTGCGCCGAGGCAGGCAGTTCGGCGCGCGGCTCGGCCAGCTTCCTCAGCACCCGGTACGCGATTAGCGCACCTGGCACGAGCGGCACGAGACTCAACCACATGGCTGCGTTCATGCCGATGGCTTCCTGTAGCGCGCCGACGCCGAGGTAAAGCACCCCTGCAGTGCCCCACGTCAGGCCCATCATCATGCCCGACGCGGTGGCGACGGCATGAGGCGCCGCGTCCTGCGCGCTGACGACCATGATCGGGAGGCCGCCGTTGACGAGGAGGCCGGCTCCGGCCACGCCGGCGAAGTACAAGACAGTGCCAGGCACGCTGAGAAGCAAGGTCGCGAGCGGAACTAGCGCGAGGAGCATGCTGCCAGTAACGAGCGCTTGGCGGCTGAGGCGACCCTCCAACAGCCCGGCGATGATGCCACCAGCGCCGCCCGAGATGGTGAACACGGTGATGGTCCAGAAGACGACTGGGCTCGTGGCGGACAAGCCCTTCGAGTTGACGAGCCACAGTGGCGCGCCGTTTATCACCGCCGTCCACGCAACTGAGCGCAGCACGCCGGCCAAGCACAGCAGGCCGACTGGGCCCTTGAAGAGCTCGATGTCGAAGAGCTTCGCACGGCTCACGCGCGCCACGGGCGCCTGCTCGGGCAGCAGGAGGTAGAGGAGCACGCCGGCCACGACGCCCGGGAGCATGAGGAGCGGCGTGAAACTCAACCAGCCGTTGATGATGAAGAGCCCGACGACTAGTGGGCCGAAGGCCATGCCCGTGGTGCCAGCTGCGCTGAAGAGACCGAGGGCGAGGCCGCCCTTGCTGCCGGCAGCTTGGCGTGCGAGCGTCGTACCAGCCGGATGGAACGCTGCGGAGCCGAGGCCGCCGAGCAGTAGGAGCGGAATGAGCAGCGCAGCCGTGGGCACCGTGACGATGAGGCTGAGGATGACGGACGTCGCCGCGACCCCGACGGCGGCGACTAGCCGCCTGCCAAGGCGATCGGCCACGGCACCGAACAACGGCTGCACGACGGACGAACTGAACGAGAGCGTAGCGACGAACAACGCCAGCGTCACTTCGCTGACGCCGAACCGCACCTGCAACGTCGGCAGCAGCGCAGCGAGCGTGCCGGAGAAGAAGTCGTTGAAGAAGTGCGCGACGAAGAGGAGTAGCGTGATGGACGCCGCGCTCAACGCGACCCGGTGGCGGATAGTAGCTTGCACGCGGGCCAGCTTACCGCCACGCTGCTGCCGCGGCATGGCGCGCCCGTAGAGTTGCAGGTGAGAGCAGCCAGAGAACGCGAAGGGGTACGAGGTGAACTTCCAACAGCGCGTGCTCTACACCGTGAGCGTTGCCCTCGCTGGCACCGTGCTGGTGCTGCTCGCATGGCAGATAAAGGACGTGCTGCTCATCGCCTTCGCCGGCTTCGTGGTGGCGGTGTTCCTCAACGGCTGCGCGGAGGCCGTGCGCCGCGTGGCGCGCCTACCCCGTGGCGTGGCGCTCGCCCTTGCGATCCTCCTGCTCGTCGGTCTCGCCGTTAGCGCCAGCCTGCTCCTGCTGCCGGCCGTGATAGCGCAACTCAACGAGCTCTTCACCGGCCTCCCAAACCTGCTAACGGACGTGCAGGCCACCCTCGACCGCACCACCTGGGGGCATGCGCTGCTCGCGAACGTGCCGCAGTCCTCGACGCTCGCCAGCGACATCGGCAACCTGTTGGCTGGCGTGGCAAGCACGCTATCGCTCACGGTGAACAGCCTAGTCAACGCCGCGTTCATCATCGTGGTCGGCGTGTTCCTGGCGGCCTCGCCAGCGACTTACCGGCGCGGGCTCCTCAGCCTGGTGCCGCGCGAGTACGAGCCTCGAGCTAGCGCGCTGCTGAGCGATACCATCGGCACGCTGCAGTCGTGGCTCATCGGTCAAGCGATCGCCATGTCAGCCGTCGGGGTGCTAACGACCGTCGGCCTCACGGTCGCGGGCGTGCCATTGGCGTTGGCGCTCGGCATCATCGCTGGCGTGCTAGACCTCATCCCGTTCTTCGGGCCCCTCATGGCAGCCATACCGGCGTTCCTCATCGGCCTCACGAACGGCATCTGGACGGGCGTGTGGGCGGCAGTGGTGTCGTTGCTCGTTCAACAACTCGAGGGCAACGTCATCCAACCACTGGTGCAGCGGCGCGCGGTGAAGATCCCGCCCGCGCTGCTCGTGCTGGCGCTCACCGTCATGGGCAAGCTCTTCGGTTTCCTAGGGATCCTCGTCGCCACGCCGTTCGCGGCGGTGATCGTGCTGCTCGTGAAGCACCTGTACGTGCGCGACGTGCTCGGCAAGGATGTGGCCGAGAGCTGAGCTGACGGGCGGCT
>CALCHY010000375.1 GCA_937907415.1 uncultured Trueperaceae bacterium
ACCGTAGCGGTCCGCCGCGACTTGCACCGCCACCCGGAGATCGCTTTCGAGGAGCACCGCACGATGGGCGTCATCGTCGCGCGTCTCCGTGAACTAGGACTGGAACCCCGCGAGGGCGTTGGCGGCACTGGCGTCGTGGCCGTGTTCGACACGGGCAGGCCCGGCCCTACGGTCCTCGCGCGCGCCGACATGGACGCGCTGCCAGTCGCCGAGGAGAAGTCGGTCGAGTACCGCTCAACGGTGCCTGGGAAGATGCACGCCTGCGGGCACGACGGGCACGTTGCCGTGCTCCTCAGCGTGGCGGAGATCATCATCGCGCGCGCGGCGCAACTCGCAGGCCGCGTCGTGTTCGTGTTCCAACCCGCTGAGGAAGTCGTTAGGGGCGCGCAAGCCATGCTCGCCGACGGCGCTCTCGACGGCATCGCCGTCGATCACGTGATCGGCCTGCACCTCTCGAGCAACGACCCGCTCGGCACGGTGGCGGTGCGTGAAGGGCCGGCGATGGCCGCGACCGATTCGTTCAAGCTGGTGGTCACGGGGCGCGGCGGTCACGCCGCCTACCCGCACGCCTGCATAGACCCGATCGTTGCCGGCTCGCAGCTAGTCATGGCGTTGCAAACGTTGGTGAGCAGGGAGACCGACCCCGTCGACCAGTCCGTGTTGAGCATCACGAGCTTTCATGGCGGCACCGCGTACAACATCATCCCGGAAGAGGTCGAACTGAAGGGCACGCTCCGCACCTTCGATGCCGCCACGCGGACGAGGCTGCGGGCGCGTGTCTTGGAGGTGGCGGAAGGCACGGTGAGGACGCTGCGCTGCACGCTGCGGTCCGAGTGGTTCGAGGGTACGCAAGCTGTCGTCAACGACGCCGCCTCAGTCGCACGTTTCCGTGACGTGGCGGCGCGCGTCGTAGGCGAGGCTGGCGTCAGGTTGCAAGCGCCGATCATGGGCGGCGACGACATGGCGTTGTGGTTGGCGCAGGCGCGCGGTTGCTACTTCTTCGTCGGCACCAACTCTGGCCCAGACACGGCGTGGGCGCACCACCACTCGAGGTTCGACGTAGATGAACGCGGCCTCGAGATCGCCGTCAACCTGTTGGCCTCAGGCGTCGCCGACTTGATGAGCGGCGACTGACGACCGGCCGCATCTGCACGAGTATGGGCGCCTCGACTGCCGAGGCGCCCATACTTGCTAACTGGCGTTCGTGATCAGAACTTGGCGCGCAGCGCCGCAACGACTTGGCTGACGGCGGAGTTCGCTGCCTCGGCGAACAGCGGCCCTACGGTCGGGTCGTTGTACGCCACGGTGCCCGCCAGGGGCACGTTGTCGATGTTGATGTTGGGGCTGCTCGCCTCGCCGGAGCCCTTCATGGAAACGACGACCACGCCTGTGATGATGTCGGTCGCGCGCACGTCGACCTCGATCTGGGCTTTGGTTTGGCCGAGCGTCACGCCGAAGAGGCTGCCGCCAGGGCGTGCCACCGTTGCGCGGGTGACAGTGCCGGTCACGACGTAGCCGGCTCCGGCCGCCTTGGCGAGGTCGACTGGGTCGAGCGACTCGAGGCCCTGCTTCTCCATGATGGTGAGGAGCTCACTGCGCTCGACGACCACGTAGCAGCCTGACTCCTTGAGCAAGGTGATGAGGCGCGCCGTAGCGGCGTCCTCGACGCCAACGACACTAACGCCGCCTTGGCTCGAGGTGTTCTGGAAGTCGACGACAGCGACGGTCGGGATGGGGTCCGACACGCAGGCCGCAGGTCCGGCCGCGACCTCCGTCGTTGGTGCACAGGCGCCGAGGGCAACGAGTGTCGTCAGGAGCAAGGCTAGAAGTGGTCTACGCTGCATACTTTGGTTCTCCTCTTCGCGACTGAGGTCGCTGCCAGAAGCCTGAATTGAGTAACTCGCACAGGCTAGCAGAACGACGTCAAAGCGCCATCAATTCCGCAAGCGCCGCGGAACCACCCGGCTTGGCGCTCCAAGCTTCAGGGCGTCAGACGCTGGGCGTCACGTGGGAAAGCGCGGGCGAAGCGGATGTTGTGAAGGCCCACTAGCAACGCCGTCAGCCGCTCCGCGCCGATCGCGAAGCCGCCATGTGGAGGCATGCCGTGCTTGAAGACCTCGATGTAATCCGTGAACGCCGCCTCGTCCATGTTGCGCTTGCGCAACTCCTGCACGAGCACTTCGGGTCGGTGAACGCGTTGGCCTCCAGAGGTGATCTCGACCCCGCGAAAGATGAGGTCGAGACCCCTCGTCAGCCCGTTCTCGAGCGGGTACGTGTAGAACGGGCGCGCCGCCTGCGGGTAGTTCGTGACGAACACGAAGTCGGAGCCGTGCTCCTCTTTGGCCCAGCGGCCGATCAAGCGCTCGGCTTCCGGGTCGAGGTCCTTGCCGCCGGAGGCGTGGCCGTAACGCTCGCTGACGAGTTCACGCGCAGCCATAAGGGGTATGCGAGGGAAAGCCACCGTGCGGTCAGGCAACTCTGCGCCTAGCACCGCCAGCTCTGAGGCGCAACGCTCCTCGACCCCCGCCAGCATGCTCTTGAGGAGGGCCTCCTCCAAGTCCATCACTTCGTCCTCGTTAGCGATGAAGCCGAGCTCGACGTCGAGGGACAGGTACTCGGAGAGGTGACGGTGGGTGTGGCTCTTCTCTGCGCGGTAGACGGCCGCCGTTTCGTACACGCGCTCGAAGACGCCGACCATGATCTGCTTGTAGAGCTGCGGTGACTGCGCGAGGTAGGCGCGGCGACCGTAGTAGTCGACCTCGAAGAGGTTGGCGCCCCCCTCGGCTCCCGCCGAAACCAGTTTGGGCGTGAAGATCTCGGTGAAGTCGTGTGCGTCTAGGTACGCGCGGAAGCCGCGCACCAGCTCTGCCTCGACTTTGAGCACGGCGCGGGTCTTGGGGCTGCGCACCGTCACGTGGCGGTAGGCGAGCAGCGTCTCAGGGTTGGCGGTCCAGTCTTCCTTGGCCAGTTCGACGGGCGGCGCTTGTGTCGCCTCGCTGATGACCTCGAGGGTGGAGCCTTGCACCTCGAAGCCACCAGGCGCCTTCTTGTGAGCCACTACCTTGCCAGTGACGCGGACGCTGCTCTCGTGTAGCGGCAGGGCCGAGCCTTCGAAGACTACTTGCGCCACCCCACTGCGATCGCGGAGGAGCAGGAAACCGATGCCGCCGAGGTCGCGGCGGTTGAGAACCCAGCCAAGCAGAGTCACCTCCGCGCCGACGTGGTCGCCTAGGTCGCTTACCAGTACGCGCTCGGCGGGCACTGCCTCGTGCTCGCCCCCTCTGTTGCTTGCCATGGCCGTGCCTCCAGTTACCAGTTCAACAATCGCGAAAGCCCCCGAGGAAGTGTGGTCCTCGGGGGCTTCGATGACAGCGAAGTACAGCGCTACGCCCCGAGCAGCCTCGCGATGGAATTAACGTCTCGGCGGGAGTGCGTAGCCATGGGCGGAAGTGTAACAACTGCCGTGCTGAGCGTCAACGTTGACTAGTGACCAGGCGCGTGACGGCCCGCTCAGCGTCACCGCTCCTCGATCAGGCCCTCCGTTGCGAGGAGGATGCGCGCGAGGTGCTCCCTGTCTTTCGGGCGGCCCTGCTGCTCCTTGAACTTGACCACCGCGGCTAGCGTCACGCACGGCACGCCCGCTACAAGTTCGGCTTCGTCGATGAGTTCGTTGCCGTCGACGCCGAGCCAACCGTCGAAGAGTTCGACGTCGTCGCCGACTTCCACGACTTGATCGACGTCGCCCTGCATGAGCTTGGCGGCGCCGTGCTTCACCAACTCGAGCGCGCGCTCCCACGCGGCACGGCGGCAAACGATGTCGAGGTCGCCCGCCTCATCCAGGATGCCGCGCAGCACGAGCGAGGCGGTCGAGTGCACTGCGTAGTCGCCTGCAGGGAGCTGAAGCTCGTCGAGTCTCTCGCTGATCTGGGTAGCGTTCACGAGTGAGTCTACGCCGCTCCCTTGCCTTACGATGCTCGCGTGGAGCAGTTGTCTGAGGAGCAAACGCAGGCCGTCATCGCCATGGCGCTGGAGTTCGCCCGTCAGGGGGAGGCCGCGCAACTCATGGAGCTCGTGGCGCACGGCTTGCCGATCGACGTGGTCGACGGCGAGGGGAACTCGCCCCTGATGCTGGCGGCGTACCGTGGCCAACTCGGCACGGTGAAGGCGTTGCTAGCTGGTGGTGCGGACGCCAACTTATGCAACGCGCGCGGTCAATCGCCGCTGGCAGGAGCCATCTTCAAGGGAGAGGACGAGGTCGCGCGCGCGTTGCTTGCCGCTGGCGCCGACCCTGACGTCGGCACTCCGAGCGCCCGTGCTACCGCGGAACTATTCGGGCGCAGCGCACTCCTGGAGTGAGACGCGGCCGGGGCGCACTGCGCCCCGGCCGCGATCCGGTTCTGATTCGTCGTGACTAGCCCTCTTGCAGCGCCTCGATGGCTCTGCGCACCCCTGCGCCGTACGCCGGGTCGGCCTTGGTGCAGTGGCTGATGTGCCGTTCGATGGTGGCGGGAGCTGCACCAGTGATGGCGCGGGCCGTGTTGTCGAACAGCGCCTGCTGCTGCTCCGCGTTCATGAGCCTGAACAAGTTGCCTGGCTGCTCGTAATAGTTGCTGTCGTCCGCACGGTAATCGTGACGCTCGGCCGTGCCGGACAGCGCTAGCGGCGGCTCGGCGAACTGCGGCTGGGCTTCCCAGTTACCGTAACTGTTGGGGGTGTAGCCGGGGGTCGCGCCGTGGTTGCCGTCGACGCGCATCTGGCCGTCACGGTGGTAGGTGTTCGGGTGAGCGACCCCGCGCGGCTGGTTCACCGGGATCTGGTGGTGGTTGATGCCCACGCGGTAACGCGCGGCGTCACCGTACGAGAAGAGGCGCCCTTGCAGCATGCGGTCTGGCGATACCCCGATGCCAGGCACGAGGTTGGCTGGCGTGAAAGCCGCCTGCTCGACGTCGGCGAAGTAGTTCTCCGGGTTGCGGTTCAGTTCGAACTCGCCGACCTCGATGAGCGGGTAGTCTTTCTTCGACCAGACCTTCGTTACGTCGAACGGGTGGAAGCGGTAGTCTGCCGCCGCCGCCTCAGGCATGACCTGGATGTAGAACGTCCACTTGGGGAAGTCGCCGCGGTCGATGGCCTCGAGCAGGTCGCGCTGTGACGATTCGCGGTCGTTGGCTACGAGCGCTGCCGCCTCGGCGTCAGTTAGGTTCTTGATGCCCTGCTGGGTGCGGAAGTGGAACTTCACCCAGAAGCGTTCACCGGCCGCGTTCCAGAACGAGTAAGTGTGCGAACCGAAGCCGTGCATGTGGCGGTAGCCGTCAGGGATGCCGCGGTCGGACATGACCACCGTCACCTGGTGCAGGGCCTCTGGCAGGCTCGTCCAGAAGTCCCAGTTGTTCTCCGCCGAGCGCATGTTGGTGCGTGGGTCGCGCTTGACGGCGCGGTTCAGGTCTGGGAAGTGATGAGGGTCGCGGTGGAAGAACACGGGGGTGTTGTTGCCGACGACGTCCCAGTTGCCTTCCTCCGTGTAGAAGCGCAGGGCGAAGCCGCGGATGTCGCGCTCGGCGTCCGCGGCGCCGCGTTCACCAGCGACGGTGGAGAAGCGCGCGAACATCTCCGTCTGCTTGCCGACCTGCGAGAAGACGGCAGCGCGCGAGTACTTGGTGATGTCGTGGGTGACGGTGAACGTGCCCCACGCGCCTGAACCCTTGGCGTGCATGCGGCGCTCCGGGATGACTTCGCGGCTGAAGTGCGCCAGCTTCTCGAGGAACCAGGTGTCCTGCAGGAAGATCGGGCCGCGCGGCCCGGCGGTGACGGCGTTGTCGTTGTCAGCGATCGGCGCGCCAGCGGCGGTCGTCAGTGGCTTCTTGGCATCGTGGTTGATGGGGTGCCTCCTATGCTCACGTTGTGTAGGTTCGACTTGCGGTGTCAGCGCGCCCGGGCACCTGGTGGCAGCCCGAGCAAGTACCCTCATTATGTCATCGCTTGTGCGAGAGGCGTGTTCCGGGGGAAGGCGCCCCGCGCCGCCGTTAGCTGGTTCGCTCCAGGAAGCGCTGCAGCGCGCGCATGGCGGCGAGCGCCCGCGGGAACCCGATGAACATGGCGCTGTGGATGATGGCCTCGCGCACCTGGCGCTCGCTGGCGCCAGACCGCAGCGCGCCGCGGAAGTGCGTTGGGAGTTCGTTCACGCCGTCCGCCGCCGTGAGGAGGGCGACGGCTATCAGCTCGCGTGTCGCCAGGTCGAGGCCCGCTCTGGCGAAGACCTCGCCGTAAGCGACGCGCTCGACGAGTTCGCGGAGGTCGGCGTCAGCTGCCGCCAACGCGGCGCTGATGCGGTCGGCTTGCGAGCCCCAGATCGCCTCGCGCGGGTTGCCTTGCTGGTGCTCGACGAGGAACGCGACGACGCCGGAGTGCACGGTCAGGCGCACCTTGCCGTCGCTGGCGGCGTTCGACAGGCCGAAACCGCTGCCCATGGGCAGCGGCGCGTCGCTAAGCGGGAACTTCACGCCTTGGGTCGTCACGCGGCAGCCTGGCCCCAGCGCGAGGAGGCTGACTGTCGTGCCTGGCGCCAGCGCGCGCTCCAGAACCGCTTCGGGCGTAGCGACGTGCGCCTCGTGGTTCCCCGCGAACAGCGCTACCTCGCGCCCTTCAACTGCGAGGCGCCCGGCGATGAGCAACGCGCCGAAGCTCTGGTCGAGGCGGCTGCCGAACGCTCCGACGACGGTCGCGCTGGAAGCGCCCCGCGTCCAGGCTGCGGTGAGGGCGAGCTCGAGGTCGAGCTCGTCCTTCGCGTGCGGGTGGCGCTCGACCGGCACCTGTTCATAGCGCTGTAGGTCGCGGGCCTCGACGCTGTCTAGATCGCCGACGATGAGGTCAGGGGTAACGCCGAGGATGCGAGCGTGAGCTAACCCGCCATCCGCCGCGATGACCAGGTCATGACCTGCCAGCGCCAGCTGCCAGAGCTGCGGTGCAGGCAGGGTGCCGCCTGCGAGTACGAGAGCCGTGCGTCTTGCGGCTGTCATGCGTCGCTCCCTATGCTGCGCCACGCCTCCGGCGGTACCTGCAGGCCGAAGCTCGCGCCCGGCGCCGGGTGCCCTGGCAGCTCGCGGTCGAAACCGCGCCAAGTGACGGTCACGCCCCACGCCTCCGCCGTCAGCTTAAGGCGCCAGGCCAGCCCCTCACGCGCGGCGGTCGCCACGGACACGTCCGTGGCGCCCGTGCCTGGCTCACCTAAGCGCGTCAGGTCGGCGCGGAGCAGCAGCGCACCGTCGGTCGCTGGCAGGTGCGCGCCTTGCGGCGCGGTGTCGTACACGTTGTCGTGCCCTAGGAAGCGCGCCGCCCAGGGCCCGGCTGGTTTGGCGAGCAGCTCCTCGCTAGTTCCCACCTGCACGATGCGGCCAGCGCGCATGAGCGCGACGGTGTCTGCGACCGTGAACGCTTCACCCTGATCGTGCGTGACGTAGATGGCGCCGGCAGGTAGGCCAGTCAGGATGCTGCGCAGCTCGAGCTTCAAGCTCTCCCGCAGGCTGGCGTCGAGGTTCGAGAGCGGCTCGTCGAGGAGGAGCAGCCGCGGTTCGGGCGCCAACGCGCGCGCTAACGCCACCCGCTGTTGCTGCCCGCCGCTTAGCTCGGTGACCTTGCGCCGCTCCAGTCCAGCTAGCCCCACGAGTGCAAGGAGTTCCCTCACGCGCGCTGCACGCGTTGCAGCTGGCACGCGCGCCTCGACCAACCCGAACGCCGCGTTGGCGCCAACGTCCAGGTGAGGGAATAGCGCGAAGTCCTGGAAGACCATCCCGAAACCGCGCCGCGCGGTCGGAGTGCGCGTCAAGTCATGGTCGCCGATGGCGACGCCGCCCGCATCTGGCGCCTCGAGCCCAGCGACCAAGCGCAGCAAGGTGCTCTTGCCGCAACCGCTCGGGCCGAGCAGCGCGAGCGTCGTGCCTGCTACGAGCTCGAGCGTCACGCGGTCGACGGCGGTTACCGCCCCGTAGCGTTTCGTCAGCCCGGTGAGGCGCAGGTTCACGGTGTTGCCTCGACGGCGTGAATGGCGGCGGGCATGGTCTCCGGCATCATACCGGCGCGGCCTGGCGGCTCAGAACTCGCTGCGGCCACGGCGCTGCAGGACCAACATGACGGCAGCAGTGAGGGCCATGAGCACCACGCCAAGCGCTAGGGCCTCCCCGTAATTGCTCGCGCCTGGCCTGCCAAGGCGGTCGAAGATGGCTACCGGCAACGTGGCGAACTCCGGTCTGACGAGGAGGAGCGTGGCACCGAACTCGCCCATGGATACAGCGAAAGCGAAGGCCGCAGCGGTGAGGAACGCTGGCCGCAATAGCGGGAGCTCTACGCGCAAGAGCACACGGAGCTGCCCCGCTCCTAGGGTGCTGGCAGCGGCAGCCAAGGCGGGTGGTTGGGCGCGGTAGGCGGGGAGCAGCGTGCGCGTCACGAAGGGGAAGGCCAGCAGTGCGTGCGCGAGAGGCACGCCCCAAACGGAACCGACAAGGGCAGGGTAGGCGAGTAGGTAACCGAAGGCGAGCGTGATCGGACTGGTGGCCAGCGGCAGGAGGCTGGCCTGATCGAGCCAGCGCCAGCCGCCGCGCGCGATCGCGTAGGCGAAGAGGAAGCCGACGACGAGTGCCAGCGCCGCACTGCTGAAAGCGAAGCCAAGCGAGTTGCGCAGCGCATGCCACAAGTCCGTGAAGCCAACAGTGTGCGACTGGGTGAGGAGCCCGAGGTAGTTGCGCGCCGTCGGCCAAGGCGAGCCAGGGCTGCCGAACGATTGAACGCTCAGAGCGAGCAGGGGCGCGAGCACCAAGGCGCTCGTCACTAGGAGCGTGCCGCCGAGCAGCAGGTGGGCGCTGCCGCGCGGTGCGCGCGTGGCGTCGCCGGGCACCACGCTCACGGCTAGCCGTTCCTGCAGCCGCGTGTAGATGAAGCCGACCACCACCATGAGGATGAGTTGCACGAGGGCGAGCGCGGCGGCGGCGTCCAGCGCGAGGAGTCGGGCGGTCAGGCGGTAGATCTCGACCTCCAGGGTGGCGAACCTGGCGGCTGGCGCGAGGATGAGGATGACCCCGAAGCTCGTGAAGCAGAAGAGGAAGACGAGCAGGGCGGAGGCTAGGGTGGCGGGCAGCGCGAGGGGGAGGGTGACGCGCCGCAGCGTGCGCCATGGGGTGGCGCCGAGGGTGGAAGCCGCCTCCTCGAGGCGCGGCGCCACGCCCTCGAGGAAGCCGCCGACGACGCGCGCAACGACCGCGAAGTTGTAGAACACGTGCGCCAACAGCACGATGGCGAGGGTGTTGCGCAGGTCGACGCCGAGCACTCCCCGCGGTCCGACTAGCGCCAAGAAGCCGATGCCCGCCACGACGGTTGGCATGACGAACGGCACGGAGAACGCCGCAGTGAGCGCGCGCTTGCCCCGGAAGCGGTAGCGGGCCAAAAGCAGCGCGGTTGGCAGTCCAAGCGCTACCGTCAGGAGCGTAGAGAGAAGCGCCTGGCCGAGGGTGAAGGCCAGGCGGCCGAGGTAGTACTGGTCGGTCAACGCCGCTATGAAACCCTCGCCGAACGGAGCGTCGGCCGTTGGGGCGAGGCTGCGGGCGAAGATGACGACGATGGGTACGACAAGGAACGCGGAGAGGAAGAGGGTGGCCAGGGCGCCAGCCAGGTGGGTCACGGGGCCGCGCTGCATGCTGCAAAGCATAGGCCACCGGTTGTGAGGCCTGCTGGTTAGGTGGGGGTCCCGCCGTCACCGGCGGACCCTCGTTCGACGGGGCGCACCACGCGCACCTCGCCTAGCGCCGCGAGGACGATGAGCCCCTTGCGTGCGCCGGTCAGTCGCAGGTAGGCGCGCACTTGCTCCTCGTAATGCGCGATGGTCTCTGTGCGGGGTGCGCGGTCGGACTTCCAGTCGATGACGACCTCCGGCTTGCCGCTCACGTCGACCGCGATGGCGTCGGCCACTCCGCCCCACACGACCGCGTTACCCGTCGCGGGGTCCGTTTCCACTCCGGACACCGCCACCTCAGCGGCGAGGCGGTCGGCTAGCGCGCGGACTTCGGGCGCGTGCCAGGCGCGCTCCGCCATGGCGGCTACCTCCTCAGGGTCGATGACGAAGGGGCCGACGTCGAGGACCGCGAGCAGCTCGGCGGCGCGGCCGGTCAGCGCTGTTAGATCGGCCGCTGCTGAGAGGTTGATGACCTCCTCGAGGAGCTTGTGGAGAACGATGCCGCGCGCCGTGCCGACCGCCAGGCTCGGTTGAGGGCTGACCTCGTCCTCGCCGGCGTCAAGCCCAGCAAGGACGAGTGCCCCGCGTAGTGGCGTGTATTCAGGTTCGCTGACGGGGTCGGGTCCACTGGCTGCTCCATCGTCCTGGCGGCTCGGCGCCCGCCTCTGGACTGTGCGGGCGGCGCGGGCCACCACGGCCGCCTGCTCGGCGAACTCGGCAGGTGACTGCGCGCGGTCCTCGCCGGCTTGCGCCCGGTGGGCAGTGGCCGCCGTGACGGTGAACGAATGCCAGCTCGTCTCGCCTTGCCAAGGTGCGAGGTTGCACCAGGCGCCAGCGCCGCTTTCGAAGTCGAAGCTTGGCACTACGAGCAGGTCGCGCGCCCGCGTTGCCGTCACGTACCACAGGCGCAAGCGTTCCGCGTGCTGGTCGGCCTTCTCGCGTGCGAGGAGTGATTCGGCATGCTGGCCGGACTGGCCGAGGAGGTTCATGACTGGACGGTTGCCGTGGCGACTGAACCACGGGCCGCTCGGCCCGTCGCTGTCAGACATAGAGCTGACTGGGATCACTACGCGCCACTCCAGCCCCTTGGCCGAGTGCATGGTCATGATGGAGATGGCGTCCTCGGCGGCGTCGACGCGGCCCTCGAGTTCCGCCTCGCCCTCGTGCCAAGCGGCCCATACGTCGTCAGCGTAGGCGCGCAGGCCGCGTAGCGCATACGGTTTCGCGCCTTGCAAGAAGCGCTCTAGGTTGGCGAGCGCGCGGTCGGAACGGCCAGGGTGGCGGTTGACGAGCACCGGCCTTAGCTCGAGCACCTCGGTGGCGAGCGAGAGCAGGGCGAACGGCGCCATGTCGAAGCGCGCGGCGCTTAGCGCCGCGAGTTGGCTGATGACCTCAGCGACTCGTGGTGTCGGCAGGATGGCCGGGTCGACCGCGAGGGTAAGGCGTCCGCAACCGGTCTGCTGCTCGAGTGCGTGAGCTACGTCGAGCAGCTCCTCATCCGTGACGCCGATCATGGGCCCGCGCAAGAAGGCGCCGAGCGCGAGGGTGTTTAGCGGATCAGCTAGCGCCGCAGTAAGCGCGACGAGGTCCTGGACTTCTTGGCGCCGATAGAGGCCCTTACCTGCTTGGCTCGCGACGCCGAGGCCGAGCGCTTCGAGCTCGCGTTCGTAATGCTCGAGCCCCGTGTAGCTCGGCGCAAGCAGGGCGATGTCACCGGGACAGACTGGTCCGTCTAGCAAATCGCTTGTGCCGGCGACGAGCGCGCTGCACAGCGCCGCCACGGCTACTGCCTCTGCCCGGCGCTGGTCGTCGATGGTGGTAGCTGGCTCTGACTTGCGCGCTGCGGCACCTGACGCCTCGTCTGCCTCCACGGTCGCTTGAAGCGCATCGGAGTTGCCCGGTTGCGTTACGACCTGCAACCGCACGAGGGCGGGCCCGGCCAGCGGCAGGCGGCGGTGGTCGAGGTCCGCGTAGCCCGCCTGGCCGGGGCCGGTCAACGGACCGGCGAAGGTGTGGTTGGCGTTCGCCAGAATGTCTGGCACGGAGCGGAAGTTGTTGTTCAACTGCAGCGTCAAGGAGCCGCCATCCTGCGTGAGTGCAGCGCGCAAAGCGTTGTAGGTGCCCGAGTCAGCGCCTCTGAAGCGGTAGATGGACTGGTTTGGGTCGCCAACCACGAAGCGCGCCCCTGGACGCGACGGCCAGGCGCGCCAGTCACCAGCCTGGTCCGCGGTCGGCGGCACGCCGGTAAGGCGCCACACGATCTCGGCCTGCACAGGGTCGGTGTCCTGGAACTCGTCGACGAGCACGTGCAGGTAGCGTCGTGCCAGTTCGGCCCTTACTTGTTCGTTGTCGCGCAGTAGGCGCGCGGCGTTGGCGATGAGGTCGTCGAAGTCCAGACTCGCCCGCTGCCGTTTCGCCTCCGCGTAGGCGGCCACTACCTCGGCAAGCGCATCCATCAGTACACCGAGTAGGTGGTCGGACGCCTCGGCCGCGAGGGCGGTGATGGCCTCGTCGAGGAGGAGGTGGGCGGAGGCCAGCACCTCGTAACTAGCTGCCGCGTCGGACGCCGAGGCGCCAGTTGAACGCATCGCACTCACCCACGCGCCCTTGACGTTCAGTTTCCTGACGCTTCCGGTAGTGGTGAACAGCGTTCTTGCCCCCCGGTCTAGCGCGGCGATGGCAAGGTCCGTTTGGCTTGGGGACTCCCTCAGGCCGGCGACGTAGTCCCGCGCCTCCGCAGCGATCTTGACGACCTTCTCTGGTGCGCCGGTCACTGTGGCGACCAGGCCGCAGAACGCGGCGGCTGCCTCACCAGCGGCGGAGGCGGCGGGCTCGAGCGCCACAGCAGGCAGCCGCATGTCCGGGTGCGCCCGCATGAGCTTCAGCAGGTCCTTGATGCTTCTTAGACCTGGAGCTGCCGGGTGCGTGAGGAGCAGTGCGAGTGGGTCTTCTGCAGCAGGCGCGCCAGCACTTGCAAGGCCTTGCGCGGCCTCTGCTCCTAGGCGGCGCCTCAACCAGGCGTCGAAGACGTCGTCGAAGAGGAGAGCGGCCGCGCCCGCGTCGATGACGGTGGCGCCAGGGTCGACTCCCGCCTCGACGGGGTACGGAAGCGACAGCTCGCGGGCGAAGCCGTGGATGGTCGTGCTCGTCAGCTCGTCGAGGTTGGCCAGGGCCGCGGCGAGACGCTCGCGTTGTGCGTCGCTTGGCGCTCCATCAGGGAACGCGGGCTGCAGCGGCGCTGGCACTGCTCCCGCGCCAAGTTGAGCGACGTACTCACGCACGCGCGCTGCGAGTTCGGCCGCCGCGAGTTCCGTGAAGGTGATCGCGGCGATGCTGCTTGGCGCCACGCCCTCGGCCAAGAGGAGCGCGACGCGCCCGGCCAAGATGGCGGTCTTGCCAGAACCAGCGCCCGCCTCGACCAGCAGCCCGTGAGCGGTGTCGGTCAGCGCGGTGCGGCGCGCGGCCGCGTCCGAGAGAGGCGTGCTCAGCCAGCCGCTCACGCCTCACGCCCCAACGCGGCGTCGAGCGGGCCGCGCACGCGCCCGATGGCCTCGGCCTTCGTTCTCAGGTAGCCGCCTACTCCAGACGCGGGATATGCGATGCGCGTGGCGGCGAACGGCGACCGCAGCCCGGGGCCCGCGATGGCGTTTCCTTGCAGGAGGTTGGCGACCGCGAGAGTCGCCGACTCGGTGAGGGCGAGGATGGCCGCGTCAGGGTCGGCTAGTGAGCGCGTGACTCCTTGCCGTGGGTGTGCGAGGAGCGCCTCGACCGCCCACCCCTCCCCGAGCAGCTGGCGCACGGCGACCGTGTACAGCGTGCGTTGCAGCTCCTCGCCGCCCGCGAGCCCGTCGGTCTCCTTGAGCGGCTTGCCTGACTTGAAGTCGACTACCCGCACGCGCCTGCCGTTGCGGTCGAGTTCTAGGCGGTCGATCACGCCCCGCACACGCAAGTCGGTGCCTGGCAGGACCACTGCGGCGTTCTGACGCCACGGCAAGGAGACGCGGTCGTCATCGGCGTCTGACGAAGTCGTGTAACCGAAGCGCACCTCAGCGTAGCTCTCCTGCCAGGCGGCTTGGCCGTCGTCGAACGTGAGTGACCAGGTCGCCCACGCCTCGACGGCCCGCAACGTAGCGCTCCACAGGACGGCGGGTGGCACGGGCCGCTCGGCCTCCCACTTGGCGGCAACCTGGCGGCGCGCCCGCGAAACGGCGGCGGCCACTTCGAGCGTGCCGGGCGCAGCGACCGCCAGGAGGCTGGCAGTTAGCTCGAGCACCTCGTGGAGCAAGGTGCCGAGCGCGGCCGGATCGAGCGCCAGGAGCTCCTCCTGGGGCTCGGGGCGGTGCCAGCCGAGGGCGTACTGGGCCACGAAGGCGTGGGGGTCTAGGAGCAGGGACTTGAGCGAGGTGGCTGAGTGCGTGCGGCCAAGCGCGCGGACCACGGCTGGGTGGTGTGGTCGCACGACGCCGTCGTGAGGCGTGAGGTTCGGTGAGTAGGTCGAGGCGTACGCGCTGCGGGCCTTGGCGATTCGCGGGTCGCTGCGTAGCTCGGCTGGGCGGAAGGCGCGGCGGTCGGCTTCGCTAAGGGCGTGAACGGTGCCGGCCACCGGAGCGCTACTCGCCTTGACGTCGCGCAGTTCGGCGATGAGCGGACTGGGCGCCTGCGCGCGGCCGTCTGGCCCGCGCCGCGGCCACGACAGCACTACCTCCTCGCGCGCGCCTGCCATGAGGGCGGCGAAGGTCTCGGCATCCACTTGCGCAACGCTCTTCTCGCGTAACGTCGTTCCCGGACGTAGCCGCTGGGGCAAGAGGGCATCTTCGTCCGAACCGCGGCGGGGCCAAGACCTGGACGCAAGCCCAAGGAGGCGCGTGAGCGGTCGCGGCCACGCCATCGATGTAGCGGCAGGGCCCCACAAGACGGCGGTAGCCGGGTCGACGCCGTCCGAGACGCGCAGACCCTGCAAGGACTGTTCGAGGACGGTGGTCGGGCCCTCAGCCAGCGCCTGGTGCCAGAGCGCCGCCGCGCTGCCCCCTAACCAGCGCTCGCCGACCCTGCCAGCGGCGGCAAGGCCGGGCGTCACGTCCGCCACCAGGCGCTCGACGATCAGAGCCTGCTCCGGTTCGCGGGCGGCTAGCTGCCCAAGGGCACGCCGCCACTGCGGCACGGTGACTAGGTAGGCGTGCGGCTTGAGCTCGTCTGCCCACGTCTCCGGGAGGATCGCGAGCGGGCCAACGGTGGCGGCGCGCGCCGCGCTCACCATGCGCCCAACGCGCTGCTGCGAAGGGCCCCTCACGAGCATGTCAGCGAGAGCCGCCGCTACCTGACCGGCCCCCGTGTTCATGGCAGGTAACCCGTGGGCAGCGTGCAAACTGATGCCAGCGTTCTCGGCCTGCGTGAGGATGGCATCGTCGTAGGCGGCAACGGCCACGGCGGCCAGCGCCAGCTCTTCTGGCCTACGACCGGCGCTGAGGTGCGCATGGACCCAGCGCAACGCCTCGAGCGCCTCATGGTCCGGATCCGCGCAACTGAGTGCGCATACCGTTGGCGTTTCCTGGCTAGCAGGCGACCACGTGATGGCGGGCGGCAGCCATGTTGGGGCGGTCTGCGAAGCACCGAACCAAGTGACGTCGACGTGCTCGGCGACGTCGGCTAGCAGGCCGCGGTAGAGCGGCGGCACGTCGGAGATCCGGTCTAGTGTGATCCGGCCAGTCAGCTTCGCCGCGAGGTGAGCGCGTTCGCGCGCCAAGCCGATGAGGTGGTTAGGGAGTAAGGCACCAGTGCCAGAAGTGGCCGCCACGTGGCGCTCCAACGCCGCCAGCTCGGCCCACCTGCCGCCCGCGCCAGCGTGATCCGCGAGGACGATGTTGGCGTGCCACGCAGCGACGAGCGTGCGAGCGGCCGCGCTTGCGAAGCCAGGCATGGCGGCCAGGTCGCGCAACGACGTCAGGTCGGTGACGGGTGGCTCTTGGAGCGCCGAGCGCACCTCTGCCACGCTAACTGGCCGCAGGAGCCCGCCGGCCAACCGCGCCGCCAAACCAGCGATCGTCGTCACCTCGTGCCCGATGCTGTGCTTGGCCGCAAGCTCGTCGCGCACGCGGCGCTCCCCAAGGCGGCCTGAGACGATGTAAGTTGCGCGGCCGAGCACTCGCGACCTCCTCGGTGGTGGTCCTGCGAGGATAGCCCTAACCTGCGACGGTTAGTGCCGCACCGTGCGTAGGAGGCGGGTCACGCTTCCCGCACCCTCACCACTGCCGACCCCTTGACAAATGGCCTCGCCACCGCTAGAGTCCCTGACGGTATGGCAGGAGTTATCAACCACGTCTGCGCGCGGCTGCGCCACAGCACCGGTGGCTTGCCGCTCATGGGAGAGGACTGCCTGTTCGTCGCTGATTAACTACTAACGCTTTACGCAGCGACCGTGGGCGCCCCCCAGAAGGAGGCTTCCACGGCTTTTTTTGGTGCCGTGTTAGCCAACTACCAGCCCAGTTGAAATCAAACCGCAAGACAGGCGAAACCTGAGCACCGCTCTGCGGAACGAGAGGCGAGCATGACGGCGAGCACGGCAACGACCGAACGAGAGAGAAGAAGGGGAGCGTTCGGTCTCTCGACGATATTGGTGCGCTACCTAGCACCACAGCGCGGCTGGGCGCTCGGCATGGCGCTCCTGCTGCTCGTGGCGACCGGCCTACAGCTCCTCGTGCCGCAACTGTTGCGGCGCTTCATCGACGGCGCGCTCGGTGCGGCGCCAGGCGCGGAACTCACGCGGATCGCCCTTACGTTCCTCGTAGCAGCACTGCTAACACAGCTGCTCAACGCCGTCGCGACCTACGTCGCGGCAGCGGTCGGTTGGACGGCGACGAACCTCCTGCGCGAGGACCTAGCGGCCCACACCCTCGACCTAGACATGGGCTTCCATAACGCCCGCACGTCCGGGGAGATGATCGAGCGCCTCGACGGCGACGTGACGTCGCTCTCGAACTTCCTCTCCGTGTTCTCCGTCCGCGTGTTCGGCGGCGCGCTCCTGCTCGCCGGCATCCTGGTGGCGTTGTGGCTCGAGAACCGCCTGATGGGCGCGGTCTTGACCGGCGTCGTCCTCCTCGAGGTCGTCGTGCTTTCACGCACGCGCCGCGCGGGCGTGCCAGCTACCAACCTCGAGCGCGAGGCGAACGCTAAACTGTTCGGCTTCATCGAGGAGCGGCTGCACGGCCTTGACGACCTGCGCGGTAACGGGGCGGGCGCCTACACCATGCACCGCTTCGACGGGGTCATGCGCAACGTCTATCACGACACTCGCCGCGCGTGGATGCTCCGCAGCGTCGTGTGGCTATCGAGTTACGGGCTGATGCTGGTCGGCACCGCACTGACGATCGGCACGGCCATCTACCTCGTCGGTAAGGGCTCCTTGACCGTAGGCGCCGCCTACATGGTGTTCCAGTACCTGCTCATGCTTCAGAACCCCATCGAGCAGATCACTCAGCAGCTGCAAGAGCTGCAGAAGGCGGGGGCGGGCGTGCAGCGCGTGGGCGAGCTCTTGAGCCTCGTCCCGGCACTGCCGCGGGGTGGTAGCGAGCGGCTCCCTGCCGGGGCCCTAAGCGTGGAGTTCGACGGCGTCAGCTTCCACTACCCAGACGTCGGTCCGGACCAACTCACCCTCGACGACGTTACCTTCAAGCTGGCGCCAGGCACGCGCCTTGGCCTACTCGGCCGCACCGGGTCGGGCAAGACCACGCTGACGCGCCTGCTGTTCAGGCTTTACGACCCGAGCTCGGGGAGGGTGAGGCTCGGCGGGGTTGACGCCGCCGCCGCCGACCTGCAGGGGTTGCGCTCGCGCGTCGGCCTCGTCTCACAAGAAGTGCAGCTCTTCCGCGGGAGTCTGCGGCACAACCTGTCGTTCTTCGACGACGGCGTCAGCGACGACCGCATCATGGCGGTACTCGACGAGCTGGACATGCGCGAGTGGCTGGAGCGCCAGGAGAACGGCCTAGACACGGAGATCGACTCAGGCGGCCGCAACCTCTCCGCCGGCGAGGCGCAGCTCATCGCGTTCGCACGCGTGTTCCTCGCTGACCCCGGCCTAATCGTCCTTGACGAACCGTCCTCCCGCCTCGACCCGGCGACGGAGAGGCGCCTCGAGGCCGCGATGGAGCGCCTCTTGGCTGGGCGGACGGCCATCGTCATCGCCCACCGCCTCGAGACCGTCGAGCGCGTCGACGAGATACTCGTCATGGAGGGCGGCCGCGTCGCCGAGCATGGCAGCCGTGACCTCCTAGCGCGCGACCAACACTCGCGTTACGCCCGCTTGCGGCGCGCGGCGCTGAGCCTCGACCTGAACGCGACCCCAGACGAGCACGCGTTGGAGGAACTCGCATGACCTACTCCACCAACCCGCTGCGGCTGATGCTGGCCTTAGGCAGGCAGCGCCCCTGGTACTTCGCTTTGACCGCCGTGCTGTGGGCGGTCGTTCATGGCCTTCCCGTACTGTTCGGGCTAGCGATGCGCGGCCTCTTCGACGCGCTTGCGGGTCCGCAGGCGGCTGGCCCCAACGCCTGGACTTACCTAGCTCTCGGCCTCAGCGTCGACGCCGTGCGGCTCGTCGTGATGATCGGCGGCATCTACACCTGGGCGACGTGGTGGCTCGAGTTGACGCTGCACCTGCGCCGCTCCCTCCTCAGCTACTTGCTCGAAGCGAGCGGCTCGCGGCGCCTACCGGACTCACCCAGTGAGGCGGTCACGCGCTTCCGCGACGACGCGAACGACATCGGCGAGTACTTCGAGTACTGGTGCGACTTCTGGGGCTTCGCCGCCTTCGGAGTCGCCGCGCTCGGCACCATGCTGCTCATCAACCCGCTCATGACCCTGCTAGCGTGCGTGCCGCTAGCGCTTACCGTCGTCCTCACCAGCCTTTTGCGCCCCCACATCCGCACGGCCAGGCGCCGCAGTCGCGAGGCGACAAGCCGCGTGACCGACTTCCTCGGTGAGACGTTCGGGAGCGTGCAGGCCGTCAAGGCGTCCGGGCGCGAACCGTTCGTACTGCGGCACTACGTCGGCCTGAACACCGTGCGCAAACGCACGGCCCTCAAGGACACGCTGCTGACCGAGCTATTCAGGAGCGTGACGGACAACATGGTGAACATCGCCACCGGCATCATCCTGTTGCTCGGAGCGAGCGCTCTCAAGGACGGCTCGTTCACCGTGGGCGACTTGGCCCTCTTCGTCACGTTCTTGCCGCGCCTCACGGGCGTCATGTCGTTCATGGGCCTGATGGTCGTGCAGCACAAGCGCTCGGGCGTGGCCTTCGAGCGCCTCGGGCGCCTGCTCGTCGATGCGCCGGTGTCAGCCATCGTCACCCCGCGCGCTTACGACCTCGAGAACCCTCAAGCGCCGTTCGAGCACGCGGTGAAGGAAGTAGAGCCGTTCGAGCGCCTTGACGTAGTTGGCCTGACGGCCCACCACGCAGGCGGCCTGACTGGCGTGACCGACGTGAGCTTCTCCGTCGCGCGAGGCGAGTTCGTGGTCGTCACCGGCCGCATCGGTTCTGGCAAGACGACGCTTCTGCGCGCGCTTCTCGGACTACTGCCCGTAGAGGCGGGGACCGTCTCGTGGAACGGGCGCCACGTCGACGATCCCGCTTCGTTCTTCGTCCCGCCGCGCAGTGCCTACACGTCGCAGGTCCCGCGGCTCTTCTCTGACACGTTGAGGGAGAACGTCTTGCTCGGCTCTGGACTAAGTGACGTTGAAGTGGCCGCTGCGCTCGAGCTGGCGGTCCTTGACGCCGACTTGGCTAGCATGCGCTCTGGCCTGGACACGGAGGTTGGCACCCGTGGCGTAAAGCTCTCGGGTGGCCAGGTGCAGCGTGCGGCTGCGGCACGCATGCTGCTGCGCCGAGCGCAGCTCCTCGTGTTCGACGACATCTCGAGCGCCCTCGACGTCGAGACGGAGAGGCGCTTGTGGGACGGACTCTTCGCGGCGGGCGAGACGACCTGCCTCGTCGTGTCGCACCGCCGCGCCGCGTTGGAGCGCGCCGACCGCGTGATCCTCCTCGAGGGCGGCCGCGTGGCGGCGCAAGGAACCCTCGCGGAGGTACTCGCGAGCTCGCCGGAGTTGGCCGCGCTCCTCAAAGGTGAGCGCTCACCTGACGCTGGCAGGGTCGCGGCCTTGTAGCACGACGGCCGTCCACTGCCGCAGCCAGCGCGCTTGGTTCGCCTGCACCGTCGCGGAGTCGAGGGACGCCGCGATGGTGGCTGGCTCTAGCTGCCCGTAAGCGACGAACTCTGCCGGCAAGTCGACGTCGGTTACGACGGGGTCGACGTACATGGCGAGCGGGATGGCGGCCTGTACCGCTGCGCTCAGCATGAAATCGACGAACGCGGCGGACGCTTCAGGCTCCTTCGTGCCCTTGAGGATGCCGATGCCCTCGACCTGACGGTAGGCGCAGCCCGCGCATTGCAAGTTCGCCGTCGGTGACGTCTGCAGCGGCTCGTCAGAGAAGATGACCTCGGCCGCGGGGCTCGTGGCGTAACTCACGACGATCGGGCTCGCGCCGCCGTAACGCGTGAACTGCGTGTAGTAGGCGTCCGACCAGCCGTCTGCCATCGCCACGTCGTTGGCGACGAGCGCCGCCCAGAAGTCAAGCCAATCGTCGAAGTCAGCGTGCGTGCCCGGCACGTCCGCCGACTCGTCGCCGAAACGGACGATGGTGGCTAGCAAGAACGCCAGGCCGGGGCTGGAGCTGGCCGGGTTCTCCACGACCGTGAGGCCGCGGTACGCGGGGTCCGCCAGCGCCTCGAGCGTCGCGGGTAACGCCAGGTCGTGCTGCGCGAACCAAGCGCTGTCAACGTTAGGCAGCACGTAGCCGACGTCGACGGGGGTCACGAGGCCGTCCGTCGCCAGTAGCAGGTCGGGGCGCACGCGCTTCAGCTCGGGGCTGAGGTACGGCTCGAAGATGCCCTCGCTGCGTACGCGCTCGAGCAGGCTGCCGTCCACGCCGAACAGCACGTCAGCGAGGGGGCGCGCCTTGGTCAGCACGGCGCGGTTGACGACCTCACCTGCGTCGCCGCCTTGGAGGAAGGTGACTTGGACGCCCGTGCGCGCCGTGAAGTCGTCGAGGAGCGCCTGCGGCAAAGCGAACGAGCTGTGCGTCAGGACCGTAATGCGTTGGGCATGGGCCGCAGCGCCCAATGCGAGCAAGAGCGCGAGCACGATGGACTGGAAGTTACGCATGATGGCACGTCCTTCTATCACCTACGGACGCGGGCCCACTGATGGGGCGTTGCGCCACTCTCCCTCCGCCCGCATTACCGGGGTCAGGTTCTAGGGTGTGTTCTCAGCCCGGCCTCCGCTTTACGGCTCCGGACACCCCTGGTGACACTGCGAAGGTACCGCCGCTTGGACGCTAAGTCAACGACCCAGGTACGCCGGTGGCTCAGACGTCCGTGGCTAACGCCTCGCGCTCCGAGCGGGGCAGGCGCCACGCCGCCACCAGTGCCGTGATGAGGAACAGGCCGGCCGTCACGAGGAAGATCGTGCGGTAGTTGGTCGAGCCCGGCAGGCTCGTGACGGTGACGATGGCGCCCGCGATGATCGGAGCTAGAGCGCGCGATGCCGCCGCCACCGAGTTGTCCAGGCCGTAGACGGCGCCCGCCACGTTTCGTGGGGTGAGGCGCGCAAGCATGGCTGAGATGGCAGGCAGAACGCCGCCGATGGCGAAGCCGATGAGCACGTTGACCACTATGAGCTGAACGACGTCGGTGACGTAAGCCATCGGCACGTAGAAGACGGCGCAACCGAGGGCGGAGGCCACCAGGATCGGCTTGTAACCAACGCGGTCGGAGAGGCGACCGAGAAGCACGCCGCTCAAGGTGGACGAGGCGGCGGCCAAGCCGATGGCTAACCCCGTGTACATCCCCGCGAGGTCCTTGTCTACGGTGATCGTGGCGATGAACAGCGGTAGGAACGGTACGAGCATGGTGCGGCCAAGCCACGCGCTGAAGCGCAGGAAGTACGCTAGCGGCACCCCAGCGGTGCGCACTACGTCGCGCCAGGCGTGAATCAACCCACCTACGCCACGTTCGGCGCGCGGCGGGGCGGTGAAGTCCTCCTTCACGCCGAACAGCACGAGCAGGCCGCCAGCCAGCATCAGCGCCGCCGTGACGACGAACGAGAAGCGGAAACCGAAGAAGTACTGCAGCGCGCCGCCGATCATCGGCCCGACAGAGGCGCCCGCCCACGACGCGGTCTGCATCATCCCCATGGCGTAACCAAGCCGCTGGCGCGGCGCGGTGGCGGCGACCATGGAGTTCGCCGCGCTGACCACGCCAGTGGTGAGGCCCTGGATTAGCCTCAGGAACGTCAGTTCCTCCGCGCTGCGCACGAAGCCCATGAGGAGGATGACGGCGGCGCCAGCGAAGAACGCGCGCTCCAGCATGAGTTTGCGGCCGTGGCGGTCAGCTATGGCGCCCCAGATCGGTGAGGCGATCATCATGGCAGCCGCCTGCACGCTGAACACGGCAGCCACCCAGAACACGAGCGAACCGCCCGATCGGACGCCTAGGAACTCAACGTAGTTGGGCAGGAAAGGGAAGATGGTCGAGAAGCCGATGGAGGCAAGCAACTGCGCAACGAACATCACGAAGAGGATGCGTTGCCAACTCGAACTCTTCACCTCTAGCCTCCGGTAGGGGGCGGCCACCTCACCCATGGTCGTCGCGGAGCCCACCGTGGCTACCAGCCGGCGGGCGCCCGCTATGCTAACCCCGTACCCGAGTTGCCACGCGCGGCGCCGTTAGCGGTTAGCGTTAGCGGATGCCGTTATCAGACGCTCAAGTCCTCGCCCGCTGCCCGCTATTCGCGGAGCTAGCCGAGGCGGACCTGCACGCCCTGGCAACGGTGGCGCGGCGCCGGCAGTTGGAGGCAGGTGAACCCCTGTTCATGGCTGGCGAGGCCGCCAAGGGGCTGGCCGTGGTGGTCACCGGGAGGGTCAAGATCTACGTCATCTCGCCAGCCAGCGGCCGTGAGGTCGTGCTTGCCGTCGAGCACCCGTTCAACGCGGTGGCCGAACTGGTGTCGCTCGACGGCGGCCCATACCCCGCCAGCGCCGAGGCGGCGGAGGCAAGCGAAGTGTTGTGGCTCGAGCAGGTCGGTTTCCAACGCATATTGCGTGAGCGGCCGGAGATAGCGCTGCACCTGATGGGCATGCTCGGCAGGCGCTTGCGGCGCTTGGTCGCTCTCGTCGAGCAGATCTCGTTCCAGGAGGTCGTGCACCGCTTGGCGCGTTACCTGCTCGGGGCGGCCCAGGACGGCCTGCCGTTCGTGCTGGACACGAACGGGGCCATCGCAGCGCAGTTGGGCACGGTTCCGGAACTCGTCAGCCGCAACCTCTCACGCTTACATGCTGGCGGGGCCATCGAACTGCAAGGCCGGACCGTGACGAGCCTGAACCGGGCGCAGCTCCAAGAGATGGCGAACTCAGCGGGGCGGTGAGCCGCCGCGTACCCGCTTGTCAGTAGAAGCCGAGTGAGCGCTTAGCTTCGGCGCTCATGGAGTCAGGCGTCCAGGGTGGGTCCCACACTAGTTCGACGCCGATATCGCCGACCCCAGGCACCTGACCGAGGCAATGGCGAACGTCGGCCTCGATGCTCCCGTGCAGCGGGCAGCCAGGCGTCGTCAAGGTCATCTCGATAGCCACTTGAGAATCGACGACTGCCACGGCGTAAACCATGCCGAGGCTAACGATGTCGAGCCCGAGCTCCGGGTCGATGACGGCGTGCAAGGCCTCGAGCACGTTGCGCGCTGGAACGGCTGGGTTGATCTCGGTCAGCTCAGTTTCGGTCATGCGCGAGCTTCCTCCAGGGTCTTCGTGGCCTGCGCCGCGGCAGCGGCAGCCGCCAGGCGCCGCCTCGAGCGGACGGTTACGCCAACCACGTGGCTGGCCTGCGCGGTCAGCGCCACGCCGGCAAGCAGCGTGGCTGCGCCAGCGACGACGGCCAAGAGCGCGCTACTCCAGATGGTCGCGGCGGCGAGGGCCGCGGCGGCCAGGACTAAGCCCCAAGTGATGATCGGCTCGAGCTCGTCCTTTACGAGGTCGCGTAACAACGGTGCCCCGCCGGACACGCCGCCCGTGCTGGCGCCGGCGAACTGCCAGGTCCACGTCAGGAACGACAAGATCTTGACGAGCATGCCGCTGACCGCCAGGCCAACGAAGCCAAGCAGGAAGAGGATCATCGCGGCCCCGCCCTCTCCGAAGAGCAACGCGACTCCGGCTAGTGGCAGGAAAGCGTGCGCTAGCACGTAACGCTGGATGGGCAACTCGAGGCGCTTGCGTAGCCGGCGACGCAGGATGTTGAGGACCTCCCACGCTTGTAGGGCGCAGGCGATCGCGAGTAGCACGTGCGAGGCAGTGATGAGCGGCAGGCGCGCGAACGTGGCGAGGGCTTCGAGCAAGATGGCGGCCGTGACGGCGTAGGTGGCGTAACGCACGCGCCACTGCGGCCCGCCCTTCGACAGCGCGAACATCGAGAGGAGCTTCTGGCCCGAACCGATGATGCCGAGCAAGAAGGCGCCGAACAGCCCGACGGTGAAGTGGAGCTGCACCGGGTAACCGACTTGCGCGGCGACGCTCGGCGTCGTGCGGGCGCTAGCGAGCGTGAAGCCGAGAATCACGGCCAGGGCGAGAAAAAGCGCGGAGAGGAGAAGGGCGTGGCTACCCGGATCCTTAGGCCAGCGTTGCGCGGCGGTCCTCGCCAGCTGCACGACCAGCGCCACCCACGCGAGGCTGGTGGCCGCCGCCCCGAATGCCAGCCACGGTGCCGAGAAGCCGCGGAAGAAACCGATGACCACCGCAACGCTGCCGACGGCGAGAAGCGGCAACGTCAGCCAACCGAGGCGCGGCCACGCCAGCTTCGTTACGAACATGACCGCAGGCAACTGCTGGAGGGTGCCCGCGAACACGAGCCCGACGAACGTGAGCGTGAACACGTGATTGATGGCGACGACGCGCGGCAGCCCAAGGTAGCCAGCGAACGCCGCGGGGGAGAGCAGCACGAGCAAGCCGACGAGCGCGAGCGCCAGGGCGCCAAGCAGTAGCGAGGCGATCGGGAGTACTGGCGGCGCCCCATCGGCACCAAGGCGGGGCATCACTTCCGGTCAGGCGCCTTTCCTGATGCGCACTTGTGCGCTGCCGTCCGGTTGTTCTGCGACCTCGTACTCCGCACCAGCGTCGACCAGCTGGGGTAGGAGGTAGATGGGCACGCGGTCGTTGTGGATCACGAGCACGTCGCCGGGCGCCATGGCGTCGAGCGCCTCGAGGGTGCGGATCATCGGGTTGGGGGGCTCGAGCCCGCGGTTATCGAGGAATGTCTCGGCCATGACTAAGCTTCGGCCTTGCGGCTCGGCTGGCCAATGACCTACGTCATGGTGTTACTTGCCGCCAGCTTGCGAGGCTTGGCTCGTGCGGCAGGATACCGAAACCCACTCACCTACCGACCTGGCGCCCCAAGCCCCGGCACCTCGGCCCCTCAAGCCCGAGGAGCGGGCGGTCATGCTGAGCGCGCGCGTCTCGACTATCATCGACGCCCACGATGACGCCCTTAGCACCCTGATCGCCCATGGCTTCACGCTGCTTTCGCAGGCGCCCATGCGCTGGGCCATGGCGCATACGGTCAATCTTGGGCAGGCGTTCCGCTTGCGCGGCCTCAGCGCTGAAGAGCAGGAAGGTCTCCTGCTAGCGCTCGCTCAGCTCGGAGTGCCTGTCAGCCTGCAAGCGCTCGAGGCGGGCACTGGCCCGCGCGGAGACTAGCGTGCCGCACTTCAAGACTTCAGCAGTGAAGCGCTTCTCGGAGCGCGGACCAGTGCCGCGGCCACTGCACGTTGGTGAGAACATGGCCGTGATGCTCCTGTGCCTGCAGAAGGGCCAGCAGATCGTGGCTCCCGATGGCGACGGCGCAGAGACGATCTTCACGGTGCTGGAAGGCTCAGGCACCATCACTGAGAACGACGAGAGCTTCGCCGTTGAAGCAGGTGACGTCGTGCACATCCCGCCCGGCTCGCGTAAGGCGCTGATCGCTGGCGAGGGCACCTTCACCGTCATCGGCGTTAGGCAGCTAGGAGCCAAGCATGGCACTTAGACCGAGCGAAATGTACGTCGACCCCGACGCCTGCATCGAATGCGGCATCTGCGACGAGATCGCCCCTGGCATCAGGGATTCCCTCGAACACGTGCCGGTATCCAGCCTCACGATAGAAGCCATGGCCAACTGCCCCACAGGGGCGATCAAGTGGGCCGAAGGAGGAACCGATGAAGCAGATAGACGTGCGCACCATCCCGCCCCGTGAGCGGCACCCTCTCCTGTTCAAGACCTTCGATGACCTGGAGGCAGGCCAGTCGTTCGAGCTAGTCAACGACCACGACCCGAAGCCGCTTTACTACCAGTTCCAAGTCGAACGCAGCGGAACGGTCGAGTGGGAGTACCTCGAGCAAGGCCCAGAGACCTGGCGCGTTCGCATCGGCAAGGTCAACTGACCATCGGCCACCGGGCTGCGCCGCCGTGCGGTTCCTACTGCGCGGCGGCGCGAGCGTTGCGGCCGTAGGTTAAGTTCGCGCTGTGAGCAGATGGCAGGTCGCGTTCTTGCGCGCCGCGCTCGCGTGGCTGGTGGCCACGGGGGCGCTCGGCGTCGTCGTTAGCATCTGGCCAGCGCTGGCTAGCCCGTTCCGGCCGACGCACGCGCACATGGGCCTGATCGGCTTCTTCCTCGGCATGGTCATGGGCGTGGCGTACTGGATGCTGCCACGGCCAGGTGGCATCAAGCAGACCAACTGGGAGGCCGCGACGTTCATGCTGCTCCAGGTCGGCCTAGTCCTGCGCGTGGTGAGCGAACCGTGGTGGCGCACGACGCTAGCGAGCGGCGTGCATGTGCTCTTCGTCATCAGCGGCGTGCTGCTGCTGGCTGCCATGGTCGTGTTCTTGCTGGCCATGAGCAAGCGCGTCGTGACCATCGCGACGCTACGCGAGAGAGGACAAGGGCGCCGCCGGACGGCAGCGCCCGAAGGGACGAGCGAGGGCAAGCAGCCTTAAGAGTCGACCTCGATGACGTGGGTGCCGGCAAAGCGGTCGCCGAGGCGCCTGCCGTCTGGCGCGGTGAGCACGAGGTAGAGCTCGATGATGCCGAGGACGGCACCGACCAGCGTCAGGAGCAGCGACAGGGCGAGGATGCCGAGGAACGGCGCGAACACGACGAGGAAGCCAAGCGAGCCGATAGCCAAGGTCCAGTTGCGTTTGATGGAAGTGGTTATGTCCATGGCGCCACCGTCGTCGCGCACTGGCCGCAACTTCATCAGCTTCTTGCCGAGCGAGCGGCCGTCCATGAACTCGAACGAGAAGCCGTCACGCGTGAGGATGTACGCGAAGCCGAGCAGACTCCCGATCACGGGGATGTAGCTGAGGATGCTCGCGATCACCGCATCGATGATGTACGCGATGGCGCGCTTGCCGACGTCAGGCTTCGAACTAGAGGTGGTCGCCGTTGGTGGCGTTCCGGGAGGGGCGCCGACCGGTGGTAGAGGTGCACTCTGCGGTTCGGCGCCGGGTTGATCGCTGCGGTCAGAAGGGACTTGATCCGTCATCAACCGCTCCTTCCAGGACGCCTGTGGACCTGTGCATGACGTCCGGTGCGTAAGTGTAGGGCAAGAAGACAGTCAAATGTGTGGCACTTCGGGCATTTCACGTGTACCACGCACATGGCTGCAGGGTCAGTCGTCCCGAGCGCGTTCGGGGCGCTAGTCGTAAGGTGGTGAAGGAGGCGCCGCAACCGCGGCGAACATCGGCATGGCTACTGCTAAAGGCTTCTTCGTCGTCCCTACCGGTCCAGGCGTGGGCCTCACATCTATCTGCCTCGGCCTCGTGAGGGCGCTAGAGCAGGGGGGTCTGCGCGTCGGGTTCATCAAGCCCATTCGGCAACCGGGAGACGACCTCGGGCTCGAGCGGTCTACCGAGTTCGTGCGGCGCAGCACGAGCATCCTCCCCGGAGAGCCGCTGAGTTACATGGAGGCGGAAGCACAGCTTGCCGCCGGCAGGCAGTCTGAGCTACTGCAGGCCATCGTAGGGCGTTACGAGCACGCCGCCGTCAACGCCGACGTGATGATCGTCGAGGGCCTCGCCGCCACCGCCGATCACCCGAGCCTCGACGCCTTGAACGGCGAGATCGCACGGGCGCTCGACTGTCAAGTGCTGCTCGTGGCCACCCCGCAACCGAACTTGCAGGCGCTCGACGACCGCCTCGAGTTGGCGGCGCAGCCGTTCGGCGGCACCGCCAGCCCGCACGTTTTCGGGGTCGTCGTCAACCAACTGAACGCGCCGACCGTCGAGGTCGTTGGCGCAACGCGCACCGGAATCCGGTTGCCTGACGTCACTCTCGACGCCGAGACCCTCAAGAAGT
This sequence comes from uncultured Trueperaceae bacterium, assembly GCA_937907415.1. The sequence goes on from CALCHY010000375.1 coordinate 28,142, forward strand.
CGTTGCGCGTCTTCCGTCACCCAGGCTTCATGCTGGTGGGCGCCGTGCCGTGGAGCCCCGCCATGGTCTCGCCTCGCACCCTCGACGTGGCCAAACACCTTGGTGCCACCGTCTTGAACGAGGGCGAGTTGGCGACTAGGCGCGTAGTTGACGTGTCGTTGGTGGCGCGCTCGGTCGCGCACATGACGCACCGCCTGCGGCCGGACGCGCTGCTGATAACGCCGGCGGACCGTGACGACGTCATCCTCGCGGTGTGCATGGCCGCCCTCAACGGCGTGCCCCTAGCGGGTCTCGTGCTGACGGGCGACATGGTCCCGAACGCCAACGTCATGAAGTTGTGCGAGAAGGCGATGGCGACCGGCCTGCCCGTCCTCAGCGTCAACACCGACTCGTACGTCACGGCGGCACGAGCCGCCGCCATGAACCTAGAAGTGCCAAGCGATGATGTCGAACGGATGGAGCGCGTCATGACGTCGGCCGCGGAGCACCTCGACATGGAGGTCCTGCGTGCGAGGGTGGGCGGGCGCCGTGACCTAAGGCTCTCGCCGCCAGCGTTCCTCTACCGCCTCGTCGAGTTGTCGCGTGAGGCGGGTAAGCGCGTGGTTCTGCCCGAAGGCGAGGAGCCGCGCACCGTCAAGGCGGCGGCAGAGTGCGGCGAGCGGGGCATAGCGACCTGCGTGCTGCTCGGCGATCCGGTCGAGATCCGCCGCGTGGCGGAGGCGCAGGGCGTGACCCTAGGCGCTGGCGTCGAACTCGTCGAACCTACCGATGCACTGAGGGAGAGCTATGTGGCCGCCATGGTCGAGTTGCGCAAGCACAAGGGCCTGACAGCCGATGGCGCACGCAACCAGCTCCGCGACAACGTCGTGCTCGGCACCATGATGCTGGCACTTGGCGAGGTGGACGGACTCGTCTCTGGCGCCCTTCACACCACGGCCAACACCGTGCGGCCCGCGCTGCAGCTCATCAAGACGCATGAGGACGCCAAGCTCGTGTCTTCCGTCTTCTTCATGTGCCTGCCAGACCAGGTCCTCGTTTACGGCGACTGCGCCGTCAACCCGGACCCCAACGCAGAAGAGTTGGCTGACATCGCCATCCAGTCCGCCAACTCGGCGGCGGCCTTCGGCATCGAACCGCGCGTGGCCCTCCTCAGCTACTCGACAGGAACGTCGGGCGAGGGGGCCGACGTAGACAAGGTGCGCGAGGCGACGCGCATAGCGCACGAGCGCCGCCCAGACCTCCTGCTCGATGGGCCGCTGCAGTACGACGCGGCGACCGTGCCAGGGGTGGCGAGCAGCAAGGCGCCGGGCAGCCCCGTCGCCGGCAAGGCAACCGTGCTGGTCTTTCCGGATCTCAACAGCGGCAACGCCACCTACAAGGCCGTGCAGCGCTCGGCTGGGGTCGTGTCAGTCGGACCGATGCTGCAGGGCCTGAGGCGCCCAGTCAACGACTTGTCGCGCGGGGCGCTCGTCGACGACATCGTCTACACCATCGCCCTCACGGCCATCCAGGCGACGGCGCCTAACTAGGGCGAGGAACGCACGCGGTCGTACGCCTTCAGGTAGCGCAGCCACAAGCCCTGCAGCCAGCCGTACTCCTCGGCCAACTCGCGCGCCGTGCCCTTCGCGGGGGTGAGGCCGCCAAGGTATGCGGCGCCCACGGCAGCGAGGGCGCCAGTGTCGCGCCACGGCACGCGCTCGTAGCGGCCAAGCCCACGCCACAGGACTTGTTCGGCCGACCACGGACCCAACCCCGGCAGCGCCACCAACCAGGCGTACGCCTCCGCGTAAGGGGCCGTTCGCAGCCACTCCTCGTCGACCAGCCGAAACGCGTCAGCTAGGCCGCGCAGGCGCTCGACCTTGCGCAGGTTGTTGGTGGCGGCTAGCAGCGCCGGCCTCGCATCGTCGTCTAGGTCAGCTGGCGCCGGGAAGATGAGTAGCTGCTTGCCGGTAGGCGCCGCTACTGCCGTGCCGAGCAGCGTGGCTAGGCGCTCCATGCTCGCGTGAGCGAAACTCGGCGGGGTGCGTTGCCTGATCACCGTCCAGCACGCCGCCTGGAACGAGCTAGTCGTCAGCGGCGGGTGGAAGCCAGCCAAGGCACTGGCTATCGGCGCGAACGCCGGATCGTGCATGGCCGCGGCGTGCAGAGGCTGCGTGTCTAGGTCGAGGGCGAGGCGCCAAGTAAGTTCGCGCCTTACGTGATCGAGTTCCGCTGGTGTTAGCGCGGCGCCATCGACGGTCACGAGCAACGACCCTGGTTCGTCTTGGCGCACTTCTAGCACCACTTCACGCTGCGTCGTTGGCGTTCTCAGCGCCACCAGCCACCCGCCCCCTTGGCCACTGGCGTGACCACGGTCCGGGGCGGCTGCCCAGCCTTGCAAGGCGAGCAGCGTCTGCTGCCACGAGTACGGTCGTGTTGGCTCGAGGCGCATGGTCTGCGCGGTGCCGCTAGTCGTTCGCTCTGACGCCTCGTTCACGCTGCGAGAGTAACTCGGCGCGGCCCGTATACTTGGGCGCTATGCTGGTCACGGACGCCACCCTCGACAAACTCTCGTTCGACCGCGTGAGAGCGGCCCTCGCCGAGCGGGCAGGCACGTTCATGGGCGCCGAGCTTGCCAGGGCGCTCGACCCGCGCCAAGACGAAGCCGCGGCCGAACGCGCCCTCGAGCGCGTGCAGGAGGTCGTTGACGGCGGTTACTTGGCGCTTGGCGGCATCGAGGACGTGCGCGGCCTCGTGCGGCGCGTGCGCGAAGGGCAGCTTCTCGAGGGCAGCGACATCCTCTCGATCGCTTACACCCTCGATGGCGCTGCCACGTTGCGTAGGGCCATCCTCGTGTCGGAGCGGCCAGCCCTCAGCGAGCTTGCCATGGAGATCGGCACGTTCGATGGGGTGTTGCGCCTCGTCCGTGAGCAACTCGACCCCGACGGCAACGTCCGCGACGACGCCACCCCGAAGCTCTACGACATCAGGCGCCGCCTCAACCCCATCAGAGGCCGTATCCGCGACCGCCTCACGCGGCTCTTAGAGCAGTTCGCCGAGTACGTACAAGACCCGATAATCACGTTGCGGCGCGACCGCTACGTGATCCCGATCAAGGCCAACCACCAGTCGCGCGTGTCCGGTCTGGCGCTCGACCGCTCGGACTCAGGCGCGACCGTGTTCATCGAGCCAGCAGGCGTGGTTGACCTCAACAACGAGCTCGCGCTACTCGAGATGGAGGAGCGCGACGAGGTTAGGCGCATCCTGCTCGCCCTCGGCAGGCGCTTGGCAGACGAGCCGCGCCTCGACGACAGTCTCGCGGTGGTGGCTCAGCTCGACGTGGTCAACGCCAGCGCCAGGCTGGCGAACGAGTGGCGCCTCGCGCGGCCGGCCTTCGACGCGGCTGGGCGCGTGCGGCTCAGCGCCGCGCGCCACCCCCTCGTGCCAGATTGCGTGCCTAACGACATCGCGCTAGACGCCGACCAGCGCATCTTGATCATCACGGGACCTAACGCTGGCGGTAAGACGGTGCTGATAAAGACCGTCGGGCTTGCAGCCGCCATGGCGTACGCGGGGCTGTTCGTCGCCGCGAGCGCCGCCGCGCAGCCCCTCCTGCCGCGCACACACCAACTCCTATGCGACATCGGCGACGAGCAGAGCATCGAGGCGAGCCTCAGCACCTACGCTGGCCACCTACGCAACCTGCGCACCATCGTCGAGAGCGCTGACGAACACACGCTCGTGTTGATCGACGAGCTGGGCTCGGGAACGGACCCGGACGAGGGCGCGGCCATCTCCCAGGCCATCCTCGAGTCGGTGGTCGCGTCCGGCGCGCGCGGGCTAGTCACCACCCACCTGGCGCCGCTCAAGGTCTTCGCGAGTGACACGCCAGGGGTGACCAACGCCGCCATGCGCTTCGACGTCGAAGAGTTGCGGCCGACCTACCAACTAGTCATGGGTCAACCCGGGCGCAGTTACGCCCTCGCCATAGCGGAACGCCTCGGCCTTGGCCATGAGCTGCTCGAGCGTGCAGCTGGGTTACTCGGACCGGAGGGCGAGCGCCTGGAGAGCCTGCTCCTCGGCTTGGAGCAGCAGCGCGAGGAACTGCAAGCGCAGTTGAGCGGGGCGCAGGAAGCGAGCGAACGCGCCGCGCGCGAAGCGGAGATCCTCCGCGATCAGATAACGAAGCTTCGCAGCAACGAGAGCGCCCTCATGGCGGCCGCAGCTCAGCGCGCGGATGAGCTACTGAAGGACACCTTGCAGCAGGCGGCCCGCCTCAAGCGCAGCGCGCGCGAGGCGCCCGAGTCACGCAGCAAGGCGCTGGAAGAGATCGGCAAGCTCAGGCGTCAAGCGCGAGTCGTCGCTGGCGGCGCGCCACGTCCGGCGCCGCGCGCTGGGGAGGCGAGCAAGGCAACGGACCCGTTCACCGTTGGCGCGCGCGTGAGGGTCGAGAGCTACGGGGCAGAAGGCCCCATCCTCGAGCGCCGCGGCGACCAGCTCGTCGTGCAACTCGGCCTCATCAAAGCCGAAGTGCCCGTCAGCGACTGCAGGGCCGTGAAGGCGCCAGCGAAGAAGCCGCTCGCCACGCGGCAAGTCGTTCAGCTACCAGACGCCGGGGCACTCGAGCTGAACTTGCGAGGGGAACGCGTGGAATCTGGCCTCGAGCAACTCCGCGACTTCCTCCTCGAGGCTCACGCGTTGCGCCTCGAGTCGGTGCGCATACTGCACGGCAAGGGCACTGGTGCCCTCCGCGACGCCGTGCGCACTTACCTCAAGAGCGACAAGCAAGTGGAACGCTTCGAGGACGCCGTGCCGTACGAGGGCGGACACGGCGTGACCGTCGCCTACCTCCGTCGTTGACGCCTGGTCGGACGCGGGCGCCAGGCCGAATCTGGCATACTCACGGCATGATCACGCCACGCGCCGTCGTCTTCGACCTGGACGGCACCCTCGTCGATTCGCTCGACGACATCCTTGATAGTTTCCTCGCAGCCTTCGCTAGCGTGGACCTGCAGCCGCCGGACAGGGCCGCTGCCCGCAGCTTGGTTGGGCGCCCGCTCGAGGACATGTACGAGCCGTTCGCCCCTGCCGCGCTAGTACCCGACCTAGCCGCGGCCTACCGCGTGCATTACCCGCTGCACTTCGTTGACCGCACGCGGCCGTACCCAGGCGTGGTCGACGTGCTGACCGCGCTAGGCGACCGCGGCTACCTCCGCGTAGTCGCCACCACCAAGCGCTCCATCATGGCCAAGGAACTCGTCGAGGCAGTCGGGCTTGGCCCGCTACTCGACCACGTGCAGGGCACGGACGGGTTCCCGCACAAGCCAGAACCGGACGTCATCCTGCGTGGGCTGGCCGCTGTCAACGCGCGAGGTACCTGGATGGTCGGCGACACCGCTTCCGACCTGGTGGCCGGCCGCGCCGCCGGCCTCAAAACCTACGGGGTCACGTGGGGGACTCACGACGCCAGCACCCTTCTGGGGGCGGCTCCTGACGCCCTCGAGGATTCCCTGACGCCGCTGTTGGCCATGCTCGAAGCTGCGGACGGGTAGGCTAACCGGATATGAACGGCATCGAGAAGCAGTACGTGATCGACGCCCTTGCAGAAGACTCATGGCGCATGTTCCGCATCATCGGGGAGTTCGTGCAGGGGTTCGAGGAGATGGCAGACGTCGGCAAGGCCGTCACGATCTTCGGCTCTGCCCGCCTCAAGTCGGGCACCGAGGTGTACGAGAAGGCGAGGCAGCTAGGCACCGACCTCGTCAAGGAAGGCTACGCGGTGCTGACCGGCGGCGGCCCCGGCATCATGGAGGCAGGCAACCGCGGCGCGATGGACGGCGGCGGGCGCAGCATGGGCCTCAACATCGACCTCCCTCACGAGCAGTCACCCAACCCGTATCAGACGGACTCGATCCAGTTCAAGTACTTCTTCGTCCGTAAGGTCATGCTCGTCAAGTACTCCACGGCGTTCGTCGTGTTCCCGGGCGGCTTCGGGACGATAGACGAACTCTTCGAGGCGCTAACCCTCATCCAGACGCACAAGATCAAACCGTTCCCCGTCTACCTCGTCGGCGTCGAGTTCTGGCGTGGGTTGCTGCAGTGGTTGCAAGGCACGCTCGTGCGTGCTGGCACCATCTCGGAGGGCGACCTCCACCTCTTCAAGGTCGTCGACGACGTCAGCACCATCCCAGCCGAGATAGAGGCCTACTACCGCAACTCGAACCTAGCGGGGTTCAATCTGCCTTGGTAGGCGCCGCGTGATCAGTCGTGATATGGGGGCAGCGCCGCCGTGCCGAAGACTTGCGCGGCCAGGTCCCAGATCTGTTCCGGTTCTAGGCCGGCCCCGAGGTACGTCTCGCTACCACGCCAGACTTCGACGTGCGGGTGAGGGTCGTCCTGGGTGCCTTGGGCAGCCTCGAGCGTGCCCGAGTTGCCCGTCGAGCCGATGATGTCGCCTTGGCGCACGGTGCCGCCGATCGTCACCTTCTCGGCGACGGCGGAGAGGTGCGCGTAGCGTGTGACGAACCCACCTGGGTGCCGCAGCCAGACTTGGCGGCCGCGGAGGCGGTCGAGGATCTCAGGCGGGGTGTCTAGACCGCGAGCCGCCTCGTCGATGAGGGCGTTGTAAGCGGTCAAGTCGTTCTCGACGTAATCGTGGTCCGCCCGGATCACCACGCCGTCAGCGACGGCGACGATCGGTGTTCCGTAACCGATGTTCACGCTTACGGTGCCGTTGTAGAAGTCGAACCCTTCGTGATAACCGTTGCGGTAGGCGCGTGGCGCGCCAGGCAAGTGGTTACGGCGTGAGCTGATGGTGGCGCCCTCGACGGGCACCACGTAACCGCTCGGCCAGCCCTTGACGAAAGGCACGCTGGCCGCCTCGAGCAGGCGAGGGAAGACGCCTGAGCTGCGGACGGCCGAGTTCTGCCTGGCGATGTCGGCCGAGTTGCGCCCCTCCGTGTCGGCCAAGGTCGGGTCCGCGCCCGCATTGAGCAGGTGGATGACCTGCGCTGGCGTGCCGCTGCCTGCCGCGAGCATCAGCGCCGAGGTCCCGTTCACCGTGATCTCGTCGATGCCCGCCCCCGCGGCCAGTAGAGCGTCAAGCGTGGCCGTCGTGGCGTTGCCGCGGACGGCGGCCATGAGCGGCGTGTACCCATCTACGTCGCGAGCGAAGACGTCCGCCCCGCCTTCCAGGGCCGTGGTCACGGCGCCGGCGTCGCCGGAGGCTAGGGCGGTGAAGAGACTCGGCTTCGCTGGCACCCGCGCCGTGTTGCCGATGGGCAGAACGCCCGTGGCCCATAGGGCCACGCCCGCTAGGATCACTACCACCACTACCGCCGCCAGGATGCGCATGCGGGTAATGGTACCGCGGCGGCGGGCCGGTTATGTTGGTGCGCGTGTTAGTTGGGCGCCGTAGCGAGTTCATCGGATTGTTGCGCCTAGCTGCGCCGCTCGTGCTGGCCCAACTCGCCCAGAACGGCCTCGGTTTCGTCGACACCCTGATGGTCGGACGCCTCGGTCCCGGCGCGTTGGCAGCGATGGCGCTCGGCACTACGACCTTCTTCACCACCGCCATCATCACCTCATCCGTGCTCTATGCAGTCGGTCCCACCGTCGCACAAGCCATAGGTGGAGGCAGGCGCGACGAGGCAGGCCATGTGGCGTCCCAGGCCATGTGGTTGGCGCTCGTTTTCGCGGTACCCGGGCTCGTGATCTTCAACACCGTCGGCCCGCTCTTGCAGCAACTCGGGCTCGAACCGGAGACGGTGCGCCTCGCTTCCGGGTACCTGCGCGCCATCTCGTTCGGGTACCCCTTCTACCTAGGTTTTCAAGCGCTCCGCGGCTTCCTGGAGGGCAACGGTGACGCGCGGCCCATCATGTTCATCGCTTTCCTCGGCGTGGGCCTGAACGTTCTGTTGTGCGAGGCGCTGATCTTCGGACACTTCGGGTTCCCAGCGCTCGGCGTGATCGGCACGGGCTACGCCACGGCGACGGTCTACTTCGTGATGTTCGGACTGGTCGCACTGCTCATCACTTGGCGTTACCCCATGCAGCGCATCTTGCGGGGCATGGCTCAGGTGCGGCCGCAGCTCATGCGAGAGCTCGTGCGCGTCGGCTGGCCCATCGGTTTCACGACTGGGCTGGAGGTCGGGCTTTTCAGTCTCTCTGCCCTGTTGATGGGGCGCTTCGGCGACGATGTCCTCGCGGCGCACCAGGTGGCCATCCAGTCCGCGTCCATGACGTTCATGTTGCCTCTTGGCATGGCCATCGCCACCGGGGTGCTCGTCGGCCAGGCAGCTGGTAGAGGAGACGAGGCCGCCGTCAGGCGCATGGGCTTCATGGGCATCGGCGTAGCCGTTGCTTTCATGGTGCTGACTGCGTCGCTCTTCGCCTTCGCACCGCGGCTCGTCATCGGGCTTTACACCGACCTGTCGGACCCCGCCAACTCTTCGATGATCGCGACTGCCATGAGCTTCCTCGCTATCGCCGCTCTGTTCCAGCTCTTCGACGGCGTGCAAGTAACCGCCATCGGCGCACTCCGTGGCCTGAAGGACACGCGCGTGCCGATGTTCCTCACGCTCGTTTCATACTGGGTGGTTGGGATGCCGCTCGGCCTGCTGCTGGCCTTCGAACTGGGAGTGGGCGCGCGGGGTCTGTGGTTCGGGATGGTGGCCGGATTAGCAACCTCTGCCGTTCTCATGACGTACCGTTTCGCGCGGCGCTCGCGCCCGACTCGGGCGGGCGCTAGCGCCCCGACCGCCGTCTAGCGGGTGGGGTAGACTCGCGCCTGGAGGTCAAGGTGGAAGAGTTCCTCGTTATCGCCCGTAACTCGGCCGTCATCATCGTTGCGATCGCGCTGTTCGCGTCGTTCTTCGTCGGGGTGACCCTGTGGCTCTCACGCAACACGGTAGAGCCCGACCACGAGGCCGGCTACTGAACCTAAGGACCAGCGCGCCTTGATGGCGTTGTTGCGCCGTTACCTGAGCGTTCCGCAGCTCACAGAACATGCTGCAGGCACCGTTCTGCGTGCCGCGTTCGCCGTGGCGTTCATGACGCAAGTCGTGATCGCCACGTTCGTTGCCATCTTGGTTCGGCTCCTGGCAGCTGGCGTCACCACGCGGCCGAGCGCTGTGCTCACGTGGACGCTCGTCGGGTTCGCCGCCGCCGAACTGGTGGTCGCAGCGGTGGTAAGCGCTCGCCTTGGACTCCTGAAGGGGCGCCGTGCGGCGCTCACCACGACCCTCGTGATAGCCGCCATGTACGGCATGGTCAGTTGGTTCCTAGCGTTGGCATTGGCTACGGAGCAGCGCGGAGTCGGACTTTACGTGCTGCTGCTCCTCCTCACCATCGGCTACGCCTTCGGCTTCATCACGGTAGGGCGGCTAGCCAAGGCCGCCGCCGCTGACGTGCTGCCAACAGCTGAGGAACCTGCTACGGAACCGCCACCAGGCGCCTGACAAGCGCGGGCCTTAGCGCGACTGCTCGAAGTGCGCGTCCCTGAGTACATGCACCATGTCGAGGGCCTGAGCGGTGCCGAGCACCACGCAGTCCGCCGCGTTGGCGGCCACTCCAACCGGGATCGACGTGATGCCGGACAAGTAGGCGTCTAGGTGCCGCAGCAGCGCGCCGCCGCCCGTCAGTACGATGCCGCGTTCTATGACGTCGGACACCAGCTCAGGTGGACCCTGCTCGAGAACCTTCCGCATGTCCTCAGCGATGCGCTCGAGCGACGAACGTAGCGCCTGGACCACGTCCTCCGTCGTCACCGTGACGCTCTTCGGCATGCCATCGATCAGATCGCGGCCCCGAACCTCGATGCTCTGGCGGTCGGCGTCCGAGACTATCTTCGCGGCGCCGACCTCGCGCTTGATCTCCTCTGCGGTCCGGTCGCCTATCAGCAAGTTGTGCTTGGCTTTGACGTGAGCCATGATGTCGCGATCGAACGTGTTGCCCGCGATGCGCAAGCTTCTCGATACGACGATCCCGCCAAGGCTGATGATGGCCAAGTCGGTGGTGCCGCCACCGATGTCGATGACCATCGACCCGACCGGCTCTGCTATGGCGATGCCCGCCCCGATCGCGCCAGCCACCGGCTCCTCGATGAGGTAAGCCTTGCGCGCGCCGACCTCGTGGATGGCCTGCACGACCGCGCGACGTTCGACGTCGGTGATGCCTGACGGGATGCACACCATGATGTTCGGCCGGATGAAGCGCGCCGGGCCCGTCAATACCTTACGGATGAAGGCCTTGAGCATCCTCTCCGTGAGGGTGTAGTCGGCGATGACGCCGTCCGCCATCGGCCTAACGGCGGTGATGTTGCCCGGCGTGCGCCCGAGCATGCGGTACGCCTCCTGCCCGACCGCCTTGATGTCGGTCGTGCCCTTGACCACCGCGATGACTGCCGGCTCGCGCAAGAGCACCCCCTTGCCCTTCACGTGGATCCTGACGTTGGTCGTGCCTAGGTCTACCCCGATCATGGCCACACGCTACCAGTTAGGCCTGGCCCGCATGTTGCGACTGGTGCGGCGCATGCAACCCGGGCACGTGCGCGTAACATGCCCCATGAGCGAGATAGCGAACGGCGGCGGCATGTTGACGCTAAGAGTTGGGTCTGGAGGCGAGCTGCAGCCTACGAGCGCCCTAAGGCCCACCGTGGGGCACGGCGAGGTGTTGGTGAGGGTGCGCGCGGCGGGCGTCAACCGCGCCGACCTAGCGCAGGTGGCTGGTCACTATCCCCCGCCACCCGGGACTACAGACATCGTCGGACTCGAAGTAGCTGGAGAGATCGTCGAGCTTGGCCCTGGCCTGCAGGCTGGCGCCGTGGCTGACCCGCAAGCGAGCGCACCCGCGCGCGTTGCATTGACGCCCGGCGCTGCCGTCTGCGCGCTGCTGCCAGGCGGCGGCTACGCGCAGTACGCGGCGGTGCCGGC
>CALCHY010000376.1 GCA_937907415.1 uncultured Trueperaceae bacterium
CCTTGACACCGTACTATAGTCCAGAGGTTAAGTTGCGCACTCCGTGAGGAGGAGCACGACGCATGCGAGAGGCGGTGATCAGCAGGGCGCTGCCGGCGGTGTTCGCCGCCCTGGCAGCAATTTCGCTCATGGGATGTAGCGAATCCGAGTCGGGACAGCGGTTCACCATGGTGGGTGAGGAGCGGGAAGTCCGAGGTACAGTGACCGATGCGAAACTTACCCTCTGTGCGCCGACGCCTGACCAACCCGGAACCTGTGAGGGCACGCTCACGGTGCAACCAGCAGGGGCCGGCGAGGCGGGGCGAATCGCGATTGAAGTAACCCGAAACGTGAGGCTGATGAAGGACGGTCAGCCAGTGTTTCTTCCGCAACTCAGGGGCACTCAGGCAATCATCAAGTACCGAGCGAGCCAAGAGGGCCCGAGTGTAGCCACCTCGGTGACCGCGAGCTCATGATTTTGCCGCATCCAGGCAACAAGCCTAGCAAAGCGGTTTCAATAATGCTGGGAGGCATTGCGCTCGTCTCGTCGTCGGAGGCGGCCGCCCAAGAAGCGTCTGTTGCTATAGCGGTAGCTCAAGGTGCGGCCGAAAGGGCAGAGAAATTCGAAGCCGAGGAAATTGCGCAGGAGGGAACGCAGGGTTCTAACCAGGCGGACGAGCAGTCAGCATCCGCGCCCCCGCTGCTCTGGAAGGGGCTAATCCAGGCAGGCCTGATTAGCCGTTCGGATCCAGGTGGCGAGCCAGCGAACGAGTTTCGCGTGCGGGAGGCGCAAATCAGCGTGGAAGGAAGCCCGATTGAGGGCACGCACTTCTTCATCGAAGTTAACTTCCCGGGTCCCGGAGAGCAGGTAGAGCTCAACGATGCGGCTGTGACGTTCGATGTCACAAGAGGAGTGCGGGTCGTCGCGGGGCAGCTTCGTGTTCCACTCAACCGTCCGGCTGTGAGCGCACGGACTTCGCTCTTCGTCACCGAGCCGCGTGCAGCTGGCCCCGTCCAGCGAAAGGCAAGAGACCGCGGCATTAACCTGGTCCTCACGCCCTTCAATGGTCGTGTTCTTTACGAGCAGGCGCTGGTGAACGGAAACGGGATTCAGACAGGTGAGCTTGGTAATGATAATGACGGTCTTCTTCTGCAGGGGAGACTGGTGTGGTTCGCAACTGGCGAATGGCCGCTGCCGCTCCCTGCACAAACGGATCTGCAGAACTCTCCCTGGAGCACACTCTTCAAGGCCGGTTGGGCCTCGGGCACTTTTGAGAAAGGCCCCGTTGAGACGTCGAGAACGCAGGTAAGGGAAACTACCTGGAACGTGGGGCAGGCAATCGTCGGAAGGGGGTTCTACACCTACTGGCAATACAGTCGGGCCTTTTCGGCGGGCGAATCGAATTTCGACTCGAACTCGTTCTCCATCACGTCCGGCTACGCCTTTCCGATTCGCCGCTACCTCCCGGTCGGTGGCGCGGCGCCTCGCGCGATCCGGGATGCTTGGTTGGAGCCGAAGTTCCAATTCGAGGTGCTCCGGTACGACGATTCGTCGCTCGCACGCCGGCTGGACCGAAAAATCTACCGGTATGGCATCAATTACTATCCACTCGGCATTCCGAACGTACGCCTGATGATCGACAATGAAGTCTCGGTCCGCCCACAGCGAAGCAAGACGCTTCTAATCTCTCTCCATTATATGTTTTGAATTGTAGCGGTTGAGCAGACGACGTTCTCGGCGCAGCTAGCTGACGAGGCCCCCCGAGACCACCGCAGAGCGGCCAATGGAATTGCGAGCCATTGTGCGACGGGTGAGAGACCGACATCAAGTAGCGGGATAATTGGCATGATCTCCGCGTACGCCCATGGTGCAAACACAGTAACGTTGAGCCACTCGCCTGCGATAGTGCCGAGTATGCCTAATGAGATTACCAGCGACGCGACAATTCCGTAGCTGCGCTTCGGCCAGAATTCATCGTTCACGACGAGCAAGGCGGCGATGAGCGCACTGAGTGCAAAGGCGATATCGGTGAGGATGCAGCTGACTAGGAAGAGGGCTACCCTG
>CALCHY010000377.1 GCA_937907415.1 uncultured Trueperaceae bacterium
CTTCGCCGTCTTCGCGGTTCTGGCGGCGCCGTTCCTCGTCCTCTTGGCGTCTTGCTTCCTCTTCCGCCTGGCGGCGTTCATCCCACTCGCGGCTCTCTTGCTCTTGTCGTGCGTACATTTCGTCTAGGCGCTGCTGGTGCTGTTCGTCGTCGTAGGCTCTATTGGCGCACTGGCAGGGGTCGTGACCGCACCGGGAGCAAGTGCTGTTCCCGGAGGTGGCGCTCGCGGGGATCGCGTCATCGTTGTCGGTGAGGCCCTGCTCTTTCCAGTTTGCGGCGGTTCGAGCGTAGGCGGGGAACCCGAAGATTATGAGTCCTACTAGGCCGTCCCTGACGAGAACTCCTGGGTTGTCGAGTGTGGCGATGGTGTAGATGGTGGCGGGCACGAGCATTATGAACGCGGTCCAGTTGCCGAAGCGGCCCGCAATCCAGCTGCCGAAAAGGAACCGGAAGAGGAACCATGAGATCACGAGGACCCACGCTATTGCCTTGATGCTCAGTCCCCACTCGAGTTCGGTGTTTAGGTAGCTGGCGCTGGTGATGAGCGTGGCGGCGACGAGATGAAAGGTGTAGTTCTTGCGGCCGGTCATGCCGTACAGGTTTCCGCCGATGAGTATTAGGGAAGCTATGAAGGTGAGGATGAAGGTGCCGACGTAGGCCATAGGTCTCCGTTTCTGGCTGCGGCCCTAAAGGGGGGTCAGGCTACGCCTTGGGGTCTTGCTGGGGGCTTGGGTACTTGCCCCGTTCGCGTTGGTGGGGCTGAGTTAGATGTGGAAGATGTTGCGTTCGCCTTCGTCGTAGTTGCGTTGTTTCTCCTCTTGGATCTCGCGCCAGCGGTCGTCTTCTGCTTGCCGGCGTTCATCCCAGTCGCGTGCTTGTGCGGCGTACCGCTCTTGGTCTTCTTTGTAGTCGTCCTGGGAGTTGGATCTATTGCGGTATGGGGTTGGGGCAGAGCCAGCAGCCGAGTCGACGAAGTAATTGAGCAAGCCGAATCCACCTATGAGGAGAATGGCGATCGCGTGGATGCTGCCCTCGCTGCCAAGGGTGATTACGGTATAAATCGCGGCAGGAATCAGGAAGAGGAATGGCGTTCTTTGGCCAAGGCGCGGTCTAAGCATCGCGCCGAACGCGAAGCGCAGCAGGACCCACGCGGCCATGAAGATGATCAAGACCTGTTGGAGCCCCCACTCGAAGGTGTAGTTGAGGAACACGAGGCCGGTGATCCCGGTCGCGATAAGTAAGTGGGTCTTGAGGGTTCCCTTGCCGAAGCGCGCGAGGGGGCGGCCGAGGAAGACGGTGGTGAAGAGGATACTGATTACGAAGATTGCAAGTATTTGGGTGGCTGACATCTTCCCCCCTCTTGCCCACCATGAGTGGGCTTCGAACGTAGTCCCTTGAACGTAGTTCTTTAGAAGTACCGGGATTCTTACTATCGCATGCTCCCCTTGGTTTCTGGGAGGGGTCTCGGTTTGTAGGTTGGCCGCGAGCGCTGGCGGTCGGGCGCTCGCGGCGAGTGGCCTCAGGCGGGTATGGGGTCGGTTTCGGGTTGGAGGGTGATGACCTTGTTGTGCCGGAGGTAGATGAGCCTGAGTTGGGGTGTCTCCCCTGTCCAGGCGCGGGCGGCTTGGGCGTAGAGGCGCATTTGGGCTTCGTGTTGTTCGGGGTTGATTTTGCCGTCGGTCTTGTAGTCGTCGAGCACCCACTGTCCGTTGGGGAGTTGGTAGAGGTGGTCGATGACGCCGTTCCAGATGCGGCCGTCTTCGGTGGTGTGCAGGAACGGCACTTCGCGGCGTTCGGTCTGGACTTTGGTGGGGATTTGGTCGCCGCGCATGGAGTGGTAGGCGGTGAGGAGTTGCAGCACTTGGGTGGTGACGTGCTGGCGGGTCTTGTCGTCTAGGGAGCTGAGGACGACTTGGCTGTTGAGGGCGGTCTGGTGAGTGGGGTTGTTGGGGTTCCACTCTTGGGCGATGGCGTAGTGCGTGAGGGTGCCGATGATGTTGGGTACGGCGTCGGCGGCGTTCTCGGCTTTGCCGGCTTCGGGGTTCTCGTTCTCAGCTTGGATGCGTTCGAACGGTTGGGCGTGGCTGGGGCGGAGGATGAGCGGGTCGCGCTCGTGCAGGTACTGCTTGGTGCTCCATTCCTCGACGGGCAGCGCGTCGGGCGTGATGGGGTCTCCGATGTTTGCGGCGTCGATGGGGTCGTACTCGGCGGTGTGCACGATGATGCGGCCTTCGTCGGCTTGGAAGCTCTTGCCGGGGCCGAGCTTGAGGTTGGTGAGCTCGCGCATGGCTGGGGTGAGGTCGCCGTTTTTGCTGCTGCCGGTGATGATCATGTGGTCGCGGGCGCGGCTGAGGGCGACGTAGAGGAGTCGGTGGGCTTCGTGTTCTTCGCGGGTGGCGTGTTGTTGGTTGAGTTCGGCGTGGTCGGGGTTGTCGGGGGTGGCGACGCGGCCGGTGTGCGGTTCGACGATGACGTCTTGCGTGCGGGGGCGGCTGCCGCGGCCGAGGTCGAACACGGCGACGGCTGGCCACTCGAGGCCCTTGCTGGCGTGAATGGTGGTGAGTTTTACACCTTGGCCGGCTTGGGGTACGTCGCCGACTTCTTCTTGTTTGGCGAGTTCGTCGAGGGCGTGGATGAGGCTGTCGAGGCTGCTGCTGGCGGCGGGGGCGGCGAGCACGAGCATGGTGTCTACGTTGTCGGCGGCGCCGGCGTCCAGTAGTTCCGTGTAGGCTTTGCCGTTCACGAGCGGGTCGCGCGCGAGCTTGGTAAGGATCTCGCTGGGGTGCAGGTTCTTCATGCCTTGGATGGTCTGCAGGCGGTCGAGCACTTGGGGGTGGTGTTGCTTGAGGTGCTCGTGGGGGTCTTTGGCGGTGAGGGTGGCGTGGAGTTGGTTGGTGTCGAGTTGGGCGTAGGGGCTGTGGAGCCAGGCGGCGA
>CALCHY010000378.1 GCA_937907415.1 uncultured Trueperaceae bacterium
CCTCGAGCAAAAGCGCGCCCAAATAGACGGCGACCCGCTCACCATGCTCAAAGCCAAAGCCGCAGTCATCCAAGCCGACAAGAAATACCAGCAGGCAGTGCGTGTCGCCATCGGCGGAATCAAACGCATAGCCCGCCGTGGACCCGACCCAACCTAAAACAGCCAGCGATACGAAGGCGATAAACCACGCCCCCGCCTATTCCCTCGCATTATCCCTATTTCATGTATCTTGAGATAAGACCGAGGGAAGAAAGCGGCGACAGCCGCAACCACACACACACACAACAAGAACCCCTCGGAGGAACACCAATGACGCTCGCCATCAGCCTGATCACCCTCCTAGCCCTACTCCTGCAGGCCCACCACACCCGCAAACACCGCACCACCCACCGCAACAACCAACAAGCGCACCTCCGCAGGCGCCTCAACGCCCTCGAGCTCGAGCTTCCTCGCCTGGAAGCGGAGTTCGGGGCCAGTAGCGCCAGCGCGCGGTACGTGCGCGCCGCTAGGTACCTGGCCAGCCTCGAGCTTCGTCACCTCACGCCCCGCCGGCAAGCCGGGCGCACCGCCATAGGAGGCACCCGATGAGACGCACCACCTACTTCCTTCTTGCTCTGCTCTTCGCCCTGGTGGTGAGTAGTGCAGCGGCTCAGATGCCGCGCATCACTGGCATCGCGTACGCGCACGTCAGCCTGTCCATCCAGTTCGGTGACGGGAACGCTCCGACCTACACGCTCGACGGCGCCATTTATCCGCGCGTGGAGTTCCAGTCGCAGTGCATGGGGCAACGTTGTGCCTCCGGGATGGCCACCCCGCTCGGGTACTGGTACGACCCCTACGACTTCAGCGTCAACCCGGTCGCGCACACCGAGGAGATCATGCACATCCGGCAGTGGGAAGCGCTCGGGCCAGGGTTCCTGCTCGCGTACTTCGGGACGTTCGGGGAACCGTTCGAGCCGTACCCCACGAGGAATCTCGTCGCTTTCGCCGCTTCGCAACCGCGCTCCGAGTGGTACGACCTGGACCGCATGTGGATGCCGAGCGCGGACATGGAGAAGACCTACCCGCAACTCAGAGTCAGTTGGGGCGGACAAGCGCCCGAACCGAACGTCACGTTCTTCCCCGGCTACACCGAACTCGTCACCGACGTCATCACCACCGTCAGGGGAGAAGCCGCCCCCGCCCTCACGCCAGATGAACCGGTGATCGCCAGCCTCACACCGGAACCCACCTACTACGCCATGCCCGGCTTCGACCCGCTCGAAGAGGAGTTCATCGCCAGCACCGAGTAAGCGTCACCTTGCAGGAATCGAGGGCCGGCCCGCACTAGCGGGTCGGCCCTCTTCTCGTTAACCCCCGCCACCCCGGCGCGGGATCTTGCGGTAACGGCAGAAGAAAGCCCGCCAGGGGCGGGCACCCGAACCCAGTCACGCACAACAGCGTGCTCGAGGAGGGACATGACCGAGAACCAAGCCGCCTACGAAGAACTCAAGCCCCTCATTGCCCCCTACCGGGAACGCGAGTACGACAAGCACCGCGGGAAAGCGTTCGCCCACTACGAAGAACACGAAGACGGCAGCCGCAGCGTCACACTCACCAGCGGCGACACCTTCCACCGCGACACGCGCGGCCTACTCCGCATGACCCTCGTGCAACTAAACGGCGAGCGAGTCACCACCGCCTACCCCATGTTCGTGACGCCCTACAGCAGGTGGTGGCACAGCCTCTTCAAGAGCTATCACGACCAGGTGCTCACCAGCATCCTCGCCCTCGTTCAGAAGCACTACCGCGGTGAGGTAACCGAACCCATCAGCATCGCCGCGCACCGGCACGCTCACGTCATCCACGGCGCCAACACGCGCCCCGGCCCCTACCAGCAACGCATCAAGCACGTCGCCAAGAACCTCTACAAGCTCGTAGACCCCAGCATCTTCAGCCTCATGATGCGCGTCACCAGCCCCCGCAACCGCAGCAGCCACCAGTACAACCTCAT
>CALCHY010000379.1 GCA_937907415.1 uncultured Trueperaceae bacterium
GGGAGGGGCGGGACTTGAGGATGCTGCACGCCATACCGGCCCTGCCGGTGCGCGACCTGGGGCGGAGCGTGGCGTTCTACCGCGACCACCTCGGCTTCGCCCTGCTTCACGACGAGGCGGGCTTCGCCGTCCTGCGGCGCGACGCCGTCGAGCTGCACCTGTGGACGGCCGGCGACGAGGCCTGGCGCCAGCGCGACGCCACGGTGCCGGTGCTGTCGGGCGCCGAGTCGTTCCTGGCCGGCACGGCGAGCTGCCGCATCGCCGTCACGGACGTGGACGCCCTCCACGAGGCGCTGCGGCCGCTGGGCGTGCTGCACCCCAACGCGCCGCTGCGCGACGAGTGGTACGGCGCGCGCGAGTTCGGCGTGCTCGACCCCGACCGCAACCTCATCACCTTCTACCAGCCACTTGCCTGAGCGCCGCGCCGCCTCACCCCGGCCTCGACAGCCGTCCTGCTTGTCGCCCACTACGCCGATCGGTGACCTTCGGCACACGTGTCCCTTCACGCTTAGGAAAGCTCAAGGAGAACGCGGCCGGCTTGCCCTCTCCCAGGGCCCTCCCAGCTAACCCCGTTCCCGGCGCAAGGAGGTGGTGAAGCGGTCAGGGCGCAGGAAGCGGGTTTACCGCACTCCCGCGGGGCCGGCGTGTGCGGCGCGGTGTTCGCGCCCGAGGCGGAACCAGTGGAAGAAGATGACGATGAAGGGGATGCCGAAGGCGATCTGGCCGGCGACGTTCATGAACGCCCCGCTCAGCGCCTGGTCCTCGAGCGCGGACAGGGGGAAGAGGCGAGGGGCGAGCTCGTACGCCGGGTAGAGGACGTAGTCCGAGAACGTCACGGCGGCGAAAACCGGCAACTGCGCGATCGGCAGGGCGAAGAGGTAGACGAGTTGCGCACCCAGCGCCGGTCGTGGCAGTTCCGGCACCCGGCTCATCAGCGGCCACCACAGCATCAGCGAGAAGGTCAGGAAGAACAGGTGCTGGGTGTGGTGGATGAAGCTGTTGGTCAACGCCGGGTTGTAGAAGTTCGGCAGGTGCCAGATGGAGAAGGCCAGGGAGAACACTATGAAGGTCACCGCAGGATTGAGCAGAGCCCGGCTCACCGGCCGCACGCCGCGCGCCAGCAGGAGCGGCCGCGCGACCCAGACGGGCAGGCCGGCCAGGAGCATGGGGGCCACCACGTAGGAGAGCAGGGTGTGCTGCAGCATGTGCATGGTCAGCGAGTAGCGCTCGGCCAGGTCGTGCAGCGGCGAGCCGTCGACCAGGTACATGGCGATGACGCCCCCGGTGAACCAGGCCGCTTGCCCCTTCGGAAACGGCTGGCCCGGCGCCAGGCGGCTTCTGAGCGGGCCGACCGCCAGGAGGTAGCTCAGTAGCAGGGTGAGGAGCCCGCCGATCAGGACGGGGTCGGTCTGCCAGCTCGCGTAGATCACCATGCGCCGGCCTCCAGTGGGGCCGTACGGGGGGCGACCATCGGCGAGTCGCGTACCGCCGCCTCGTGCGAGCCGAGGGTCACGTTCAGACAGGTCATGTGTTCCTCTTCGTCCTCGGCGCTGCGTCGAGCGCCGGGTGTGAATCAGTGGCACCACCGTCGGCCGGCGTCGCAGTCGGTAATGTGGCGTTGCGGCTATTCACGCGCTCGTGGTCTGTCGGTAGCGCCAGTCGCGCTCTTGGCGTCCTCATCTTCTCGCTCGCGCCTCATCGTCTGATCCTGGCGCAGCACCATCACGCCCAGGTACGTGAGGAAGCCGGTGACGGCCAGCATGAGCAGCACCCATAAGAAGGTCGTCATGCTGCTACGGGCCGAGCCTTGAACCCGAGCAGCCTAAGGGCGTTCGCCACGACTACGAGGGTGCTGGACTCGTGAAGGACGATGGCGATGCCGATGGTGGCAAGCCCGAGCAAAGCACTAGGAACGAGCAGCGCGATGACGCCGAGGCTGATGATCAGGTTCTGCACGATCATGCGGCGGCTGGCGCGCGACAGGGCGACGGCGTACGGCAGCTTGCTGAGGTCGTCGGCCATCAGCGCGATGTCGGCGGTCTCCAGCGCCACGTCGGTGCCGGCGCCGCCCATGGCGATGCCGACGTCGGCGGTGGCCATGGCCGGCGCGTCGTTCACGCCGTCGCCGACCATGACGACCTTGCCGTAGCGCGCCTGCAGCGCCTCGATCTGCGTGACCTTGTCCTCGGGTAGCAGTCCGGCGTGTACCTCGTCGATGCCGAGCTCCCGGCCGAGCGCGTCGGCCACCCGCTGGTTGTCGCCCGTGAGCATGACGACGTGCTTCACGCCCTGCGCCTTGAGGGCGGCGATGGCCGCCTTGGCGCTCGCGCGCGGCTCGTCCCGCACGGCGATCAGCCCGACGACCGCGCCCTCCTTGGCGACCAGCATGCTGGTCTTGCCCTCCCGCTCGAGCGCCGCGTGCCGCTCCGCGAGCGCGTTGGGAACCGCCAGGCCAGCGCCTTCGATCAGCTTGTCGTTGCCCACGAGCACCCTGGCGCCGGCCACGGTGCCGCTCAGGCCCTTGCCGGTGACCGACTCGAAGTCGGCCACCTCGGGTAGCGGCAGGCGCCTCGCCTCGGCGGCCGTCACGATGGCGGCGGCGAGCGGGTGGCCGCTGCGCGTCTCGATCGCCGCCGCCAGGCGCAGGATCTCGTCCTCCTCGACGGCGCCGCCGCTCCACACGTCCGTGACCTCCGGGCGGCCCTTGGTGAGGGTGCCGGTCTTATCGAACACCACCACTTGGGCGGTGCCGGCGTTCTCCAGGTGGGCGCCGCCCTTGATGAGCACGCCGCTGCGCGCCGCCCGGGCGATGCCGGCCAGGATGGCCGAGGGCGTGGCGAGCGCGAGGGCGCACGGGCTGGCGGCCACGAGCAGCACCATCGCGCGGCGGAAGCTGTCGGGGAACGCCACCCCGAAGAGGGGCGGCACGGCGATGACTAAGGCCGTGACCACAAGGATGATGGGCGTGAACGTGCGCTGGAAGCGGTCGGTGAAGCGGTGGCTGGGCGCCTTGGCGGATTGGGCGTTCTCGACGGCGTGGATCACGCGCGCCAGGGTGGTGTCCTCGGGCGACTTGGTGGTCTCGACCTCCAGCGAGCCGTCGCCGTTGATGGTGCCGGCGAACACCTGATCGCCCCCCGCCTTGGCGACGGGCAGGCTCTCGCCCGTGATGGGCGCCTGGTCGACGCTGCTGGTGCCGCTGATGACGCGGCCGTCGGCGGGCAGGCGCTCGCCGGGGCGCACGATCACGACGTCGCCGATGCGCAGGGCGCTCACGGCGATCTCCTGCTCGCGCCCGTCCCGGCGCACGCGCGCCGTCTTGGGGGTGAGGTCCGCCAGCGCGCGGATGGCGCCGCGCGCCCGGTCCATGGCGTAATGCTCCAGCGCGTGGCCGAGGCTGAAGAGGAACAGCAGCAGCGCCCCCTCGGCCCACGCCCCCAAGGTGGCGGCGCCGAGCGCGGCCACGACCATCAGGATGTCGATGTCGAAGCGGCGCTTGAGGGCGGCGCGCACGGCGTGCCGCGTGGCGTCCCACCCGCCCGCCACGTACGCCAGCACGAACAGCCCCACCGCCGCCCAGCGGGGCAGCCCGAGGAAGGACTCGCCCACCCAGCCCACCGCCAAGGCGGCGCCCGCGAGCAGGCTCAACGCCAACGGCGGCGCCATCCCCAACACCCGCCTCTCGTCCCCGTGCGGCGGACCGCTCCCGTTGGCGGCGTCCGCGGCGCCGTCCTCGTCGCGCACCCGGTAGCCCAGGCCCCTGATCTCGCGCTCGATGGTGGCCCGGTCGAGGAGCTCCTCGTCGTAGACGACCTGCGCCTTCTCGGTCCCGTAGTTGACGGCTACGGCGTGCACGCCCTCGAGGCGGCCGGTGACGGCCTCGATCGACGTGGCGCAGTCGGCGCAGTGCAGGCCCGCCAGGCTCAGGCTCGCGTGCCGGTAGCGCGCCTGCACCGCCGCGCCCGCCTCCCGCGCCAGCCGCGCTAGCTGCCGAGCCGTCAGCGCGGCCGGGTCGTGCTCGACGCGCAGCTCGGCGCGCCCGCCGCCCGCGAGCTGGACGCTACGCACGCCGCCGTTCGCGCGCAGCAGGGCCGTCAGGCGCTGCAGGCAGACGTCATCGGTGGGCGGGTGCCCGGGCAGTACCTGCGCCAGGTCGAGCCGGGTGGTCGTCATCTTGGGTATCTCCTCACCATGACCCACATCATACATGAACACGTACTCATGTATCTGTGATGGGGAGCGCGTTAGGGCGCCACGACCTCGCTGCTGTGCGACAGCACGCCGTTCAGCATCTCGCGCACATGCTCGTCGGCGAGGCGGTAGTAGACGTGCCGGCCGCGCTTGGTGTACGACACGAGCCGCGCGCCGCGCAGGGTGCGGAGCTGATGACTCACGGCGGACTGCGACATCCCAAGCACGTCCACGATCTGGTGGACACACACCTCACCCTCCAGGAGCATGGCGAGGATGCGCAAGCGCGTGGGATCCGCGAAGCCCTTGAGGAGCATCACCGACTCGTCGACGATCTCGTCTTGCGGGATGGCGCGCGCCAACGTTTCGAGCTCGACTTCGCAACCGTTCTGAGTGGGCATTGCCATATCCGTACATCGTAGCCCTGGTAGCGCCCGCGCACGAAACCCGCCACGGCCGGCCTTGGAGTATGGTTCTGGCCAGGAGGGCGCCCAGGTAGCGACTCCAACACTAAAGCCATGCGATTCGCGCGCCGCTGCCTGCCCGCATCGACGAACCCGCGCCCTACCCGGTTTGGAGACCACTCACCGTGAACAAGACCCTTAAGACCTTCCTGGCATCGCTGCTCCTCATCACGTTCGCCGTCGGCCTGGCTCACGAGACCCAGACGGTCGGCCAAGGCGAGGAGCAGTACAACGTCAGCGTCGGCTACACCACCGAACCCGCCTACACCGGGGAACGCAACGGCCTGGCCCTCACCGTGCGCACCGGGGCGGGCGCGCTGGTCGAGAACCTGGCCAACAGCCTCACGGCGGAGCTGACCGCCCCCACCGGCGAGAAACTAAGCTTGACCTTGCGCGCGGTGCACGGCCAGCCCGGCAGCTACACCGACGACTTCGTACTCACCCAGCCCGGCGTCTACCGCCTGACGGTCAGCGGCTTCATCGGCGGCGCCGAGGTGAACCTGACGTTCGACCTGCACGAGGTCGCCCCCATCGAGGAGCTGCGCTTCCCGTGAAGCCCAGCCGCCTCCTGCCCTACCTAGCGGCCCTGCTCCTGCTCGCGCCGGGCGCCGCGCTGGCGCACGCGACGCTCGCGTCGTCGAAGCCGGCGCCCGACGCCACACTCAAGGAGCCGCCGGCGGTAGTGCGCTTGAGTTTCAGCGAGGAGGTCGAGCTCGACTTCAGCCTCTTCAAGGTCTACGAGCTCGACGCAGCCGGCGTCGACCTGGCCGCGCCCGACGCCTGGCCGCGCCTCAACGGCTTGGCGGGCGCGCTCGTTTCCGACGCGCTCGACCGCCGTGACGACGCCGACGCCCGCGCCGACGTGGGCCTCACCAACGCCGAGCGGCGCGCCAAGGAAGTGACCATCGGGCTGCGCGACGAGCTGGCGCCGGGCGTCTACGTGGTGATGTGGCGCATCCTCTCCATCGACACGCACGGCACCCAGGGCTTCCTCGTGTTCCGCTACGCGCCGCCGGCGCCGTGACCGGCCGCGCGGCGCGGAACGGGCGGTCACCGCGGCCGCGCTCGTCCCCGCCGAGCTGCTGACGGGCGCCGACGGCCGCGCTCGTGAAGGGCCTGCTCTACCTGGCCAGCGTCCTGCTGCTGGGGGCGGGCGTGACCGGCCGCTTCGTGCTGCCGGCGCCCCCGGACGCCGCGCTCACGCGGCGCCTCCGGCGGGGCGCGCTGGCCGGCGCCGCCGTGCTCATTATCGACCAGCGCCCTCGACGTGCTCACCTTGCAGGGGATACTAGGCTTCGCCGACGCCCGCTCGTGCAGAACTTACCTGGCTAACACCCGCCACGGCCGCGCCGTCCTCGTGCGCCTCGCCCTGGTTGTGGCCGTCTGCCTGCTGGCCCTGCGCCTGACGAACCGGCGGGAGGCTGACAAGGAGGCGGTAACGCGCGGCAATGGCGCGCGCCTCGCCGCCGACTGCCTGTTCGTCCTCGCCGGCGTTGCCTTCCTAGGCACGTTCAGTTGGACCAGTCACGCCGCGGCGATGAGCGGCACCCCGCCCCTGCTCGCCGACCTCATCCACTTCGCCGCCGCCGGCGCCTGGACAGGCCCCCTGCTGTTCCTGGCCCTCCACCCGCACTGGGGCGAGCACCGGCCGGCGTTGACCGCGGCGTTCGGGCGCGTCTCGCGCATCGGCCTGGCGAGCGTGCTGGCGCTCTTCGCCACGGGCGCCTACACCGCCCTGATCCACATGCAGGACCCGGCACGGTTCGTGGCCTCGCCTTACGGTCTAGCGCTCGGCGCCAAGCTCGTCGCCGTGCTCGCCATCGTGACGGTCGCCGCCCTCAACCGTTTCGTGCTCCTGCCCCGCTTCCTGCGCGGCGGCGCGGCAGCCGGCCTCCGGCGCGCCATCAGGTGGGAGGCGGGCCTGCTGGTGGTGGTACTGCTCCTCACGGGCGCGCTCACCACCAGCGCGCTGCCCCACGACGCCGGGCCACGCCCGAGCGCCGTGGAGAACCTCGGGTCGTTCCTGCGCTTCCTCACGCGGCCGTGAGGGTCGCTCGCCACACCGGTGCGGGGCGTGCAAGGAGCGCAACGTGGTGGAGGGTTGCGCGAACCGCATGAAGAACTTCCGAGCTATCGTCACCCGTTACGAGATGCGCACTAGGCCCTACCGAGCTTGCGTCCTGATCGCCATGATCATGTCTCGATCATCCAGGCATACCAGGGCGTCACGGAGGCCTGCTCGCCCCCGCGCGCTCGATCGCCCCACCCAGGAAGCCGCGGATCGCGTCTCCCGCCTCAGGATCCACCCAGGCGGGGGTGAAGAGCATGCCCCAGCCCGAGGTGAGCCACAGCCAGCCGAGGTAAATGCGCGCGACCGTCCAGAACGGCGTCATCGCCTTCGAGGCGAAGAGGAACTTGCTGGTGGTGGGTTCCGGATGGGTGCCGCTCAGCGTCATGGTCTCCTTGCGGCCATCGGAACGGCCGGGGGCACCCCCGCCGTGGGACGATTACCTTTTTCGCCCGTCTCAGACGTGCTTCGGGCTCCGACCCCAGCCTCCCCGTAGCTGACTTGGGCGAGGAGGGCGACGGCATCGTCATGGTGGAGGTCGAGCCTCGCGTCCCGCCGGTCAACGTCAACGCCTGGGTCCCGACGGGCTAAGGACTACTCCTCACCGCTAGCCATGACCTCCCTGCGTATGCACGTCGCGTGGGGCGAAACTGAGATCGCGTTCCGCCGCTACCTCTTCCGCGGTGAACGGTTCGAACCCTTCGGGGAGGGCGATTTCGTTCTCCAATGCGGTGGAGATGTAGTTGAGGACGTCCGCAATCTGGCCGTCTTCGAGTTGCGTCCACGCCGGCATGAGGCCGTCGTACATCTGGCCCTCGACCTCGACCTGATCATGGACGCCGTACAGGAGCACGTGGGGCAGGTACGTCCGGCCGCCCTCGGCGGCGAGGAGGTATGAGAAACATCGAACAGTTCGTTAAGGGGAATCGGAAGGCAGTGGTCCATGGCGCCGAATGCGTTGGCATCGGAACTGCTCACGGTGGCGTTGATCGATGTCTGGGCAGCGGCTGGGAACCCGATGCCAGGGGACGACGAGACCTCAGAACACGACGGCGCGCAAGCGCGGAGGGAGTTCGACGAGCGGGGCTAGAGACCGCTTGCTGAACTCGACATCCCGGCGTGGGGCGATTGTCCCTTGGGTTCGTGAGTCGCCTTGGTTAGCCTCCCCTTATCTGGACACAGGTGTCCAAGTGAGAAGGAGGCGCAAGATGTCCGATCGTTCCGACTCCACGCCCGGCAACATCGATCGTCGCGGCATGCTCAAGCGGACGGGTGCCGTCCTCGGTGGCTTGGTGGCTCTCGGCGTCAGCAACGGACCCCTCCAGTTCGCCCTCGCACAGGGCGAACAGCAGAACGCCGCCAGCCCTGCGGCCACAATGGGCGCCACTGTAAGCCGCGTCGTCGCCGATCCCACACGCCTGCCCGGCCCCATCGGACGGCGCGACCCCCTCACGCACGACATCACGCTGGACATCGTGGAGAAAGTCGCGGAGATCGAGCCGGGCGTAACCTTCAACTACATGACTTTCGGCGGTCAGGTCCCAAGCCCCCTCATCCGCGTGCGCCAAGGCGACACCATCAACTTCACCCTGAACAACCGCGGCGTCATGCCCCATAACATCGACTTCCACGCCGTCTACGGACCTGGCGGCGGCGCAGAAGCCACCTTCGTCGCCGGCGGACAGAGCAACGGAATGACCTTCAAGGCCATGTACCCTGGAGCGTTCATCTACCACTGCGCCATCCCGGTCGTACTCGACCAGCACATCAGCGCGGGCATGTTCGGCCTCATCGTGGTGGAGCCCCCCGAAGGCCTGCCGCCGGTCGACCGCGAGTTCTACTTCGGGCAGCACGAGGTCTACACCAACCGCGCGACGGGTGAGAAGGGGCACCACGACTTCGACTTCCCCAGCATGTGGGACGAGCGACCGAAATACGTTCTGTTCAACGGCGGGAAGTATGCCATCACCGCCGACCACTACGGCAGCGTGAAGGCCCGCGTGGGAGAAACGGTGCGGATCTTCTTCGCGAACGGCGGACCCAACCTCACCAGCAACTTCCACCCCATCGGCAACGTGTGGAGCAAGGTGTGGCGCGAGGGAGCCATCGCCAGCAACCCCGAACGCTACGTGCAGACGGTCGCGGTGCCCCCGGGAAGCTCTGGCATCTTCGAGATGGAACTGCTAGTCCCCGGCGATATCGTGCTCGTCGACCACGCCCTGAGCCGCGCGACCCGCAAGGGCGCCATGGCCGTCATCGACGTCGAAGGTGACGCCCGACCCGACATCTTCGATCCGGAAGGCTCCGCTACCGCATAAGCAGCCGGTACCAGGTTTCGCAGGAACGCACCGTACGCGCCCGCGGAACCTCTGGACAGGAACTCCGACGGGGATCAACATTGGCATATGCTCGGCGCGGTCTTGGCCGATCATCGAACTGCGCTCGCAACCCAGAAACAGCAGGGTTCGTTCGGAGGCGCTCGAAGATCCTGGACACCGTCCGCCGCATTGCCAACGAAGCGGGCCGCGGTACGATCACGGGCCGCTACGGCCGAGAGCCAAGCCTGAGCGTCGGGAGCGAAAAGCACCCTTCGCAGTCACTCACACACGTTCGGGCGCGGTTCCGACCGTCGGGTCGGAACGCAGCTCGAGCCGGACCGCGAATGTCTCCCCAGCGCCTGCCGCCGTGCCCTGCGCAGCGTCGGAGAAGTTGCCCTCCGACGGGCCGCGGCAGGCGGCGATGAGGAGCGTCAGGGGTAACAAAACCATGAGGAGGCGCATGCCTTTCACGCTGGCGGGTACCGGCCGCGCTCGCCTCAAGTCGTCACCCCGTCGCGCGTGGGCGGACGACGCCCGACGACGAACACGTGACGCACCCACCTGCGCTCGGAGTTGTGGGTACTAAGGTGGTATACGCAACTGGCTCCCAACGGGCCCCGCTTGACGGAGAACGAGCGACCATAGCCTCGCGTTCGCTCTTGCCGAGAACAAGCCGACACGCTTGCGGGGCCGGGAAGGCGATCGTGGATGCGTTACTACTTGATTGCGCTCGCCATCTCGACCCTTCCCGCCCTCGGCTACTGGGCCGTGCGAGGGCAGCCGGAGGTCGTGAAGATGAGCCTCCTCGCCTTCACCGCCGGCATCCTCATCCCCGTCATCGTCGAAGAGACTTTGCCTCAGGCGCACGAGGGCGAGAAGGCGCGCGGCGCAGCGCTCGCTCTCGTCGGCGGCTTCGCCCTCTTCGCGCTCCTCAGTGTCTACCTCGGAGGGTAAGGACATGAGCGCCTGGCTCTAGGCACTGGTCCTGATCGCCGCGGCCTGGACCGCGCACTGGGGCGCCGAGCACCTCTCGCACCCCTGAAGAAACTCGAGAGGAAGTGGGGCCTCTCCGCCGCCGTCGGCGCGATCGTCGGCCTGGCCGCCGCCAGCCCCGAGATCGGCATCAACCCACGAGCGCCATGCGTGGCGGGGCCGACATCGGGTTGGGCGCGATGTTCGACTCGAACATCCTGGCCATGCCCGCTATGGTCACCGTCGCCTACTTCGCGACTCGGAAAAAGGACCTCGGGAGCGGAAGCCATCAGGGGCGCGAGCAGCGCCGGCGGGAGCACCTCATCCGCGTCGACACCTCCGCCGCCACCGTCCAGGCGCTGCCCTACCTCGGCATCCTCACCATCGTCGGACTCCTCACCGCCCCGAACGCTTGGCGGGGGCTGAACCCGATCAACCGGTGGACCATGCTCGGCGTGTACGTCCACTACCTCGCTCAAGCGTTCCTGCGTGGCCGCCAGGAGCGCGAGAAGGTTGATCGGTCGCGTCGCGGAGAGACTCGCTCGCCACACCGGTGCGGGCCGTCACCAAGGCCGCCCGGCCAGCACCGCGCGCAGGTCGTCCTCCAGGCCGCCCAGCTTGTCCTGCGAGTAGAGCAGGCGCATCCGGCGGTCGGGACCCAGGAGGGCGACGGGGTCGGAGTGCGCCACGAGCCCATCACCGAGCGCATTCACACCCACGTAAAAGCGCAGGGCGGCCGCGGCGATCTCCTGGTTGCTGCCGCGCATGCCCAGGAAGGCGGGGTGGAAGCCCTCCACGTACGCCCGCAGGCGCTCGGGCGTGTCGGTGGCGGGATCGACCGTGACCATCACCACCCGCACCCGCTCCGGCTCGCCCAGGTCGCGGTAGGCGCGCGCCAGGCGCGCCATGGTGAGCGGGCACACGTCGGGGCAGCTCGTGTAACCGAAGAACACCAGCAGGTAAGGCGCATCGAGATCGGACAGGGCCGCCCGCTGCCCGCTCGTGGTGGTCAACTCGACGTCGCCCATGGGCGGCGGGCTGTCGAGCAGCACGCCACGCCACGCGGACGTGGCTCCCGGCCGCAGGCCGTAGAGCGCAGTGCCGGCGGCGATGGCTAGGAGCGCCGTGATGGCGGCCACGAGGACGGCGCGCTTAGTCGGCACGCCTTAATTCCCGCCGGCGAGCTCGCGCTCGATGGCGCTCGCGAGCGTGTCGTAGCTGGGCGACTCGAAGCCTTGCGCGCCGACCACGATCGAGGGGGTGCCGCGCACGCCGACTAAGTCGCCGAGCTCCAGGTCGCGCTGCACTTCGTTCAAGTAGCGCCCGTCCGCGAGGCAGGCGCGCAGCTCCTCGGCGTCGAGGGCGGGCACGCTCCGCGCGATGGCCACGAGGTTGGCGGAGGTGGCCCAGGCGCCGTCGTGATCGTCCTGGGCGGCGTAGAGGGCGCGCTTGTATTCCCAGAACGCCAGCTCGTCCTGGCGGTAGGCGCACTCGCCGGCCAGGCCGGCGGTGGTGGCGCTCTCGCTGCCCCAGGCGAGGTTGACGTAGTACGCCTGCACCTGGCCCGTGTCGATGTAGTCGCTCTTGATCCTCGGGAACACGCCCTCCTCGAACGCCTTGCAGTGCTCGCACAGGAAGTTCTCGAACAAGATCAGCTTCACGGGCGCGTCCGCCCGCCCCAGGGTGGGCTGGCCGGCGTAACCGCCCGTGGGAGCGCTGACGGTAGCGGCAGGGGCGAAGAACTGGCGGTAAGCGAGGAAGCCGACGACGACCACGGCGAGGACGGCGAGGGTGGCGAGGGTGAGGCGGCGGTGGGTCACGGGCGGGGCTCCAATCGTGGGGCGGTATCGCTGCTGGGGGCGGGAAGGCGCACCGGACGGGTCACGGCGGCCCCGGCGGGTCCGCCTCGGCTCCGGAGGCGTCCTCGGTCGGCGGCTCGGACGCGGCGCCGCCCTTACGCAACGCCGCCACGGTGATGCCCACCCCGGCCAGCAGCGGGATACCGATGACCCAGAACAGCCAGGTCGCCAGGCTCTCGGGCCCGGTGGCGGTGGGCGGGAACACGAAGTAGAGCGGTTCGGCCGTCGCGCCCTCACCCACGAGCAGGGTGACGCCGGCGCGCGCCTCCTCCTGGCGGTAGGTCTGGTCGCGGAACACCAGCCGCCACGCGCCCCCATGCGGCAGCACGAACTCCGTCTGGTACACGCCCGGCGCGACCTCGGTGAAGCGCTCGGTGCTCACCACCGGCTCCGCGATGATCAGGCTCTCCTCACTCTCGCCCGGCGCGTCCGCCGACTCGCTCTGCGGACCGGCTTCCAGGAACACGATGGCGTCCTCGACCGGCGTGCTGATGGGGTCGTGCATCTTCAAGCTGAGCGTGATGAGTTCGCCGGCGCGCGGAAGTGTGGGCTGCGTGGTGACCGTGCCGAACACCAAAGTGGCGTGCGCTAGGGCGCCGCCGCTCAGCGCCAGCACAAAACTAGCGAGCAGCGCCCGGAGGTCCGCGCGGGCAGGTTGTCCGCTGGGCGCATGCGGCGCCGGGCACCCGGGCGTTGGCTCTAGCGAGCGCGAGCTGCCTTGTTGGCGTGGTGGTCTCACGGGCTCTTCCTCCTGCGCGCCGGGGCGGGGCGGCGGTATCGTGCGGGCGCCTGCGCGGGGCAGGCGATAGACATACTCTACACCTGCTCATGCATACAGGTGATAGAGTCCGCGCACCATGAGCGAGCGCCCCGCCACCCCAGCCGCGACCTTCGAGTACTTCGTGTCCGAGATGGACTGCGCCGAGTGCGCCCGCACCGTCAGGGGCGCCATCGGCAACGTGGCCGGCGCCAGCGACGTGAGCGTCAACTTCACCACCCAGACCTTGCGCCTGACCCTCGACGAGGCGCGCACCCCGCGCGCGGCGCTGGAGCGGAACCTGACGCGCCTGGGCTACCCGCCGCGCCTCAAGGGCGACGCCCCCGCGGGCGCACCCGCGCCGCTCGCGCCCGACCGTGCCTGGCACCGGACGCCCAAGGGCCGCTTCGTCATCGTCACCGGCGCGCTGCTGGCCGTGAGCGCGCTCCTGGCGCTCACCTTCCCGAGCCTGGCGGCCTGGGGTTTCACCGCCGCCACCCTCATCGGCGTCGCGCCACTGGCCGGCAAGGCGTGGGCGAGCGCGCGCCTGGGGCGGCCCTTCACCATCAACACCCTCATCTCTATGGCCGCCCTGGGCGCGGTGGCGATCGGCGAGGCGCCCGAGGGCGCCATCGTGGTGTTCCTCTTCGCCATCGGCGAGCTGCTCGAGACCGTCGCCGCCGGCCGCGCCCGCGCCAGCATCCACGCGCTGGCGGCGCTGGCGCCCAAGGTGGCGCTGCTGCTCGAAGGCGGGAGGGCGCGCGAGGTGCCGGTGGCGGCGCTGGCCGTGGGCGACCTGGTGCGCGTGCAGCCGGGCGGGCGCGTGCCCGCCGACGGCACCATCGTCGAGGGCGCAGCCGGCATCGACGAGGCGCCCGTCACGGGCGAGAGCATGCCCGTCGCCAAGGCGCCCGGCGACACGCTGTTCGCCGGCAGCATCGCCACCGACGCCGTGCTCACGGTGCGCGTCGACAGGCCCGCTTCAGACAGCACCATCGCCAGGATCATCCACCTGGTCGAGGAGGCCGAGGCCAGCAAGGCGCCGGTGGCCAGGTTCATCGACCGCTTCAGCAGCGTCTACACCCCCGCCGCCATGCTGGCGGCTTTGCTGGTGGCGGTGGTGCCGCCGCTGCTGTTCGGCGCGGACTGGGGCGAGTGGATCTACCGCGCGCTGGCGCTCCTTCTGATCGCCTGCCCCTGCGCGCTCGTGCTCTCCGTGCCGGCCGCCGTCACCTCGGGCATCAGCGCCGGCGCGCGCCGCGGCCTCCTCATCAAGGGCGGCGCGGTGCTCGAGGCCATCGGCGACGTGAGGACGGTGGCGTTCGACAAGACCGGCACCCTCACCGAGAACCGCCCGCAGGTCACCGACGTCGTCCCCCTCGCCGCAAGCGAGGCCGAGGTGCTCCGGCTCGCAGCGGCGGTGGAGACGGGCTCCGCCCACCCGCTCGCCAAGGCCATCCTCGAGCGCGCCGCGGGCCTGGAGATCCCCGCCGCGCAGGACGCGCGCGCCGTGCCCGGCCAGGCGGTCACCGCCAGCGTGGCGGGCAAGGCGTACGCCGTCGGCTCGCCCCGCTACGCCGCCGCGCGCGCCCCGCTGCCTCCCGCAGCCCAAGTGCAGGCCGCGCGCCTCGAGGACGAGGGCAAGACCGTGGTGGTGCTGCTGCAGGGCGACGCCCCGCTCGGGCTCATCGCCATCCGCGACGAGCCCCGCGCCGACGCCGCCGAAGCCATCAAGTACCTGACGCGCCTGGGCGTCAGGAGCGTGATGCTCACCGGCGACAACGCCCGCACCGGCCAGGCCATCGCCGATCACCTGGGCCTGGAGGCGCGGAGCGAGCTCCTGCCCGAGGACAAGCTCGCCGCCATCGACGACCTCAAGCGCGATGGCAAAGTGGCGATGGTGGGCGACGGCATCAACGACGCGCCCGCCTTGGCGCAAGCCGACGTGGGCGTCGCCATGGGCGGCGGCACCGACGTGGCGCTCGAGACGGCCGGCGCCGCGCTGCTGCGCGCCAACGCCACGGGCGTGAGCGACCTCATCGAGCTGTCGCGCGCCACCATGCGCAACATCCGCCAGAACGTGACCTTCGCCCTCGGGCTCAAGGCGGTCTTCCTCGTCACCACCCTCCTGGGCATCACCGGCCTGTGGCCCGCCATCCTCTCCGACACCGGCGCCACCGTCGTCGTCACCGCCAACGCCCTCCGGCTATTGCGCTTCCAGCCGAACCAAGGAGAGTCAGCATGACCCTGACCGCCAGCGCGCCGCCCGCCGTCGACACCAGCGGCGAGTGCGAGGTGCGCCTCATGCACCCCGACGCCGTGGCGCGCGTCGAGGCCGCCCTGCCCAGTCCGGAGGAAGTCGAGGCCGCCACCGAGCGCCTCAAGCTCCTCGCCGACCCCACCCGCTACCGCGTGCTAAGCGCACTGGCGCGAGAAGAGCTGTGCGTCTGCGACCTCGCCGCCGTCGCGGGCGTCAACGAGAGCAGCATGAGCCACCAGCTCAGGCTCCTGCGCGCCCACGGACTCGTCGCCTTCCGCAAGGAGGGCCGCATGGCCTA
>CALCHY010000380.1 GCA_937907415.1 uncultured Trueperaceae bacterium
GCTTGCGACCCACGAGGTCGCCGACGAACGCCCGGAAGTCATCCCGGTGCCCGTTCGTGAACCCCAACTTCGTGCCGATGGTGTGCAGCATCTTGAGTTGCGCCGCCGTCACCGCGTCAACGTCCAGCCGCGGTTGCTCCTCCACCTCGACGGTCTCAGCAATCGCGTCGATATCAACCGGCGGCCCGGCATCAAACGGATGCGGGGCAGCCTTCTGTCTGGGCTTCGGCGCCGCATCGAACACCCGCAACGCCTCACCCGTCGTGAGATCCGTCAAGGCCCCCACGGACCGGCCAACGACCTTGCCAGCGAACGCCAACACGTCCTTGACGCCAGCCGCCGCGAGCTTCCCCGCGAGCGACTCGGCCTTATCGGCCGACAGGTGCGGGACTGACTCAGCGGCGGGCGCGGCGGACCGCGCTGGAGCGGGTGCGCCAGCGCCGAGCCATTCCCGGACGATGCCCGCGAAGTCCTCGCCCGGCTGCCGCTGCACGTACCCCTGCAAAGCCTCGCAGCGAGTCTTCGACACGATCAGGGTGTTCTCCCAATCGAGGTCAGCAACGATGTCCATTTCGTACTCGAGGCCGTCGCGCTGCACGGGCTGCATCCCGACCTTGCGGATGTTCGTCTTCCCCGTGCGCTCGTCCTTCTCCTGCACGTACTCCTGCTTACTCCGCATGGTCACGATTACGTGACACTGAGCGTCGAGGATGCCGTCCACGAGGCTGTTATGCACCGGAGTGGCTTCCCGCCAGGCTCCGAAGCTGTTACCGCGCCCGCTGCGAGCGGCGACCTTGTCGACGAACTCAAGGATGCCGTCCTTGCCCGCCCACGCGTGACTGAGGCTGTCGATGATGAGCACTCCATACCCGGCCTCTCCGGCGGCGCGGACACCTTCGAGGTACTTGTCGGGCGCGAAGCTAGTGAGCTGGAGGGTGTCGAACTCGAAGCGATCGGCGTACGCGCTGGCGCTGCCACGCTCCGTGTCGATGACGGCGATGCGGCCACCGAGCGCGGTGGCGAGAGTGAGGGCGGTGAAGGTCTTACCGCTGCCGCTGGGGCCGACGAGGGCCATGCGGAGCTTGCGTTGGTGCCTGGTTGCTGGCTGGAATAGCGCCATGTTGCTCATCTCGTTCCTCCTGTGAGCCAGGCGGGGATGTCGTGTGGTGGAAATTCGCGGTTGATTGCGGGGGTTGCGGTGCGCGGCTTGCGTTCGAGGGCGAGTTGCCTCTTGAGTTCGACTGCGATGACGCGCAGGAGTTCGTCCTCGTCGCACAGGGTCGGCATTGGCACGTCGGCGTCGTCGAGGGCGGTGAGGAGCGCGTCGAGTGGTTCGGCGAAGGTGAGGCGCTTGTCGGTCATCTCGTGGCCGCAGTGCGGGCAGGCGTCCGTCTCCGGCCAGGCGGGGTCGATCATGGTGGCGGGGTGCCACTTGACTTCGAAGCCGCTTGCGCCCTCGCACGTGAGGTCGCGGCAGAAATGTGTTTCCGTGTCGAAACCGCGGGTCATGCTCTCCTCCTGTTGATGAGCCACTCGATGCCGTCGTGGATGCCGAGGAGGGCGCCGATGATGATGGCCAGGCCGCCGAAGAGGACGGCGACGTACGCGGTTGCCTCGAGGCTCGGGGTCATGCGAGCACCCCGAGTTGCTTGGCTGCGGTCTCGATCACGACGGTCGGCTCGAGCGGCAGGAGCCGCACGGGGCCTTTGCGGAGGCGCTCGACGACGGCTTGCGCGTCGGCTTCGGCGGCTAGGAGCACGTCGCCGGTCTGCTTGGCCCGCAACATCAATTGGAAGGAGGTCCACTTGCGCGCCCGGATCTCGTCGAGGCGGCTCACGGCTGCCTCTTGCTCTTGGGCCGACCGAGGCCCAGCTTGCGTGCTCGCTCGGCGACCGCTTTGCCAATGGCCGACTTCATCGGCATGTCGAACATGGCGTTCGTGCTGCATTCGAGGCACAAGCCGTTCTCTGCGGCGCCCTTGGTGTTGCATTCGGCGCAGCGCTTCTCCAGGTCGAAGCGGATGACGTGGCTCACGGCAGCACCTCGATGGACGTGACGCTCACGCTCTTGTCGGTGAGTTCGACGAGGTGGCCAGCGACGACGACGCGGTCTTGGCGGCGGGCCTCCAGCTCCGCCTTGAGTGCGAAGCGGGCGTCCGTGGCGCGGAGGGCGACGCGAGCGTGCTCCTCCTCCGCGGCGAGCAACTCCGTCTGCGCGGCGAGGTGCCGTTGCACGGCGACGGTGAGGTCCTCGCGGGTCAGGACGGCGCGAGTCACCGCTCCACCTGCCAACTGTTGGTGCGGGCGGGTAGGGCGCGTGATGAGCGGCCGAAGGTGAGCGCCGCGATCTGCTCGTTGACGATTCCGAGGTGCTCACCGGCGGCGCGGATGCGCTCGCGGGTGGCCGTCCGCCTGTCCATCTGCCCGGCGAGGCCGTGCAACTCCGCCTCGGCCAGCAGGTCCTGCAGCCGCTCGAGGATGTCGTGACGCTCTTCCTGGAGCGCAGTCAGGCGGGTCTTGGTGTTGGGGTCTGCTATGCTGGTCACTGGATCTTCCTTTCCTTCCCGCGTGGTAACGGGCTAGGGGGTGTTGGCCGCCGAAAGGCGGCCGATGCCTTGGTCTCGCGTTACTTCCCTTCTCGCGCTTCGCGCTTCGCGATCCACGCGCGGAGTGCGGATTCGCGCATGCGGCGCGGCGCGTTGTACGCGTCGCCGACCTTGAAAGTGATGAAGTCGGGGTCGTTCTGAATCAACCGGTAGAGGCCTTTCGAGCCGGTGAAGCCGAGGCGTTCGCTCACCTCGCGCATGCTCAGTAGGGAGTCGCTGCGGTTCACTGCTCTTCTCCTTTCGGTTCCAGTGAGCGTATCAGTACTTCTACTGATACTTCTAGGGCTGAGGACAGCCGCTTGACGTTCGCCAGGGATGGCGTGACGTCGCCCGTTTCGTATTGGGAGAGGCTGCCTTGCGAGATTCCCGCGAGGGACGCGAGTTGGTCTTGGGTGAGTCCCTTCTCCGACCGTAGATCTCTCAGTGACTTCATCATCGCTCTGGATGATATTACACCACCTATTGACGTGTCAATATCTGCGCCTCTAATATTGCGTTCACAGATGGACGGTGATTCGATTGGTGCTCACAATGGCGCGGACTAAAGCCGGACTCGCAGTGCAGACGCAGATGACCCGACGCGGCATCACGCAGGCGAAACTCGGCGTTGCGCTCGGCAAGTCCCAGTCTTGGGTGAGCCAAGGGCTCCTCGACGACACCGCCCGCACCATCAAGCGACTGTGGGTGAACGAACCCGACACGTTCGCGTCACTCCTCGGATTGCTCCAGTGGGACGTCGAAAGCCTTGAGCGAGAAACCGGCCTAGCGCTGGCGCAACCAACCGACGAAGCCGTCCTCGTGCCAGCGAGAGGCACCGGCACGGCATTGGTGTTCGATCTGCTATCGGCGGGTCCGGGGAGTGACGGGGGAACAGTGATTGGGGAGATAGACATTCCGGCCGAATGGCGCGGAGAGCACATCGGTTACGTCGTGACCGGCGACAGCATGAGCCCACTGATACCGAACGGCTCCACCGTCGTCGTCAAATGCCAAGACCACGCCACGCCCGGCAACGTCATCGTCGCTTGGGCGCCAGAGCACGGAATGCTCGTCAAAACGCTCGAACGCCTGAACGGCGGAATGTTCATGCTGACGAGCCGCAACCCGGCCTTTGACCCGATCTGGACGCGCGAGCTGCGCATCTACGGCGTCGTGCGCGAAGTACGCACGCCCATAACCGTGATCAACGGCAACCACAGTCGATAGCGAACGGCGGTGGCTAAGCGTGGCCCGCGCGGCCTCGGGACCGTGTACAAGGAGCAGGCGACCGGCCGCAGCACACGCTGGCGGGCAGAGAAGCAAGTGCGGCTGCCGGACGGCACGACGACGCGGGTGGTGGCGCGCGGGAAGACTGAAGCTGAGGCGCTCAGGAACCGCGCTCAGCGCGAGGCGGCGCTCATGCGCGCGCACCCGGACGCGGAGCGCCTCACGGTCGAGGCGTTCCTGGCGCGGTGGCTCGCCAGCAAGCGCGAACTTAAACCCAACACACTGCGCGAGTA
Source organism: uncultured Trueperaceae bacterium (assembly GCA_937907415.1). The sequence continues at coordinate 4,105 of CALCHY010000380.1, forward strand.
CGAACGCGTCGTGAAGCACGCGGTGGACGGCATGGGCAGCGTGCCGCTGGCGCGCGTGACCCCGCTGCACGTGCAGCGCCTGCTGGACGCTCACGCGCCCGCGACGGCGAACGCCATCAGGCGCTACTTGAAGGGCGCGTTCCGGCAGGCTGAGCGGTGGGAGCTGATCCAGTTCAATCCCGTGCGGAACATCGAGCCGGTGCGGCAACGCCCGACCAAACGCGGGGTGTGGCAACCCGCCGAGGTCTCGGCGTTCCTGGCGGCCGCCACGCCGACCTACCGCGCGGTGTTCACGGCGGCGGTGTTCACCGGCTTGCGGCGCGGCGAGCTGCTGGGGTTGCCGTGGGCGAACGTTACGGCGACCACGATTCGTGTTGACCGCACGTGGACGCGCGGCGGGGTCGTCGGCACCCCCAAGACGGCGGCGAGCGCGCGCAGCGTGCCGATTCACGCGAGCCTGCACGCGGTGCTGGTGGAGGGCCGCGCGCACGCGCCTGACAGCCCGTGGGCGTTCCCCAGCGCGACCGGCACGATGCTCGGCGACGGCAACCTGGGCCGCGCGTTCAGGGCGACGATCGCGCGGGCGAACAAGAGCGCCGCGAAGGCCGAAGCCGGGGGCCGCCCCGCCGTGAAGGTGCCGGCCATTCGCTTCCATGACATGCGGCGCGTGGCGGCCACGTTGTGGGCGCAGGCTGGGCAACCACCAAAGGTGATTCAGCGGCTGTTGGGGCACTCCACGCCGTTCTTGGCGTTGAGCATCTACAATGATGTGATGCAGTCGCAGTTGGCCACCGCCGCTCTTGACCCGTCCGCGATCCTTGTCCCCGCCGGAGACCGTGGGGGTCAAAGTGGGGGTTCAGAAATCACCCCCACCGGGAGTGAAGCGGAGTCAACGGGAGAGCAAGGCGAGGCGCACCCCCCGCCTGCACCGCAAACGTAGCGTCCTGCACCAGTAGCTCAGTGGATAGAGCAGCCGCCTTCTAAGCGGTAGGTCGAGGGTT
>CALCHY010000381.1 GCA_937907415.1 uncultured Trueperaceae bacterium
CGAGGAAGCGGCAGCCGTGCGCAGCGATGCCTTGCAGCGCCGCCCGCATCTGCTCTTCCGAGCCGTTGTAGAAGCGCGGTTCGAGGATGCGCTCGGCGGTGTCCAGCCCGAGCACGAAGACGCTGCCGGGGAAGAGTGCGGCCTTCTCGACGAAGAGGGGCGCGCGGGTGAGGACCAGCGTCCCGCGGCCAGCGAACTGCTGGGCCCGCAGGCGCGCCTCGAACATGCCGATGGGCGCCTTGTCTGCGTTGACGATGGGTAGTTCGAAGAGTGCGGGCAGGCCCATGTGTTCGGCGGCGGCTCGCGCCAACTCGAGGTGGCCTTCGTGTGCAGGGTTGAAGGCGCCCGAGAGGACCACCCAGCGGTCTTCCGCTCCGCGCACGGGGGTGCTGACCACGGTGCCGTCTGACCTAATGACGGCCATCGCGCGCTCGCCACGTTCCACCCCGGCAATCAGTTCGCTTGGGAACAACTCGATCTCGACGCGCTCACTGCCCGTTAGGGGTAGGTCGGGGCGCGCCAGCACGCCGCAGGCGTCCGCCACCGCCCGCAAGAGTAGTAGGGAGACGATGTCCTCCTCGCCGGGTCGATCGCGTGCGTCCTTCTCGATGGTGAGGGAATAAGTTGCTATGCCGAACGCGTCGTGCACGGCGGCCGCTACGCGGTGGTCGCCGCGTTTCGCGCGGTCGGTCGCGATGGTGGCGGTGCTGCCCAGACCGAACACGGCGTCCGCTGGGCTGGCGTAGCGCCGCGCCTGGTCGTACGCGCGCTTGGCCATGGCCCGCGCCACGCGCCGCGACGTGAAGCGGGCGGGCATGAACCCAACCCAGTCGCGCATGCTCTCCTGGTTGTAGATGTCTATGGCGCTCAGCACCGTGCGGCTCGAGCCCCCAACCCCGTGCAGCCAAGTCAGCGACTGCGTGCCTGCGCCCGCGAACGCCATGACCATCTTGTGCGGCGTTGCATGGATGGCGGTGGCGAGTTCGGCTGGGGTGGCTGGGCGTCGGCGGGGGTCGAGGCCGTTGCTGTCACCGGTGGTCTGCACCACGGTGACGGGCGCGCGGTCATTGCGGGGTACGGGCACGCTGGCGCCGTGGGGGTCGGGCCTCATGACGGCCCCATCATGTCACGTGCACCGGACAAAACTAGGTTGCGCCTAGCGCCCGAAGACGAGGCGCTTACCTAAGCCCCCTCAGGGAACGTCCATCGCGCTGCGTGGCCTCAGCAGGCGCCTGGCGCCGCTAGGCCGCTCGGTGGCCGGGGCGATGAGCAGGCGCATGGCGTTGGCGATCACGAGTAGTACCGACCCCTCGTGTACGAGCATGCCGATGGCCATGGTCACTCCGCCCCACAGCACGCCTGCGAGGAGCAGTCCGACGGTGAGAAGCGCCACGATGATGTTCTGGCGCATGATCCTCACCGTGCGCTTGGCGAGGCCGATGGCGTACGGGAGCTTGCGCAGGTCGTCCGCCATGAGCGCGATGTCAGCGGTCTCGACCGCCACCGCGGAACCGGCGGCGCCCATGGCGACCCCGATGTCGGCGGTCGCTAGGGCAGGGGCGTCGTTGACGCCGTCGCCAACCATGGCCACGACGTAGCCGCGGCCGCGCAGCTCGGCGATGGCCTCGAGCTTCTCCTCCGGCAGCAGTCCCGCGCGGACGTCCGTGATGCCCGTGCTGGCCGCAACGGCGTTAGCAACCGGCTGGGCGTCGCCCGTGAGCATGGCAACGTGGCGCACGCCGGCGCGCCTCAGCTGCGAGACGAGTTCCTTCGCCTCCGGCCTCAGTTCGTCCGCTACCGCCACCACGCCGATCACGGCGTCATCGACGGCCACCAGCATGGGCGTGCGCCCGGCCGCGGCTAGCCGCGCGGCTGCGGCTGCCGCGGCGGGGTCGCGCAGTCCCTCCGCCTCCATGAGCGACTGGTTGCCGACGAGCACGGCGCTGTTGCCGATGATCGCCTTGACGCCCTTGCCTGGGACGCTCTCGGCGTGCGTCGGCAGCTCGCCGCCGTACGCTCCCTCTTGCGTTGCGGCCGCCAGTACCGGGGCCGCGAGGGGGTGCTCCGAGCCTGCCTCGGCCAGGGCCGCCCAGCGCAGCACGCTGATGCGGGTGTGGCCCTCCGCGAGCACGAGCACGTCCGTCAGGCGCGGCTTGCCGCGCGTTAGGGTGCCGGTCTTGTCTAGCGCAACGGCGTTCACGCGCGCAGCTGTCTCGAGGAACTCCCCGCCCTTGACGAGCACGCCGCTCTGCGCGGCACGGCCGATGCCAGCCACGACCGCCACCGGGATGGAGATGACGAGCGCGCCGGGGCAGCCGATCACGAGCAGGGTGAGGCCAAGCGTGACGTCGCCGCTGATGAGGCCAGCCACCAACGCGAGGACCATGATGCCCGGCGTGTACCAGGCCGAGAAGCGGTCCATGAACTTCTGAGTGGCGGCCTTGGCGTCTTGCGCTTCCTCGACGCGGTGGATGATGCGCGCGAGGGTAGTGTCGGCCCCGACGCCCTCGGCGCGCACCTGTAGGAAACCGCCCTTCGAGACGGTGCCAGCGAACACTTTGCTGCCAACTGCCTTGTCGACGGGCAGCGACTCGCCGGTGATCGAGGCCTCGTCCAGTGCCCCGCTACCCGCCACCACGACGCCGTCTACCGGCACCTTGGCGCCGTTCTTGACGAGAACCGTCTCGCCGATTGCCACGGCCCCGGCCGGCACCTCTACCTGCTCGTTGCCGCGAACCACCACCGCGACGTCTGGCGCCACGTCGACGAGGGCAGCGAGTGCGGAGCGGGTGCGGTTGAGGGTCGCGGCCTCGAGGGCGTGACCGATGGCGAAGAGGAAGGTGACGGCCGCCGCCTCCCAGTACTCGCCGATGATCAATGCGCCGCCAGCGGCGATGGCGACGAGCAAATCGATGCCGATCACTCGCGCCATCAGCGCCCTGACGGCGTTCCTGAAGATCGGCGCTCCCGCGACTAGCGCAGCCGCGACCATCAGGATCCGCCTGAGCGTATCGCCGCCGAGGGCGCCGGCGCCGAACGCCGCCACGATCAGCGCCCCTGCTGCGGCTGGTACTAGCCAGCGGTTAGCGATCACGGCCGGCCTTAGAACGCAGCCGGCTTGGAGCGGTAGCCAGCCTTGGCGACGGTGTTTACGAGGTCCTCGACGCTCGACTTGGTGTCGTCGTGCATGACCTCAACGCGGGAAGAGGCGAAGTGCACGGTCACGCTGTCAACGCCGGGGAGGCGCGAGACTGACTTCTCGATCTTCGTCACGCATGATGGGCAAGAGAAGCCTTCTGCGCGCAGGACGGTACGAGTGAGGGTGCTGTTCATGTGAACTCTCCTTCTGGCCGGGCGCTTGCCTGGCCTGTGTCTAGACCGTACGTTCGGCGCCCTTCGCGCACCTTGATGGCCGTCAAGTTCCGGTGGAGTTCGCCCCATAGCGGCCCACTGCGAGGCGATTCGCCGGCGGTGGCCATTCGCACACAGCCCAGGCGCTTCATAACGGGTAGAGTCTTGACTCAAACAGGGCAATGGAGCCTTGTCTGTTGGGGGAACGCTTACGCAGGCCGGGCGCGTCGTTGAGGAAGGCGTGTTCGGAGTGGGGTTTGCAGATGTGATCGAACCGATCGGGGCCACGCTTGGGGCCATACAGCAGCGTTTAGCCAGTCACAAGCGGCTGGTCTACGGCATCATCCTCACGATGATCGCCGCAGACTCGCTCATAGCTGTAGCGGTCACTCACACTTCCTCGAATCCGCTGGCTAGTTACGCCATCGTTGGTATCAGCCAACTGGGCGCCATCCTCATCTGGACCGTCAAGAGCCTGGCGCGCTTCGTCGAGGTGGCGGGGTTCGTCGTCGGAAGCGTCGCCACCCTCGCGCTGCTCGCGCTCGCGCTGCAGGGCGAACCCACCACCCACGCAGAGGCAATCCGCACCTACAGCAACTGGTTGACCCTCTTCTTCGTATGGGCGTACTTGGCGCTGGGCAGCCGCCAGGCATTGGCTGCGTCCGCCTTGCTACTCGCGGCGGGCATCTTCATAGTGGGCTGGCACGTCACGCAGGCGACGCAGCCGGAGATGAGGACGACGGAGGCGGCGGCCGCTTTCGATCTAGTGCTGGTCGGCGTCGCGTACCTCCTGCTCCTCTACATGCTCACGTACTCGCTCGAGCGCCGCAGCGCCGCGCTGGCAGCGGAGGAGA
>CALCHY010000382.1 GCA_937907415.1 uncultured Trueperaceae bacterium
GGCAACTGAGGCAACGGGCGTGGCGCTGGACTATCGGGCGTCTGTTGAGCATGGTTCAGCGGGTCGTACTCACTGCCGTGGCAAGGGCAATGGAACAGCTTCTGATCGGCTAGCCAGTCTGTGACCTGGCAGCATTGATGGGTGCAGGTCGCCGCATATGCCACGACTCCGGAGGCCGTCGTGTAGCCCTTGGTGTCGACGCTGTACGCGTCCTCCGGGAAGCGAGCGAGCAGGACGGCGTTCTGCGTGTTGCCGTCTCGCACGACTTCTACGACCGGGGTCGAGCCCTTGTTCGACACTTGCGCTGGCCACGCCAGAATCTGCGGCCCGCCAAGCGGAATATCGGCATCCGTGATTAGCTTGCCCTTGTTAGACGACCCTGCGAACACGAAGCAGTCGCCCTTCTGAGGCGGCATTTTCGTTGGGTCAGTTGCGGCGCCCGACTGCGCGAGTGCCGCCTGAAAGCCTTGTCCTGTCGACAAAGTAACACCCGCAAGCACGGCGCCTTTGAGCAAGTCCCTACGGCTTACCGCGTGCTTCGCAGCGGGCTCGGCCGGTCCATCAAGTTCGTTGCCCTTTTGCTTTGCCATCTTCACTTTGCCTCCATCTCACCGAGCTAACGCTACTGGCAAGTCAACGGCGTGGACGAAGCACTCGAACCGCCCTTGTTCTGCTCTCGTGATCCAAAGAGCAGACCGCCACTTGATGCTGCTTGAGGCCCTCCCGACCCCGCTCGCTGCCTGGGTCGCCCGCCTATCGACCCGCTCCACGACACCAGCAAGGTGTCGTTGACGAGAACGTCGTTGCCAGACTTCGGCGGGGGCGCAAGTGAGCATGAAGTGACAGTAATGTGACCGTCTGAGATTTTCGGATCATCCGTCACACTTACTTGCTGCTAAGTAGCGCCATAGCACGCCCTACTAGCACCCAATCATCACTTGAGCACGCCATGCTCAGGCGCGCTATGGCGAACTGCGTTGCGCTATGCGATACGCACGCCCGTCGAATTTTTTGCTTACGTTGGTGAGAAACGCCCGCCCGTAATGGGGTCCGCTGTCTAAGTCACGGCCGCCGGAGCAACTTCACAGGCAACGTCACCCTGAACACCGTAGAACCGGGCAGCGACGTGAACGTCAAGCTGCCGCCATGGCGCTGCTCCACGATCTCCTTGCTCAAGTAGAGGCCAAGGCCTGTGCCCTCGCCAACGCCTTTCGTGCTCATGAACGGCTCGAAGAGGCGCGGCGCGACGCTTGCCGGGATACCTGGTCCGTTGTCTTCGATCTCGACGCTCACCTGGCCATCGCCGCGTAGGGTCCTCACCGTGAGAACACCCGACCCGTTCATGGCGCTTACGGCGTTGTCTATCAGGTTCGTCCACACCTGGTTCAGCTCGCTGACGTACGCCTCGATGGCCGGCAAGTCAACCGCGTACTCCTTGACTACGGTCACCCCGCCTTCCTTCAGGCGGTGTTTGAGGATGACGAGGGTAGTCTCGAGGCCAGCGCGCACGTCGACCGAGGCGATAGGAGCCTTGTCGAGGTGGGTATAGTCCTTGACCGCCGAGACCAGCGCGGAGATCGCTTCGCTGCTGAGGATGATGTCTCGCTGTAGCACCAGGCAGGCGCCGTTAGCAGCCAGCCAAGCCGCGGCGCGCAAGCGGTTGTCCGGCCCGAAAGGGGCAAGGGCCTCGCCCACGGCTTGCGCGTTCCAGCCACCATCGGCCAGCGCGGCAGCGGCATCCCACGCGGCAGGCAGACCGAGCTGCGTTAGGTAATCAGTGAGCTCGTCCTCGGTGCTACCAGCGCCCACCGTGACCTCGGCGGCGGCCAACCTGGCAGATGCCAGCTTGCTCAACCCGTTAGCCGCGCTCAGTTCTTCCCCACTCAACGGATGGCTGAAGAGTTCGATGCCGGCGCGCTGACGCTCGTCCAGCACCTTGCCGATCTCCGCAGAACTCCGCCGCAGCGCCGCCGCAGGGTTGTTCAGTTCGTGAGCCAGCCCGGCGGCCATCGTGCCGAGCGCAGCCAGCTTCTCTCGCCGCGCCAACTGCCCGGCAAGGGCGTGCTCGCGCTCGAGCGACGTGCGGTAGATGGTCGTCGCCGCGTCGACCGAGCAAGACAGGAGCGCAGCCAACGCTTCACGGTCGACCGCCAGAAGGGTTACCGGCGTGGCGGCGCGCACGGAAGCCGTGCGGCGCCCACTACCGAGCAGCGCCATCTCGCCAACCACGTCACCGGGACCGCGGGTGGCTACTACCTCATTGACCTGGCCCTCGACGATGCTCACCTCTAGGCTCCCCGAGAGGACGACGAACATCTCCTCGCCAGCTTCGCCCTCCCTCATCAACCAGCTGCCAGCAGGTAGTTCCACGTTACGAGCGAGGGTGACGAGGCGCTGCAAGTCCGCCTCGCTGAGAGGCGACAAGAGCTCGACCTGCCTTAGGTAGGCCGTTGGTCCGGTAACGTTCGCATCTTTGGCACTCATGCGCCCTCTTCCCCGCCTGCCGGCCAGCTCAGGTCTCAGCTAGATGACGATGGATGAACATCACGGCCATGGCACCCTCGCCAACTGCCGAAGCAACACGCTTCACCGATTGGTGCCGCACGTCCCCAGCCGCGAACACGCCAGGCACGCTGCTCTCCAACCAGTAAGGCGCGCGTTCGAGCGGCCACCCTTCTGGCCGCGAGTCGCCGGCGCGCGCCAGGTCAGCTCCCGTAAGCAGATAGCCCTGGCGATCGGCGAGCACCGTCCCCGTCAGCCACGAGGTGTGTGGCGCCGCGCCGATGAACACGAACGTCGCGGCGGCAGGCACTGCCTCCACCTCCCCGGAATCTAGGTTTCGCACCTGGACGGCCTCCAGCCGAGTTTCTCCGATCAGCTCGGCCGCCACGCTCCGCGGCCGCACCTCGATGTTCGGCGTCTCCTCGATCTGCTTGATGAGATAGTGCGACATGCTGCTCGCCAAAGACGACGCGCGCACCAAGATCGTCACTTGCCTCGCGAAGCGCGCCAGGTAAACCGCAGCCTGCCCTGCTGAGTTGCCGCCGCCGATGACCACCGCGTGACCGTCCCTGACGAGTTGCGCCTCCGTTAGCGCGGCGCCGTAATACACCCCGGAACCCTCGAGCCGCTCGGCGCCAACGGCGTCCAGTTTCCGGTAAGCCACGCCAGTCGTGACGAGCACGGTGCGACCGCGCACCTCTTGGCCATCGCTCAACTTAACGAATAGGTAAGGCGCTGCCCTGCGCAGGCCGACTGCCACCGCGGGGGTGAGGATCTCAGCGCCGAAGCGCCGCGCCTGCGTGGTTGCACGCCTGCTAAGCTCCGCACCGCTGACGCCGCTCGGGAAGCCGAGGTAGTTCTCGATCCTCGAACTCGTGCCCGCCTGGCCGCCCGGCGCGTCGCTCTCGAGCAGGACGGTGGTGAGGCCCTCAGAAGCGCCGTAAACAGCCGCCGCCAGGCCAGCCGGGCCTGCACCCACCACGACGACGTCGTAGAGCGGCAAGTCGGCGATAGTCTGGAGGCCGATCCGTTCGGCGACCGTGGCGATGGTCGGCTTCACGTACGCTGTGCCGTCAGCCAAGAGGAGCACGGGGAGTTCACTGGCGTCGGCCCCCGCCAGGGTGAGGAGGTTCGTGGCGTCCGCCGCGCTCTCCACATCTAGCCAGCGGTAAGGCACGAGGTTGCGACCGAGGAACTCCCTCAGCTCGTGACTAGCGGCCGAGTAACTCAAGCCGATCAGCGTCAACCCGGTGAACGGCGGGCGGTGGTCGGCGTGCCAGTCGTCAAGCAACTCGTTCAGCACCGGGTAGAGGCGCTCCTCCGGCGGGTCCCAGGGCTTCATGAGGTAGTAGTCGAGCCTCGTGGTGTTGATGGCCTCGATCGACGCTTGCGAGTCGGCGTACGCGGTGAGCAGTACCCGCTTGGCGTCCGGGTAGAGTTCCCGCGCCTGGGCGAGGAACTCGAGCCCGGACATGTTCGGCATGCGCTGGTCGACGAGGAAGAGCGCCACCGTGCCGTTCGCTAGGCGCAGACTGCCGAGTTCCGCAAGCGCGGCGGCGCCCGACGTCGCCCGCATGATCCGGTAAACCTCGCCGTAACGGTTCCTCAAGTCCCGCGCTACGGCGCCGAGCACCCCGAGGTCGTCGTCGACGGCGTAGATGATCGGTTTTGGCGCCGACACAGCTTGCTCGATCACGCCGGACTCCTCCCGGCGCTGCCGCCCTGCAGCGGTGGAGGTGCGAGCCGAAGTTCTGCTACCGACGAGGCCAGCTTTTCGCTGAGCTCTTGCGCTTCTTGGCCGGCGGTGGCGCTTGCCTCGTCGTTACCGAGGGCGCCCTCCAGCTGGCTGAGGAGCGCAAGGGCGCGCCGTTGGTAAGGCAGCATGCCGCGCTCCCTGAACCAGCTCACAGACGCAGCGACTAGTTGTTCAGCCCTCTCCGTCTGTCCGCACCTCCAGAGCGCTTCGGCAAGCACTAGCCGGCCCTTCGCGACTCCGAAGCCGTCGTGTACGGCCTCTGCCCTTCCGAGCTCCAGCTCAACCGTCTGCGCGGCGGCGGCGACGTCGTGATCTACGAACCCCGCGCTTGCCATCTCGATGCGGACGTTGTGCAGCATCGGCTCGAAGGACGTACCTGCACCGTACTCAAGCGAGCGGCGAAGGTTGGCGGTCGCCTCTTCCAAGCGCCTGACCTGTAGTTCCCCCGTGCCCACCAAGTGAAACGCGGCACAAGCGCACTCCATGCCGTTCACGCTCAACGCCAGATCGCCCCCGCGCCGCGCGTACTCAAGGCCCAAGTCCGTGAGACCCATGTCTATGTACGCAGCCCCCACAAGCGCGTTGACGTCCGCCAACTTGATGATCGAGCCGCTGTCCACTGCAGCCTGTAGACCGAGTTCGGCCGACTCCAGCGCGCCAGCGAACTCTCCGAGACGGGCGAGGGCCGCCGCTTTCGAACCTAGTGAGTGAGCTTCGATGGCCTTGTGGCCGACCTTGCGGGCAAGCGCGATGACACTGTCGAACTGCACGACGGCCCCGGCAGGATCGTCGTCGACCATGCTCTCGGTCGCCGCCCAGAACGGTTGCAGGAAGAGGCGCTCGTCGCCCAGGCGCAGGGCTACGTCGTGCGCCTCACCTAACACCTCGAAGCCGGCGGCCGGGAAGCCGGAGAGCACTTGGACGTTGCCAAGCGCAACCAGCGAGCTCACGAGGCGGCGGTCGTCTTTGAGGGTCCTGGCCGTGGCGACCGCGGCCCCTCCCCTAGCGATGATCGCGCCGCGCTTCGTGGTGTCCTCGTGCCAGCGCAGCGTAACGGCGGCGTTGACCCAACCAACGGCAGCATCGACGGCGACCTCTTTGTGCTCGACTGACGCCTCGACGCCGGGCTCAAGCGCGGCATTCAGGTGGTCGAGGGCGGCCAATGCGGCCTCGTACAGCTCCACCGCTTCCGCCGTGTCGTACAGACGTACCGCCTGGCCAGCGGCGCTAACGCTATGCCGCGCGCCCGCCAGCCACTGCTCGCCGAGGAGGTAGTGGTAGGCGAGAAGCCTCGCCATCTCCGGCAGGTGCTTGCCACTACGCGCCTCGAGCTCACGTGCTACGCACGCGTGCAGTTCACGCCTCCGCCTTAGCAGCAGCCGTTGATAGGCCGCGTCTCTCGTCAGCTCGTGCTTGAACCGGAAGTCGGCGTCGGCGAGCAGGACGTGGTTGATGAGGTCCTCGTCGCTCAACTCCTCGAGGTACGGGAGCACGTCTGGCGCGGAGGCGTTACTGCGCATCACCGCGCTGAGAACTGGGCTAGCGAACTCGCGGCCGATGACGGCGGCGGTCTGAAGCACGTCGCGCGTGGCATGCGGCAAACGGTCGATGCGGGCGCTCAACACGCCGCTTAGCGTGTTCGGTACGTTCGCCTGATCGATGCGGCTAGTGGCCCGCCACGTCCCACCCTCGTTGGCGATCGCGCCCGAATCGATCAGCGAACGCAACACCTCCTCGAGGTAGAACGGGTTGCCGTCCGCCTTGCTGACGATTCTAGAGCGCACTTCTTCAGGCATGCCCACGACGTCGAGCATTCGCTCAAGGAGTTCCTGCGAGTCATCGCGGTCGAGGGCGGCCACCTCGATGACGACCGGGCCTGCGGTCAGACCGGGAATGCCCGCCCCTCGCGCACGTTCGATGAGTCGCCACGCCTCGGAGTGGTGTTCCGGCCGCGCCAAGCACACGATGAGCACGCGGCTGTCCTGCAACGCCACGGCGACGTCCGCCACCAGCCTGATCGAGGCCGCATCGGCCCAGTGGAAGTCCTCGAAAGCAACCACGAGCGTGCGCTCGCGCGCGAGTTGCCCAAGCAGCTGCGAGATGTCGCGCACGAGCCTGCTAGCGAACCTATCGCCGTCCAGCGCGTTCGGGTTCGCGGCCGCCTGGTCGTCAGACTCGTCAAGTAGTTGGGCGATGGCGCCTGCGTGGTCATCGCCAGCGGGCTCTGCCACACCGCGGAGTAGCTGCCGCCATGGGTAGTAGGGCGAAGTACGCTCGTAAGGCACGCTTTTCGCCTCGAGAACCAAGGCCGTACCGCCAGCGCGGGCCGTCGCCTCGGCAAGCAGTCTCGACTTGCCGAGCCCGGCCTCACCGATGAGGAAAGCTAGCCGCCCGCGCCCCGCATCCGCCTCAGCAAGCATGTTCGTGAGCGCTCCAAGTTCAGCGGTCCTGCCAACGAACGGCGAGACGACGTCCGCCAGGTTCTGGCTTACTGCGGTCTTGGTTCGGCGCCCGACCACCTCGTACGTACTGAGCAGGTCGGTCTTACCCTTCAGCGGCTCCCTGGATGCGTCCTTGATCTCGAATAGCTGGTTGACCAGCGCGTAAGTCGCTGGACCGATCACGATTCCCTGCGGCTGCGCCAACCCTTGGAGCCGTGCGGCGACGTTAGCGGTGTCGCCCATCGCCGTGTACTCGGCCTTGGTCTCGTCGCCAACGGTAGTCACGACGGTCAACCCGGTGTTTATCCCAACGCGCACGGCAAAATCCAGTCCATGCTTGCGTTTGACGATCGCACCGTACGCGGCGGCCGCGTCACGCATGTCCAACGCCGCCATCACTGCGCGCGCCGCGTCATCATCGTGAGCTTCTGGCGCGCCGAACAGGGCGAGGACGGCGTCGCCCATCAACCGCCCAACGGTTCCTTCGTAACGGTTGACGGCCGCGATCATGAACGCGAACGCGCCGTTCATGAGCTCAACCCATTCCTCTGGGTCAACCTGCTCCGCAAGTGCGGTAGACCCAACCACGTCAGCGAAGAGAACGCTGACGAGGCGCCTCTCGCCCTCAAGCGGCCGCGTGACGGGCAAAGCCGTACCGCAGTTGCTGCAGAACTTCGCTCCTTGCGGGTTAACGGCCCGGCAGTTGGGGCATGTCACAGGTTGCCTCCTCCGACCACATGTGGCCGGCGTCACCGGATGCGCGACGCCAGAGTCAACGCCACCAAACGCGGACGGCGCGAGAGGGGGCGCAGCGAGTCCGGCTGGTTGAGAATACTGCCGGAGGAGGCACTTGCCTGGTGATCAGCTTGCGCTGGCGTGTCAGACGGGCAACTGACTCGCTCTACGTCGCCGCCCTAACCCGCGCGTCCGGTAAGAACACTACGAACAACCCGACCACGGGCAACCAGCCGCAGAGTTGGTACACGAAGGTGATGCCGTGGCTATCGGCCAGCCCTCCGAGCAGTGCCGCGGCGATGCCAGCCACGCCGAACGATAGGCCGTACAGCAGGCCGGAGACCATTCCAACACCCGCGGGTAGTAGTTCTTGCGCGTAAACGATGATGGCGGGGAACGCGGACGCCATCACTATGCCGATGATCGCGGTGAGGACGATGGTCCATGGGAGGTTCACCCAAGGCAGGAGGAGCGTGAAAGGCAGCGCCCCGAGAACGCTGCCCCAGAGAACGAGCTTGCGGCCGAAGCGATCGCCGAGGGGGCCGCCGATGATGGTACCGACCGCCACGGCGGCCATGTAACCGAAGAGCAGCAGTTGCGACTGGCGGATGGTGACCTCGAACCGCTCGATCAGGAAGAAGGTGTAGTAGCTGCTTAGGCTCGCGCCGTAGACGGCCTTCGAGAAAGTCAGGACGACGAGAATGGCGATCGAACCCAAGATCCGCTTGCGGCTGGAGTTGGCGTAAGCGGCCTGGCCTCTACGCTTGAGGTTGGCGACGTGGCCCTTGTACCACTTGCCTACCCTATGCAGCACGACCATCGCTAGTAGCGCCACCGCCGAGAACCACGCGATGCTCCCCTGGCCAAGCGGCAGGACGATGTAAGCGGCGAGAAGTGGGCCGATCGCGGAACCGAAGTTCCCGCCGACCTGGAACATCGACTGGGCGAGGCCCGGCTGCATGCCCGCCGCCATGCGCGCCACGCGCGACGCCTCCGGATGGAACACCGCTGAGCCGAGGCCGATGAGGGCGGCGGCCAGTATTAGCAGCCAGTACTGGTGCGCTGCCGAGAGCAGCAGGAGGCCGCTGAGAGTCGAGCCCATGCCGATCGCCATCGAGAACGGTAACGGCCTGCGGTCGGCGATGATTCCAACGACCGGTTGCAGCAACGACGCCGTGAACTGGAACGTCAACGTCAGGAGCCCGATCTGCCCGAAGGTGAGGGCGTAATTGTCCTTGAGCATCGGGTAGATGGCAGGCAGGAGCGCCTGCATGAGGTCGTTTAGGAAATGCGAGAAGCTGATCGCGGCTATGACCGTGAAGACCGTAGCTGGAACCGCGTTTGTGATGGCCTGCGCAGCAGTCTGCTGCGCTTGCGGCAGTGGGTTGGCGCCCTTTTCGTCCACAACCGCTTCTACCGAACCCTTAGTCGACAACGTGCGCTCCCACCCTCAGCTCAGAGCGCGACCTGCAGGCCGCGCCCGAAAGAATCTTGGCAAACTTACCGCGTTCTAGCCGCGTGCTTACCCGGCCGACCAACCGAGGTCAATGCTCTGCACGCTGCCGGTCACGCCCCAGGCCGCTGCTGAGGCGAGGTAGCTAACCAAGCCTGCCACGTCGGCCGGCTCCAGCATGCGCTTGATAGCTGCGTGCTCCAAGAAGACTTTGGACTCCACCTCGGCGGGCGCCAAGTTGCGTGTGCGCGCCTGGTCGAGAACCTGTGCCTCCACCAGCGGGGTGCGCACGTAGGCTGGCGCCACGACGTTCGCGGTTATGCCGTCCTTGCCACCCTCCAGTGCCGCCACCCTCGCCAGGCCGACCACGCCATGCTTCGCGGCGACGTACGCGCCCTTGAAGGGGCTCGCTGTTAGGCTGTGGGCGCTGCCCATGTAGATGATGCGGCCGCTACCAGTGCGCTTCAAGGCTTCCCAGGCGTACTTGGTCAGCAGAAACGGACCCGTGAGCATGAGTGCGAGCATGTCGTCCCAACGCTCTTCCGGGAAGTCGACTAGCGCGTCGAGGTGCTGGTAGCCTGCGTTGACGACCAGTACGTCCAGCCCGCCTGCCGACTCGACGGTGGCCGATACTGCCGCAGCGCAGCCGGCGCGCGTTGCCAGGTCGGCTATGACGTGTCCGCACCCGAGTTCAGCGGCGACCTCGACCGCGGCCGCTTCGTTCTTGTCGGCGATGACTACCTTCAGCCCGTCAGCTACCAGCCGCTTGGCGCACGCCGCTCCGATTCCGCTCGCTCCGCCCGTAACCAGTGCAACACGTTCACTCATCGTGATGGGAGTCTACGCTCCCCGACGCTGCGTTGGCACCGCGGTCTGCTAGGCCAGCAACCGTGCATTTGATAATACCTACCAGGGAACAGATTCACTGGCCCAGGCCAGCCAACTCCCGCAGCACGGAACCGAGAACATCGACCGCGAGCAAGTACTCGCCAAGGGGCAAACGCTCCTCAGGGGTGTGATCGAGGCTCGAGTCGCCTGGGCCGTAAGCCACCATGGGCACGTTCCAGTAAGGCGCCACCACGTTCATGTCGGAGGTACCGGTCTTGAGGCTGGGCGTCGGACTCCCATCCGCGGCGCGAATGGCGACGCGGAAGGCGCGTGCTAGCGCGCTGTGGTTGCTCGCGCGCTGGGCGTCGAGGCCCTCCGTGAACTCCAGCTCCACCCCGCTTGGCAGACTTATGTCGGCAAGCGCCTGTCGCAACGCGCCAGCGTCCCATCGCGGCGGCACCCGCAAGCTGGCTGTGGCGCGACACCACTCCTCGAGGCCGTCGCTGCCGGACTCCACCCCAAGGAGCGTGACCTGCAGCCGCTCGAACAGCCCATCGATGCCCTCGTTGTCGTCGCGGACCCAGGCGCGCAAGGCGGAGTAGGCGTCGACGGCCACCTCCGCCGCGCTGGCGTCCTCCCTGGCAGAGTGCGCGCCCGAACGCCGCGCGCCAATCGTCACGCCAAGGCGCCCCTTGTACCCGAGGGTGTAGCGCTCCCAGCCGCTTGGCTCGCCAACGACGAGCAGGTCGGGCGCGGGGTACGCAGCTACGGCGTGGCGCGCGCCTCTGCTGCTAGGCGCTTCCTCCTCCACCGCCCCGATGACGGTCAGGGTCAGTTGCTCCCACACGCTGTCAGGCGCCCTTGTGGCGGCGGCGAGCGCGGCGCACAAGCTGCCCTTCGCATCCACCACTCCACGCCCGTGCAGCTCACAGTCTTCGATGCGGACGGCGATGGCGCCTGGCACCGTATCGATGTGGCCGAGGAACGTCACCTTGAGAGGCCCTGCGCCCCAGACGGCGACGGCGTTCCCGGCCGCGTCAACGAACTGCTCCCGTGCACTGCCGCTGATGGCACTCGTGAGGTAGTGCGCCACGGCGCTCTCGGCGCCCGACAGGCTCGGCGTGGCTACGGCCCCGAACAGGAGTTGCACAGCGTCTGCATCCGACATCCCCGAGCTGGCTTCCGCAGTCTGCCGCACCCGCCCTGCGACCATCACGCGCGCAGTTCCTCCGCCACCAACGCGACGGCGCGGTCGACCTCGGCGGGCTGCACGATGAGGGGCGGCAGGAACCTCACCACCGTCGCGCCAGCGGCCACCGTAAGCAGCCCACGCTCGCGCAGGCCAGCCACTACCGGCCCGACGCGCTCCTTCAACTCCATGCCGACCATCAGGCCGCGGCCGCGTACTTCCCTGACCCGCTGGCTAGCGCTAGCGCGCAAGCCGGCCATCAGGCGCTCACCCATGACAGCGGCGTTGGTAAGCAGGTCACGCTCAGCAAGTTCGTCCAACACCGCCAGTGCCGCTGCGCAGGCCAGTGGGTTGCCGCCGAACGTGGAGCCGTGCCCGGCGCGCGGCATGGCGCGCGCGACTGAGTCCGTCATGAGCGTGGCGCCGATCGGCACGCCGCCAGCGAGGCCCTTGGCGAGCGTGACCACGTCGGGCGTTACCCCAGCGGCCTGCGACGCGAGGAAGGTGCCGGTGCGCCCAACGCCGCACTGCACCTCGTCGAACACGAGCAGCGCACCGTGACGCTCGGTCACCTCGCGGGCGAACTCCAAGTAGCCGGCGGGCGCGGGCTGCACGCCGCCCTCACCCTGAACCGGTTCCACCATGAACGCGGCCGTGTCGTCGTTGACGGCGGCGGCCAGCGCCTCCGCGTCCCCGAACGTCACGAACTCGACCTCGCCAGGCAGGGGCTCGAACGGCTTGCGGTACGAGGCCTCCCACGTGACCGCAAGCGACCCGAGGGTACGTCCAGCGAAACCGCGCTTGGCGGCTACGATGCGCGTGCGGCCAGTAGCTGCCCGCGCCCACTTGACGGCCGCCTCGTTAGCTTCGCTGCCCGAGTTGGATAAGAACGCGCGTTCAAGCGGCGCGCCAACCACTTGAAAGAGACGCTCGAGGAACTCGGCCCTCACGTCGTTGGCTTGGCTCTGAGGGCAGACGATCAGGCGCTCTGCCTGCCCCGCGATGGCGGCAGCCAAGCGCGCGTTGCCGTGACCGACGCTCGCCACCCCGATGCCCGCCATGAAGTCGAGGTACTCGCGCCCGGCCTCGTCGTAGAGGAACACACCCTGACCCCGAACGAACGCCGTCTGCGGGGAGTAGAGCCGCGAGTCGTGGCGCGCCTCGCGCTCGACGACGGTCATGGGCGGCGTCACGCCACCACCGTGCCGTGTCCTGCCAGGGCGCGGCGCACTGGTTGCGCTACACGCGCATCTCCTAGCACCACGCGGCCGACTCCGCCCTGCACGGCAGCCACGGCGCCCATCACCTTCTTCTTCATGCGCCCGTGCGCGAACTGTTGGGCGGCGTCGCTGTCGGCGGCAGCGATGTGCGCCACGAGCGAGCTCTCGTCAGGGAACGCGCGCAATAGACCGGGCACGTTCGAGAGGAGCAGTAAGGCAGCGGCGCCCAAGCCGACCGCAACGGCGGCGGCGGCGCGGTCGCCATCGACGTTCATGGCCACCCCCTCGTGACTGATGGCCGGCGGCGTGAGGACCGGCAGGTAACCCGCGCCAAGCAGCAGCTCCAGCAGGGCGGTGTTGACGCGCTCGACCGTGCCCGTGTGATCTCCACGCAAGAGCAGCACGCGCCCGTCCTCGACGGACCTGACGGTGCCCTTGAACGACCCCTCGAAGAGGCGCCCATCTATGCCGGAGAGCCCAACCGCATTAACGCCGCGCGCCTGCAGGCGCTCGACGATCCCCTTGTTGACCTTGCCGCAGTAGACCATCTCGAACACCTCGAGCGTGGCGCGGTCCGTGTAACGGCTCTGGTGGCCACTAGGGCTGGTGACGAAGCGGGGCGGGACGCCCAACTGGGCCGAGATGCGATTGGTCTCCGCGCTACCTCCGTGCACGAGCACGACGCTCACCCCTTCTTGCCACAGGGCGGCCACGTCGTCGCACACGCTGTCCAAGTCGATGCCCTCCGACCCGCCGACCTTGACGACAACTGGGGCGCTCACGGGTGGAGACCGGTGAAGCCGAGGCCGGCCGCCTCGGGGAGTCCCATGGCGATGTTGAGCGACTGCAGGGCGTGCCCCGCCGTGCCCTTCACGAGGTTGTCTAGCGCCGCCATCACGACGAGCCTGCCGCTGGCCTCGTCCAGTTCGAAACCGACGTCACAGTAGTTGCTGCCGTCCAAGATCTTCGGGTCCGGCACGCGGTGCACTCCCCTGCGCGCCCGCACGATGCGCACGAACGGCTCGGCGTCGTATGCGTCGCGGAACGCGGCCAGCACAGTAGCGTCCGTAACGCCTTCCCGCACGAAGGTGTGAGCGGTGACCAGCACGCCCCTGATGCGCTCGATGGCGGTAGCGGTCAGGTGGACGGTCGGGGCGCCTGGCAGCGCCTCTGCGATCTCGGCCTGGTGGCGGTGACGTGTAGGCGCGTACGTGCGCACTGCCCCTGAGCGCTCAGGGTGGTGCGAGGCGCCTGAGACGCTGCTGCCGCCCGCGCTGCTGCCGATCTTGGCGTCGAGGATGACGTCGCGCGTCTCATCTAGTAGCGCCACCGTTGGGTGCAGCGCCAGGATGGCCGCCGTGGCGATGCAGCCAGCACCGGCTATGCGCTGCGCTCCCTGTAGCCGTTCGCGGTTGAGTTCCGGGTTGGCATAAACGAACGTGCCGAGGAGGTCCGGTCGGCTGTGCGCCTCCTTGTGGTGAGCCGCGTACGCCGCCTCGTTCGGCAAGCGGAAGTCCTCGGACAAGTCGACGAGGTGCGGCGCGAGCGGCGCGACATCTTCGATGCGCTTGGCGAGTTCCCCGTGTGGCAAGGCGGCGATGAGTACGTCGCACGCGCTCAGGTCGTCAGGGTGGCTGAAGCGCAAGTCGGTTACGCCGCGCAGGTTGGGGTGCACCAGGTGAACGGGGTGGCCGGCGTGCTCGCGACTCGTGACCTGCGCGACCTCGAGGGCGGGATGCCCGAGCGCCAGCCGCAGGAACTCGCCGCCGGCGTAGCCCGACCCGCCTACGATGCTGACGCGCGCCCTGCTCACGCCACCAGCTCCAGTTGCGCGGCGGCGTGCCTGGCGATAAGGCCGGGGATGTCGACGCCCGTCGTCGTTATGGAGTTGCGGAACTCCATGGTGTGGTTGACCTCGATGACGAGGAGCCCGCGCGCCGACTCGACGAGGTCGATGGCGAGGATCCCGCCGCCCACGGCGCGAGCAGCGCCGAGCGTGACCGCGATGAGGTCTTCAGTCAGCGGGCAGTTGCTCGCCACGCCGCCGCGCGCCGTGTTCGTGATCCAGTCGTCGGACGTGCGGTAGATGGCTGCTACGACCTCGTCGCCGATCACGAACGCCCGGACGTCGCGCCCCGGCTTGTCGATGTACTCCTGCAGGTAGTGCACCTTGTGCTCGGGACCGCCGAGGACTTCCTTGTACTCGAGGAGCGCCTCGGCAGCCGCGCGTGACTCCAGCCGCGCCACCAGCCTGCCCCAGCTACCAACGAGCGGCTTGATGACGACCGGGTAACCGAGTCGCTCCGCCTCCGCTAGAGCCGCGTCCCTGTCGACGGCGACGCTCGTGCGCGGCGTCGGCACGCCGTGACGCACGAGGGCGGCGCTGGTGGCGAGCTTGTCGCCGCACACCTCGATGACCTCTGGCCGGTTGAGGACAACGCTGCCTGCCGCCTGGTAGGCGCGCGCAAGGCTAAGCCCGCGCCACTGCGACACGCAGCGTTGCAGCACTACCGCTGGCGCGGCGGCGCCGAGCTCGATGGCGATGGTCGCCGCGTAGAGCGGCGTGCACGGAACGCCAACGCGCTCGAAAGCGTCGAACAGCAGGCGTTCCTCTTCGCGCAAACGGTCGTAGACCACCGCCACCGAGTCGGTCACTCGCCCCAGTCCTCGGCCTCTTCCGGCGCTAGTTCGAAGCGTAGCGGCTCGAGGCCGACGACTTCGAGTTCCGCGCCCTCGTCCGTTACAAGCAGCTCGCCGAGCATGAGGGTGGCTGGGTCGAGGGTCAGGCGTCCGTGTGGGGTGTCGATGAGTTGCATGGTCTCCTCCGTTTTCCTTGGTCGCGAGCTGCGCAGGCCAGAGCGCTGGCAGCCAGAGCGTCGGCGCGAACAGTAGCTTTCGTTTCTAAGGTCGGCGTTTCGGCGCCGCGTGCTCAGGCCGAACGGCCGAGGGGCAGCTTAGACCGCTACGGCGAGTGTGTCAACCCCACGTTTTAGCGATGGGAATGGGCGTTCCTGTAGATTCGAAGGTGGTTCGAACATCGTCCGGAAGGATGCAAGGCGCGCTCCGCTAGCACCACACGGCTAACGGCCGAACTCGGCCATGTACTTACGAATCGTAAGTGTGCTAGAGCAACGTGCCCGTGAGGATCAGTTTGGCGAGAGCGAAGAAGATGACGATGCCGGTAACATCGACGATCGTCGCAACGAACGGCGTCGACGAGGCGGCGGGGTCCGCGCCCATGCGCTTTAGGAGTATCGGCAGCAGCGACCCGGTGAGCGACCCCCACAGCACGACCCCGACGAGCGAGATGGCGATGGTCACGGCGATCAGAAGCCACGCGTCGCCGTACGAGTCGAAGGCGAAGCGCCAGATGGCCACCCGCAAGAACCCTAGGAGCCCTAGCAGCCCGCCTAATGCCAACCCGGCACCGAGCTCGCGGCGCATGATGTGCAACCAGTCCCTCACCCCGACCTCGCCGAGCGCCATGGCGCGCGTGACGAGGGCAGCCGCCTGCGAGCCGGAGTTGCCGCCGCTCGAGATGATGAGGGGCAGGAAGAGCGCGAGCACCACGGCGCTGGCGATCTCCGCCTCGAAGAAGCCCATGGCGGTCGCCGTGAGGGTCTGGCCTAGGAAGAGGAGCACGAGCCAGAACGCGCGCTTACGGATGACGCGGCCCAACGAGATGCTGAGGTACGGCTCCTCGAGCGCTTCCACCCCACCGAGCATCTGGATGTCCTCTGTCGCCTCTTCCTCGGCAACGTCGAGGACGTCGTCGACCGTCACGATCCCGATGATCACCCCGTCCGAGTCGACGACGGGCAGGGCGGAGCGGTCGTGCTTGCGGAACACCGCGACGGCGGCTTCCTGGTCGTCAGAAGCGTGCAGCGCCACGAACTGCTCGTCGATCATCTGGTCGATGCGCGTACTCGGGTCCACCAGGAGCAGCTCGCGCATGCGCAGGTCGTCGATCAGCACGCCGCCCGGCCCGGTCACGTAGACGACGTTGAGGGTCTCGGAGTCGCGCCCGTACACCCGCACGTGGTCGAGGGCCTGACCGGCCGTCCACTGGCGCTTGACTGCCACGTAGTCCGGCGTCATGAGGCGGCCGATCGACTCCTCCGGGTAGTTGAGGAGGCGCGTAGCCACGTCGCGCTCTGCCGGGGTGAGGAGGTTCATGAGACGCCGGGTTACCTCGCCGGGGAGCTCCTCGAGGAGCGCCGTGCGGTCGTCGGCCGACATCTCGTTGAGGATGCCAGCCACTTCGCGGTCGCCTAGCGCCTTTATCAGGCGTTCTTGGGAGGCGAGGGTGAGGTACTCGAAGGTATCGAGCGCCCGCTCGCGCCCCAGCAAACGGAAGACGACGGCCTCCGCCTCGTTAGGTAGCGCCTCGAGCACGTCAGCCATGTCCGGCGGTCCGAACTGCCCGAGCCGTTGGTGGATCTGGTCGAAGCGGCGCTCAGCGACCAGGCGCTCGAGCTCCGCTACTTGCTCTGGGGCCGCAGCAGTCTCAGGTCCTGGCATCAGTTCAGCTCGTCCAGGGTGAGGCGGAAGGACGGCACGAACGCCTCCATGAAGTAGCGCACGGCTGGGTCCTCGATCGCGGCGAGTTCCTTGAAGATCGCCTGCTCGGCGCGCACGAACTCGAGGTTGCCCGCCTTGGCCTCCTCGAGGCACTTGAGGTAAGCGCAGATCTTGTCGGCCTGCTTGACGAGCTTCCAACACGCGGCGTCGTCCGGTCCGGGAAAGAAGAGCGGTGCGTAGTCTGCCTGCAGTTCGGGCGGCAGCATGCCGAGCAGCCGCCTGCGCGCGACCGTCTCGATGCCGCCAAGCGCCTCTTTGATGCTCGGCGTGAAGTACTTGACTGGCGTCGGCACGTCGCCGGTGATGACCTCTTCTGCGTCGTGGAACACGGCGAGCAGCGCAGTGCGCTCGGGGTCAACCGCCCCGCCGAGTTGGCGGTTGGTGATGACGGCCAGGGCGTGCGCCACCATGGCAACCTGCAAGGAATGCTCCTGCGTGTTCTCTGCCCTGGTGTTACGCATGAGGCCCCAGCGTTGGATGAACTTGAGCCTGGCTACGTACGCGAAGAAATGGCTGGTCACGCCCGCCATCGTATCCGTATGAAACAATCCATTGACGCCTAGCGCTCTCATCATTAGGCTCGAGCAGTAGGAGGACATAAGTGAAGCGTCTCGCCCTCATCGCTCTCGGTCTCATCGTGGTCTTGGTAGCCGCGTGCGCACCTGCGCCGTCCATCGCCACCAACGTGCCCGTGACCCTCATCTCGGTGTCTGTCCCCGCCATCAAGGGCGACGCCGTCGTCCTTCAGGGCCGCTACTTCGGTGACGGCCGCACCGGCGGCGACGCCGCGAACTACGTGATCGTCGGGTCCAACGCGGAAGGCAACGGCGGCCAGAAGGCCACCATCCTCGATTGGTCCCCGACGCGCATCACCTTCGTGGCCCCGGAAACCGGCGGCAACGGTTGGGTGTTCGTCTACGCTGGGGGCATCAAGAGCAACGGGCTCCCCACCAACCTGCCTTAACCGCAACTTCTTCCCTCGCGGCGACTCCTCCGCTTGCCGCGCCACTAGCCGAGGTGGCTGCCCTACGGGGCGGTCACCTCGCTTCTGCTGCGCTACTGCCGAGGTGTAGACTCCCGTACGATGAAGCTCCAGGCCGTTAAGGGCACCCAAGACATCCTCCCAAGCGATCAGCCCACTTGGCACGCCGTAAGCGCGGCAGCCGCGAACGTCCTCGGTGACGCGGGGGCAGGCAAGATCACCACCCCCATCTTCGAGTTCACTGAGGTGTTCGAGAAGTCGGTAGGCGACTCTGCCGATCTCGTCGTCCAGAAGGAGATGTACACCTTCGAGGACCGCGGCGGTCGCAGCCTCACGTTGCGGCCAGAGTTCACGGCTGGCGTGATGCGCGCGTTCATCGAGCACGGCATGCACACCCTCCCGCAACCCGTGAAGCTCTGGAGCGAAGGTCCGCTGTTCAGGGCCGAGAACGTGCAGCGCGGCCGCTTCAGGCAGTTCCACCAAGTCAACTACGAGACCATCGGCACGGACGCGCCCGTGGCCGACGCCGAGGCCATCGAGCTCCTCTACCGCACGCTTCAAGCCTGCGGCCTCACGCGCCACCGCATCAAGCTCGGCTCGGTAGGCGACCCTAGCGACCGTCAGGCCTACAACGCCTACTTGCGCGCTGAACTCGCTGGCGTGGCTGAGCGACTGACGCCCGTCAGCCAGGAACGCTTGCGCCTCAACCCCCTCAGGGTCCTCGACAGCAAGGACGCGGGCGACCAGGCGTTGATAGCGCACTTGCAAAGGCCAGTCGAGCGCCTGACTGGCGCCGCGCGCGAACACCTCACCGCCGTCGAGGATCACTTGCAGGCGTGGGGCGTGCCTTACGACCTAGACCCGGCCATAGTGCGGGGGCTCGACTACTACCGCCGCACGGCGTTCGAGGTCCACTATCACGGTATCGGCGCACAGTCGGCGCTCGGTGGTGGGGGTCGCTACGACGGGCTGAGCGAGCAACTAGGCGGTCCCGCCGTGCCGGGTATCGGTTGGGCGTTCGGCGTGGAGCGCGTACTCGACGCGTTGCAGCAGGAGGCGAACCAGGTGGCCAGCGAACGGGCGCGCCCCGCCCTGTTCGTCGTCGCGCTCGACGACGAGGCGGTCGCCGAGGCCTCCTCCCTCGCCGTGCAGTTGCGGAGGCAGGGCATGTGGGTCGAGTTCGCGTACCAGCGCCGCAACCCGGGCAAGGGCCTGCGCGACGCCGACCGCAGCAGGGCGCGCTTCGCGGCCCTACGCGGCGCAGAGGAGCGGGGCCGCGGCGCGTGGCAACTCAAAGACCTGGCAAGCGGTGAGCAGCTGGAAGTCGCCGAGGAGCGGTTGGGCAGCGTCCTTGCCGAGCGCCTCGCATCTTGAAAGGCGCGTGAGCATGAAGCGAAGCCACACCTGCGGTGCCTTGAGGGCGACCGACGCGGGAAGCGAAGTAACGCTGCAAGGCTGGGTCAACCGCCGCCGAGACCTTGGCGGACTGGTCTTCCTCGACCTCCGGGACCGCTACGGCCTCACGCAGGTCGTCGTGGAGCCAGATGACGCCAGCGCCTTCGCTGCCGTGCAGGACGTGCGCAGCGAGTTCGTCGTCGAAGTCGTCGGCACCGTAAGGGAGCGCCCAGCGGCTCAGCGCAACGCGCGCATGGCGACGGGCGCCGTCGAAGTCGTGGCGCGCAACGTCACCGTCCTCTCCCTCGCCCGCACCCCGCCGTTCGTCATCGACGGCAGCGCCGCAGACGGCGAGGTCAACGAGGAGCTGCGCCTCAAGTACCGCTACCTCGACCTGCGCCGGCCGACCGTCCTGGCACCGATCCTCCTGCGCCACCGCGTAACGAAGGCCATCTGGGAGTTCCTCGACGACCGCGACTTCGTGCAAGTCGAGACTCCTCTGCTCACCCTCTCCACTCCAGAGGGGGCGCGCGACTTCGTCGTGCCAGCGCGGCAGAAGCCGGGCAGTTTCTACGCTCTGCCGCAGTCGCCGCAGCTCTTCAAGCAGATGCTGATGATGGCTGGCGTCGACCGCTACTTCCAGGTGGCGCGCTGCTTCCGAGACGAGGACCTGCGCGCCGATAGGCAACCCGACTTCACGCAACTCGACATCGAGATGTCGTTCGTGGACGAAGACGACCTCATGACCCTCAACGAGCAGTTGATGGCGCACGTCGTGCGCGCGGCGACCGGCGCCGAGATCGTCACGCCGTTCCCGCGCCTGTCCTACCAGGCGGCCATGGACCGCTACGGTTCGGACAAGCCGGACGTGCGCTTCGCCTTCGAACTGCATGACGTCTCTGCCGCCCTGGCCGGGAGCAGCTTCAGGGGCTTCGAGGCGGCCAGCCAGCAGGGCGGCGCCGCGAAGGCCCTCGTGGTGCCAGCGCGCGACGCTGCGCCGCTAACGCGCAAGGCGCTTGCCGAACTCGAGGAGCACGCCAAGGTCTTCGGCGCCCGCGGCTTGGCGTGGCTCAAACGCGGCCCGGACGGGTTCACTGGGCCCGTCGCGAAGTTCTTGGCGCCAGCGGAGGCCGAGGCGCTTGGGGCGTTGGCGCCCAACGACGGCGACACCCTGCTACTAGTCTCTGGAGAGTGGAAGACGGCGTGCACGGCTCTCGGCGCCGTCCGCTTGCGCCTGCCCGAACTGTTGGGGCTCGAGCAGGACAGCCGCGCCCTCGCCTTCCTCTGGGTCGTCGACTTCCCGCTCCTCGAGCAAGACGCGGAGACGGGCGCCTGGACTTACATGCACCACCCGTTCACGCGCCCGCAGGAGGCAGACATGGAGCGCATGGAGTCAGACCCTGGCAGCGTCAAGGCCCACGCGTACGACCTCGTCCTGAACGGCTCCGAGGTCGGCGGCGGCAGCTTGCGCATCCACCGCCTCGACGTGCAAGAGCGCATGTTCACCGCGCTCGGCTTCACACCAGAGGAAGCGGAGAGCCGCTTCGGGTTCTTCCTCGAGGCCCTCGCGCACGGCGCCCCGCCCCACGGCGGCATCGCGTGGGGCCTCGACCGCCTCGTCATGCTGCTAGCCGGCACCGGCAGCATCCGCGACACCATCGCGTTCCCAAAGAACCAGCGCGGCGCGGACCCGCTCACCGGCGCGCCGGGACGGCTAGACGACAAGCAGCTCGCCGAGCTCGGCCTCAGCGTCGCCCGAAGCAGCCAGGCATGATCCCGCTAGTCGTGCTCGATCTTGACGGCACGATCATAGGCTCGAGCGGCCTGGTGCAGGAGTGCATCTGGGAGGCGGCTGAACGGGCGCGCAACGCGGGCGTGAAACTGGCGGTCTGCACCGGTCGCCCCGGCTTCGGGGTCGCGCAGCGCGTGGCGCAACGCTTGGGGCCGGATAACCCGCACGTGTTCCAAAGCGGCGCGTACCTCGGCTACCCAGACGGCCGCACCATCAAGGCGGTCGCGCTCAAGGACGACGACCTTCAGACCATCATCGACCTGTCGCGGCAACGGGGCGCCGTGCTCGAGCTGTACACGCCGAGCTCCTTGTACGTCGAACGCACGACGGACCTGAGCGAAGCGCACGCGAACATGATCGGCGTAACCGCCATCGTCAGGGACCTAGAGGACGTGGCCGCCAACGAACCCGTCGTACGCGCGCAGTGGGTCGTGCCTGAGGGCAAGGCAGAGGCCATCGGCGACCTCGCGCCTGCCGGGGTGACGCTTGCGTACGCGAACAGCCCGGCGTTGAGCGGCATCACCTTCATCTCCATCACGCGCGCTGGGGTCTCCAAGGCCTCAGCCATCAAGCAGCTCGCTGAGCAGATGCGCATTCCGCTAGCGAACGTAATGGCGGTGGGCGACAGCCACGGCGACCTGCCGATGCTCGAGGTGGTCGGGCACCCGCGCGTGGTTGCCAACGCCTCCCCCGAGCTCCTAGAGCGCTACGCTTCTGTCGGCGACGTCGAGGCGTGCGGCGCCGTCGAAGCGCTCGAGGAGGCCATTGGCGGCCATAGCGGCTTGTTACACTCACCCTCATGAAGATCGTCTCCATCAATGCCTTGCCGCTTCACGTCGGCGAGCGCGTTCAGCTCAACGGTTGGCTAACTGGCATCAGGTCGAGCGGCAAGATCGCGTTCCTGCAGTTGCGCGACGGCAGCGGCTTCGTTCAGGGCGTACTGGCGCGCAACGAGGTCGACGAGGCGACGTTCGACTTGGCGCGTTCGCTCCCGCAGGAGGCGGCCGTTGCCGTCGTAGGCGAGGTGCGCGCAGACGCGCGGGCGCAGAACGGCGTCGAGCTCGGTTTGAGTGCCGTCAACCTCATCGGCCCTAGCGGCGACTACCCGATCACGCCGAAGGAACACGGCGTCGACTTCCTCTTCGACCACCGCCACCTCTACCTGCGCCACAAGGCGCCGTGGGCCATCATGCGCATCCGCGACGAAGTGGAGCGCGGCGTGCACGACTTCTTCGGCGACCGCGGCTTCGTGCGCTTCGACGCGCCGTTCTTCATGCCCACCGCCGTCGAGGGAACGACGAACCTCTTCGAGATCTCGCTCTTCGAGGAGGAGCACGCCTACCTCTCGCAGTCAGGTCAGCTCTACGCGGAGGCGGGCGCGATGGCCCTCGGCAAGGTCTACTCCTTCGGGCCGACGTTCCGGGCAGAGAAGAGCAAGACGCGCCGTCACCTCCTGGAGTTCTGGATGATCGAGCCGGAAGTGGCGTTCCTCGAGCACGAGGGCAACATGCAGCTCCAGGAGGACATGGTCGCGTACCTCGTCGGGCGCGTGCTCGAGGAGCGCAGCGCCGAGCTAGCCATTCTCGGCCGCGACGTGAGCAAGCTCGAGCCAAGCGCTAGCGGGTCGTTCCCGCGCATCACTTACGACGACGCCATCGCGTACCTCAACAGCAAGGGTGAGTCGCTGACCTTCGGTGACGACTTCGGCGCGCCGCACGAGACGCTACTCGGCGAGCGCTATGACCGCCCCGTGTTCGTCGAGAAGTGGCCGACAGCCGCCAAGGCGTTCTACATGCAGCCCGTGCCAGGCGACCCCACGAGGGTGCTAGCGTCCGACCTCATCGGGCCGGAGGGTTACGGCGAGCTGATCGGGGGCTCGCAGCGCATCCATGACCTCGCCCTCTTGCAGCAGCGCATCGCGGAGCACAACCTGCCTAGCGAGGCGTTCGAGTGGTACCTCGACTTGAGGCGGTACGGCAGCGTGCCGCACTCGGGTTACGGCATGGGCTTCGAGCGCTTCCTTGCCTGGCTGACCGGTGCGCACCACCTGCGCGAGGTGATCCCGTTCCCGCGCATGCTCACGCGCATGTACCCGTAGGCTTACAGGCTGGCAGGCACGGCGACGTGGTCTAGCAACGTGGTGGTCGGTTGACCGTCACGCAAGTACCTGACCCGCTCAGCCCCGTTGGCCTCCGCCGTTGCCGTCAGCGAGCGCAGCATGGCCAGTTCTTGCGCCACGCTCACACCAACCGGTTGCGGGACGAGCATGTCGATGACGGCCACGCGCTGGCGTTCGAGCGTGTCGACGAAGACGCGCGGGGCAGGCAGGTCGCTTGGCCACACTCCCAGCTGCACTAACTCGGCCCGCAGGGCGCCGAGCACCACTGACAGTCTCTGGGAGGCGCCTTCCGGCACGGCAACGCGCACCGTCCGTGAACGCTCGAGTCCGCTCTCATCGACGATGACGAGTCGCACGTCCTGCTCAGGCAGTGGCGGGTTGGCGCGGTCGATGGCGATGCTTGGTTCTTGCGCCGGCCGCCATGCCGGTGAGCGCAACTGCGACAGCGCCGCCACCAACAGCAGGCAGGCGACGAGGACTTGCGGTGTAGCTACGGCTCGCAGTAGCCGCCTCCAGGCGGCCGCTGGCTGCTTCATCGTCGCGGCTTCACTGCTGGGTGCCGATCGTGCCGTCGCGCACGAGCTGGTCCACGGCCTCGGCGAGGCGGTCAGCTAGGCCGTCGGACGCGAGGTCGGCTGGCGAGAACTCGAACAGCACGCCGCGCCCAGCGGCCCCGCCGAGCACCTGGATGGGTGCGCTCGTCAGGCCCTCAGCGCGGTAGCCGCCGATGGCGAACAACCTGCCTGCCAACGCCTCCGCGACGCGCCTGCCGACATCCAGGTCCGGCACGAGGCCAAGGAGCAGCTGACGCCTTAGGGCGTCTGTTTCACCGTTGCGCACGGCTTGTGCGGCGTTCTCACGCACGGCGAGCTCGAGCGATGTGACGTTGCTCGCGTCCCCGAGGTAGTAGGCGCGGTACTCGCCGACGGCCAGTTCGGCAGCGTGGAGGCTGAGGAACAAGTCGGCACTAGCGCCGGTGCGTGAGCGCTCCGGCACGGGGACGGGGCTATCGGAGCGGCGCGTCAGCTCGACGTGCATCCCGCGCCCTTCGAGGGCGTTGGCTAGGCGCTCGGCGAACGCCAAGGTCAGCGCGGCCTCGCTGCCTAACCCGCCGGCGACTACGCCCGCGTCGGCTCCGCCATGGCCCGGGTCGAGGACCACCGTCACCTTCTTCTCGGCCTGCTCAGCTCCCGCGGCTCCGAACGATAGGTTCAGCCGGAAGCCGCGCCCTTCAGGCACGGCGTAGACGCGGTAGCTGCTGCCCGGCCTTAGCTGCACGCGCACTTCGCTTGCACCGCCGCTCGCAGACGCGTTCGCCGCCATGAAACTGGCGCCGTCGAGCGGCGCCAACCGCGTCTCGATGTCCGTGCGGTCGAGGTAGACGTGCAGGGTCGACAGCGGTTCGTTGTAGTAGGTCGAGTAGCGCACCGGCGCGCTCAGCGCTAGCTCAAGCCGTTCGCCGCCGCCTTCTTGCAGGCGCATGCCCGTCAGGCGCGCGCGGGGTTGCACGACCATGACGGTGTCTTCGTTCGACAAGTAGGTGACGCTCGCCCCCAAGGCCTCCGCTACCGGCTTGACCGGCACGAAGACCTCGCCGTTGACGCGCACCGCCGGCCCGCCGCCCACCGGGCGACCGTCGAGCCAGACGGAGTCGGCAGGCGCGTTCGCGCCCAGCTCGATGAGGACGAGCTGCAACACGCGGCCGCCTGCCTGCAAGGTGACGAGGTTGCGACCGGAGTCGCCCGTCAGGTCGGCGCCAAGGGCCTGCGCGAGGGCGGAGCCAGGCGCGTAGCTAGTCCCGCCGATCAACGAGGTCGTGTTGCCAGCGATCTCGCGGCCGTTGACGAGGAGGCGTGGTTCGGCGCCGGCGACCGCCACTAACGTCAACGCCAGCAGCGCAAGCAGTGGCCGGATGCCCCGCAGCCACGCAGCAACGGGAGGCCAGGCGTTCACTTGCGCCGCCCGCGCGCCAACTCGCGGTCCATCTCGCGCTGCGCGTCCTTCTTGGCGGCGTCGCTGCGCTTGTCGTGAACCTTCTTGCCGCGCGCCAAGGCCACTTCGAGCTTGGCCCAGCCGTCCTTGAAATAGAGCTTGAGAGGGATCAGGGTGAGGCCGCGGCGCTCGAGCCCGCGCGAGATCTCGACGATCTCGCTGGCGTTGAGGAGCAGGCGCCTGCGGCGCGTTGGTTCGTGGTTGTTGTAGCTCGCCTGTTCGTAGATGGGGATGTTCATGCCTTCGACGAACACTTGCCCGCCTGCGACGCGTGCGTAGGCCTCGGCTATCGAGCCGCCGCCGTGGCGTAACGATTTGACCTCGCTGCCGGTCAGTTCGATGCCGGCCTCGAAGGATTCGAGTAGTTCGTAGTCGTGAGATGCGCGTCTGTTGCGGAGCATGGCGGTTACCGGGCGCCATCTTATCCGGCGGGGACATGAGGGCGGCTCATTCCAACAACGCGCCGACGTCGCGCGGGTCGACGTCGACCGCCAACTTGGCACCCGGGTAGCGTTGAGGTACGAGCGTTAGGAGGCTCTCGAGCCGCACCTCATCTCCTGCACGCAGGAGGAGTTGGAAGAGGAACTGGCCCTTGATGCGCTCGATGGGCGCGCTCGCTGGCCCCATGACTTCCTCTGGCTGAGCCCCGCCGGTGGCCAATGCGTCCGCCGCGTGTTGGGCTGCCGCGAGGGCGCTGCCACGGTCGCGGGCGGAGAACTGCAGTTTCGCGAGGCTCGCGAACGGCGGGTAACCGAAACGCTTCCGTCGCGCGAGTTGCTGCTCGACCTGCGCGTGGAGGGCCGCTGCCTGGTCCTCTGCCGCGAGCGCGGCGAGGACGCCGTTCTCAGGCGCGTAGGTCTGGACGAGCATGAGCGGCGGCCTGGTGGCGCTCAGTTCGGTGAGGCGCAAGAGGGTACGGGTAGCTTCTTCTTCCGAGCGGAAGTCGGCGGCGGCTAAGTGAGTGTCGAAGTGCGTTACGGCCACGAGCGCCAAGTCTGGTAGCGGCGGCAGCCCGAGGAGGGCGAGGGTGCCAACGATCACGCCTGGCGCCCCCTCGACCATGGCCCTCACGTCGTCTCTCTGGTCGCGGTCGTAGCGGTACACGGGGAAGCCACCGAGGCTGCCGCGGAGCTGAGACGCCACCCACTGCGTTCCCGCCCCACGCAGTGGACCGACGTTCGTGCCGCCGCACGCCGGGCAGCGCTCAGGCGGCCGCTCCTCGTGCCCGCACTGGTGGCAGCGCAGCTTGGCCTCGTCCTTGTGATAGCGCAGGGTGAGGTCGCAGTTGGGGCACGGCGCCTGCCAGCCGCACTCCTGGCAACCGAGCGAGCCAGAGTAGCCGCGGCGCGGCGCCAAGATCAGCGCCTGCCTCTCCCGCTCCACTACTTGCCTAAGCGTGCGCGTCAGGTCCGGGTGAACCGGCCAGTTGCCGCCACTGCCCAGGTCGGCAACGTGCAGCCGCAGGCGCGGCAGCGGCAACTCGCGGCGGGCGTCCGCACCGACCTGCACGGCGAGGTCGGGGCTGATGACCACGTCGAGGAGCGTCGTGGGAACGCCTGCCGCCTGGGCGAGCGTGCGCGCGGCCTTCGAGACGAGCGTGCGGGAGCCGGACTGGAGCTTGTAAGCGGAACTGGCGGCCTCGAGCAGGACTATCCGGCCGAGCCGCGGCATGGGCGCGAGCAGGGCGAGGTAGGTGCCGACCAGCACGTGCGGCGCACCACCTTGCAGTTCGCTCCATAGCCGCATGCGTTGCCTGTCGTTGGCTTCGCCCGTCAGCAGCGCGGTCGGCAGCGCCTCGCCGAGGTAGGCAGCCGCCTCGGCCGCGACGGCGGCCTCTGGCGCCAACACGATGACGCCGTGGCCGCGCTCGATGTCGGCCCGCAACCGCGGCAGCAGCGCGGCAAGGCGCGAGCGCCGCCTGCCGCCAACGACAGCGCCAGCGCCTGGCGGCGGCACGTACTCCGGCGGAACTTCAGCCAGCGCTGCAGGCGGGGCTTCCGGGAACGGCGGCGGTGGCTCGTCGGCGGGAACATCGAGGTACTCCACGTACCCCTTCGTCACCAACGCGCGCACGGCGCTGACGCTCACGCCCGCCTCCTCTGCCAACGCCACGGCGCTCTGCGCCTCCCCTACCTCGAGCAGGCGCTCTAGCGCGATGCGTTGCGGCAGGCGCCGCGCGCCCTCGAGCTCGTCGTCTGGCGGGCGCGCCGGCACGAGCACTCGCCGCGTCTGAACGACGGGCAGTGCCCGCTCATCGACCAACCCTTGACGGCGCAGCTCCTCAAGCGCCTTGCCAGGCAGTGCGGCCGCAGCGAACCAGGCGCCGTCGGCGGCAACGGACGGCGCCTGCGCTCCTAGCGCCTCGAGGTAAGCCGCTGCACCTTCGTGAAGGCGCAGCTCGTGAGCGAGTTCCTGCTGGAGACCCGGTGGGTTGAGGGTCGCTAGCACCAACCCGGCTGGCACGCCCGAGTTCCTCGCCAGGCTCATGACCGTCTGCAGCCCACTGCTTAGCAGCCAAGGGTGGCCCTCGAGCACGTGCAAGGCGTGGCGCAGTTCCACGCCGCGGCCGGCGTCGACCAACCGCACGTCGACCACCAGGCCGAGCCGCACGCCGCCTTGCCACGGCACTACGACCCGCTGGCCGGGGACCGGCTCGGCGCCCTGCAGTGGCGGCAGGTAGGTGAGCGGCCCTAACGGCAGCGGGAGCAACACGTCGATCGCGTGGGGCACTAGGCCAGTCTAGCCCCGCGTCGCGGCAAGGTTAGAATCGCGGCGATGACGTCCAGGAGCAACAGTTACAAGGCAGCAGGTGTCGACCTGCGGGCGGCGGAAGAGACGGTCGACCTCATCTCCAGCGCCGTCGCAAGTACCTACACGCCCCAGGTGCTCAAGGGCTTGGGCGCCTTCGGTGGCCTCTTCGCTGTGCCGGAGGGCTACGCGCAGCCCGTGCTCGTGGCGTCGACGGACGGCGTTGGCACCAAGACCGTCGTGGCAACGCAACTAGAGCGCTTCGAGCAGATCGGCAGCGACCTCGTCAACCACTGCATCAACGACATCCTGGTGCAGGGAGCTACTCCGCTGTTCTTCCTCGATTACGTCGCCGCCTCGCGCCTCGAGCCGACGGTGGTGGCGCAGGTCGTGGCCGGCGCGGCGGCAGCGTGCCGCGAGGCAGGCATGGCCTTGCTTGGTGGCGAAACGGCCGAGATGCCGGGGGTGTACGCGCCTGGTCAGCTCGATGTGGCGGGCACTATCGTCGGGATCGTCGAGCGCGCCGCCGTGATCGACGGCTCCACCGTCAGGGCTGGAGACGCGCTGCTCGCCTTCGAGTCGGGTGGCTTGCAGACGAACGGTTTCAGCTTGGCGCGTCACCTGCTCGGCGAGCGCCTGGACGACTCGCTACCCGGCGACGAACTCGGGCGCACGATCGGCGCCGCACTCATGGCGCCTCACGTCAGCTTCCTCCCCGCGGTGCGGCCCCTGCTGGGCAGCGGTCTCCTGAAGGCCATGGCGCATATCACGGGCGGTGGCCTGCCTGGCAACTTGCCGCGCAGCCTCCCGGCTGGCCTCGGCGCCACGGTCAGGCGCGGTAGCTGGCCCGAGCCCGCCGTCTTCGGAGAGTTGGTGCGCGTGGGAGGGCTGCCTGACGCGGAGGCGTTCGCGGCCTTCAACATGGGCGTAGGTCTCGTGTTGGTCGTCGCGCCAGAAGCGGTCGCGGAAGTGATAGCCAAGGTAGGGAGCCTCGGCGGGGCCCGACCAGCCCTGCATCACATCGGTGACGTCGTTACGGGTGAGGGTGTGACTATCGTTTGAGCGCCGCGCCTACTGCGGTGATTGGTTCCTCACCCGTGAGATGACGTTGTCGACGAGCGTGGCCCGCACGTTGGAGGCCAGGTCTAGCGTGTTCCGCACGTCCAGCGCAGGCAGGGTGACGGTGAACACCGATCCCTCGCCAAGCCGCGACTCCACGGCGACGCTGCCGCCGTGCTGCTGCACGATCCACCTGACGATGGCGAGCCCGAGTCCGCTGCCGTTTCCGCGCCCAGAACGCGCGCCGTCCACGCGGAAGAAGCGATCGAACAGGTGAGGCAGCGCTTCAGAGGGAATGCCCGCCCCGTCGTCAAGCACTTCCAGGTACACCTGCGTGCGCTCCGGGCGCACCGCGATGGTCACCTTCTTGGCCCCCGCGTTGATGGCGTTCTGCACGAGGTTCAGTAGGACCTGCTTGAGGCGCGTGAAGTCGCCCATGACCTCGGCAAGCGGCGTGGTGCTGCGCGCCTCGATGACCGTCGAGCCGGCGACGGGCGCCACTTCCTGCTTGACGGCATCGACTACCTCCACGAGGTTCATCGGCTCGAGGTGGACGGTGAAACCGGCGTCTGCGCGGGCCAGCTCGAGCAGGTCGTTGACGAGCTTGGCCATGCGCTCGCTCTCCCGTCGGATGACCTCGAGCGAATCGAGCTGATCGGGTGTCGGATTGGTGCGCCGCAGCAGGTAACTGACGTGCCCGCCGATGGCGGTTACCGGGGTCCTCAGCTCGTGACTAGCGTCAGCGGTGAAGCGCCGTTGCGTCTCGAACGATTCCTGCAGGCGGTCAAGCATGTGGTTGATGGTCACGCCGAGGTCGCGGATCTCGTCGCGGTTGCTCGGCACAGGCACGCGTTGCGCGAGGTCGGACACGGAGACTTGAGCGGCGGCCGCCGTAACGCTCTTGAGCGGCCCAAGCACGCGTTCCGACAAGAGCCACACCCCAAGCGCGAAGACGATGAAGGCGATCAACACGGTGGCTATCAGGTCTTGCGCCAACTGATCGAGGGTCTGAGTGAGCAACGAGGCGGGGATGCCAACGAGGAACGCCGCCTGGACGGTCGGCCCGCCCTCCATGAGGCTGAGCGTGCTTAGGCGACCGAACACGCGGACGGTCTCGCCACGCACGTTGATGGTGCCGCTCATCTGGCCATCGGTGAGAAGCGTCTGCGCGGACGCGTCCGAGATCGACGGCACGAGGCTCTTGTTGTAAGCGTACGGGAAGCCGTTCCTGAGCTCGGCTGGGAGCACGGGGGTGTGCCCGGCCAGTCCGAGCAGCAAGATCTCGTAGTAGGTGTCGCTCGGGAGCTTCTGTACCCCTTGCGCGACAGGCGTCGTGCCGGCGGTCAGCTCCGCCAACGCGCGCTGTGCTTGGTCCGTAACCCCAACGTTGAGCGAGCGTTCGGTCAACACGTACACGGACACCGCCACCGCGGACAGGATCACCGCGATGAAGGCGCCGAACACCAACGTCAGTTGTAGGCGCAGCCTCACGGTGTTATGGCCCCTCCGAGTTCATTCCTCGCGCAGGACGTAGCCAACTCCGCGAACCGTGTGCACGAGGCGCCGTTCACCATCTTGCTCGAGCTTGCGCCGCAGGTAGCCGACGTAAACGTCTACGACGTTGCTGCCGCCCGTGTACTCAGGCCACACCTTCTCCTCTATCTCGAAGCGGTTGAAGACCTTGCCCGGGTTGCGGGCGAAGAGCTCTAGCAGCTCGAACTCCTTGGCTGACAAGTCGATGCGGCGGCCGTCGCGGAACACCTCGCGGCCGTCTAGGTTCATGACGAGGTCGACGACGCGCACCTCGCCTGTGACGGCCGGGTTGACGCGCCGTAGGTGCGCGCGCACTCGGGCGAGCAGCTCCTCGATGGAGAAGGGTTTGACGAGGTAGTCGTCCGCCCCTGAGTCGAGGCCAGTCACCTTGTCGTCCACGGAGTCCTTGGCGGTAAGGATGATGATGGGGGTGTTGCTCGTCTTGCGGATGCGGCGCGCCACCTCGAGGCCGTCAAGCACCGGCAGCATCAGGTCGAGCACGACGAGATCAGGGTTCAGTTCACGGAACTTCGATAGGCCAGTGACACCGTCGTAGCTGACCACGGTCTCGTAGTTCTCGGCCTGCAGTTCGAGATCGATGAACTTGGCGATCTCCTTCTCGTCCTCGACGATCAAGATCAGTGGTTTGCGCTCCATGCCCGAAATCATGGCACGAGTTCTCATGAGAGACTTGATGGCCGCGTGAACGGGAGATTAGAAGCCTTGGCGGCGTCTTGCGCGCAGCTAGCGCTTCAGGCTGCGCCGATCACGACGGTCGCTTGGACGATGACGTCGTGCTCGAGGACGCTGGCGGCCCAGGCCTTGGCGCCAAGCAGCGAGTGGTCGCGCCAGTTGCCGCACGTCTGGCGTGAGCAGCCCGGCACTGGGCCCTCGTGTGCTGCCACGGCGCGCAGGGCGGCAACGAAGCCGTCGCGCACGCGCTCCTCGCTTGGCGCGCCAAGCACCGTAAGGTAGAAGCCCGTCCTGCAGCCCATCGGGCTGGCGTCGACGATCACGAGCTCCGGCAGTGCCGAGCGCAGGTAACCGGCGAACAGGTGCTCGATGGTGTGCAGCGCTGCGGTCGGCACCTCCGCCTCGTTCGGCTGCACGAGCCGCAAGTCGAACTTCGTCACCTTGTCGCCGTTCGGGCCGGTGTAGTTGGCAGCCAAGCGCACGTAAGGCGCCCGCACGCGGTCGTGGTCTAGCTCGAAACTCTCGAGCCTTGGTGGGTCAAGCCGCTCGCTCATCAAGGGAGTATAGAGCGAGTGGCACCTTGTTACGGGTAGACTTGCCAGGGTCAGACAAGGCGCGGCCACGGCCGCTCTCGAGTTATCTCAAGGAAGGTCCGGTATCTGAACTCATGGAAAGAGACGGCAACGGGCGAGATGGCGGCCGGTCGAACAAGCAGAGGGAGCAGGGTGCGGCGCAAAGTCGCCAGCAGCAGTTCACGCGCGGCGTGATCCCGGGCGAGCGAGTCGCCATCTTCGTCGATGGCAGCAACTTGTACAACGGCATGCGCGAGAACCTGCGCAACACGCGCGTCAACCTGGCTGAGCTCATCCAGCAGCTGCTGCGCGACAGGCCCCTCTTCCGCACCTACTACTACAACGCGCCGTTGACGGAGGACTACGACGAGGAGCTGAGGGAGGGCCAGGCGCGCTTCTTCGACTCGCTCAGGCGCATCCCTTACGTCACCGTGCGCTTCGGCAAGCTCCACCGCCGCCCGGACGGTGCGATGGTCGAGAAGGGCATCGACGTCGCCATCGCCGTCGAAGCCCTGTCGTTGGCCTACCAGGACGCCTACGACACCGCCCTGCTCGTGTCGGGTGACGGCGATTACGTCGAACTCGTCGAGGCCATCAAGCGCCAAGGCAAGCACGTCGAGTGCGCCATGTTCCGCAACCAATCGGCAGGCACGCTCCTCGAGCACGTCGACTTGTTCCAGAACCTCGAAGAGCTCGACTGGAGCCGCATCGTCTTCTAGCGTCGCGCTCCTCGGCCCGTCCTTGGCCCCGAGTCTCAGGACTGAGTTAACGTTCGCCACCAACGGTCCTGTTACGTCCATAAGCCGTCTGGTATTCTGCTTGGGCAACAGCAACGCTCCGTGAGGGCCTCCGTTCGAGTCAGCGAACGGTCCGAACGCCCCAAGGGCACACCGCATTTCATGGAGGGAACATCAGACTTATGCGCAAACTGATCGCCTTACTCGCCGCACTCCTGATCACCGGGGCTATGGCGCAGGACTACGTTTTCGGCATCGTCTACGACGCGGGCGGCAAGTTCGACCGCTCGTTCAACGAGGGCACGTGGCGCGGCGTCGAACGCGCGCAGGTCGACCTCGAGGCCGACGGCTACGAAGTCGAAGTCGTCGAGTTCGAGGGCAGCCCAGACACGGCGGCCGAAGGCCAGCGCCGTATCGCGCTGGAAGGCGCCGAGCTCATCGTCGCCCCTGGCTTCCTCCAGGCCGATGCCATCACGGCCGTCGCGCAGGAGTTCCCGCGCACCTCGTTCGTCATCATCGACGCCGTCTCTGAGGGCGACAACGTCCGCAGCGTGCTCTTCAAGGAGCAAGAGGGGTCGTTCCTCGTCGGCTACATCGCAGGCAAGCTCACCCGCACTGGCACGGTCGGGTTCGTCGGCGGCATGGACGTTCCGCTCATCCGCGCCTTCGACCTCGGCTACCAGGAGGGCGTCAAGGCCGCCTGCGCAGACTGCACCATCATCAGCAACTACGTCGGGGTAACCCCGGACGCCTGGAACGACCCGGCGCGCGCCAAGGAACTCGCCAACACGCAGAACGCCCAGGGCGCGGACATCATCTACGCCGCCGCTGGCGCTTCCGGTAACGGCGTTATCGACTTCGTCAACGAGAAGCAGTGCTTCGTTCCGACCGGCGCCACCCGCGAGACCCCGATCGACGCGCAGCTTGCCAACATCGCCAAGCCTGCCGGTTACGACGCCAAGTGCGGCGGCGCCGCCAAGCCGATCTTCTTCATCGGCGTCGACAGCAACCAGAACCCGCTCGGTGACACCGACTCCAACCCAGACACGCTCAACTTCGGCCTCACCAGCATGCTCAAGCGCGTCGACGTGGCCTCCTACGACGCCGTCATGGACGTCGTGAACGGCACCTTCACGGGCGGCATCATGAACCTCGGCTTGGCTGAGGACGGCGTCGATTACGCCCTCGACGAGTACAACTCGGCGCTCATCCCGGCCGACCTCGTCGCTGCGGTCAACGATGTCAAGCAGCAGATCATCGACGGCGCCATCGTCGTTACCGACTACCGCCAGCAGTAAGCGAACGGGCCAAGGCCCATCTCAGTGACTCGTGGAGCGGAGCCCGCAACGGCTCCGCTCCACTGCTTTAAGAAGCCGCCCGTCTGCTATCCTGGCCGGTGGCTGTGTGGGCGATCTGGTCGCGACGCGCGCACGGCGCTGGCCACCCTGGGACCCTGCGAGGGGCCCCGCTCCGGGTACTGGCGCGCACGCGTATCGAGGAAAGTCCGGGCACCGTAGGGCAGGGTGCCAGCTAACGGCTGGGCGTGTAAGGCGACGGCAAGTGCAACAGAAAGCAGACCGCGTGCTGCCCGCGAAGGCGGGCGCGCGTAAGGGTGAAACGGTGCGGTAAGAGCGCACCAGTACCTCTGGTAACAGGGGTAGCTAGGTAAACCCCACCCGGTGCAAGGTCCGATAGGGAGAGAGAGCCTGCCCGGCTCGCCAACATCTCCGGGTTGACCGCTAGAGGCGCGCGGCGACGCGCGCACGAGATAGATGACCAGACGCCTCACCCCGGTGAGGCCGACAGAACCCGGCTTATCAGCCCACCAGCCAGCGGCCCCGCAAGGGGCCGCCTTCTTCGTTCTGGCCACTATCGCCAACCGCGGTGGGAGACATCACACATTTGCAGGAGAATCGAACTCGATGGTGGGAAATCGTGGGAGAGTGTGGTAAAGTCCGGAATCTCGCCTAGGTGCCGCAGAAAGCACTTGCAGGACGGCGTTAATACCACCAACGACCATCACGAGGAGCGCACGCGACAAGATGCCGTTCGGGGAGTACCAGTACAACGTCGACGACAAGGGCCGAGTCATCGTCCCCCCGGCTTTCCGTGACTTCGTCGCGGACGGCATGGTCGTCACCCGCGGCTTCGACAACTGCCTCTTCGTCTTCCCCCTCACCGCCTGGGAGCGCATCGAACAGCACCTGACCGCCCTTCCACTCACGGACCCTGAATCCCGCAAGTTCGTGCGCTTCTTCTACTCGGGCGCCGCTAAAGCCAAGCTCGACTCGGCGGGCCGCATCATGCTCCCCGCACCGCTGCGCAACTACGCCAGCGCCGAGAGCAGCGTCGTCGTCGTGGGAGCGCCCAACCGTCTCGAGATCTGGAACGAGGCGCTGTGGCTGCAGAGCCTCGACGACGTGCAGGCCAACCCACCCGCGCCCGAACTACTCCGTGAGTTGGTCGGATGACCACCTCGCCAGGTTCGGCAGTTGCGGCCGCCCCACACCTCAGCGTCATGGTCGAGGAGACCCTCGACGGGCTACGGCTGCAACCCGGCGGCTGGTACGTGGACGGCACGTTCGGAGCCGGAGGCCACACGCGCCTCCTCCTCGAGCGCGGCGTCAACGTCGTGGCCATCGACCAAGACCCAACGGCCGCCGGCTACGTGACCACACTCCGCGCCGCTGGCCTGCCTGGCGAGCTGCGCTTCGTGGCGGGCAACTTCCGCGACCTCGAGACCCTCGTGGCCTCGGCGGGAGTAACCGAGGTGCACGGCGTGCTCCTTGACCTTGGCGTCTCATCGATGCAGTTGGACGAGGGCGAGCGCGGCTTCGCGTTCCGCAAGGACGGCCCTCTCGACATGCGCATGAGCGAGAGCGGCGTTAGCGCAGAGCTGGTCGTGAACGACTACTCCCTCGAGGACCTCGCCGCGTTGATCTTCCGTTACGGCGAGGAGCGCCACAGCAGGCGCGTCGCCCGGCGCATCGTCGAAGCGCGCGAGTCCAGCCGCATCACCACCACGGCGCGTCTGGCCGAGGTCGTTAGCTCCGCCTACCCCCCGGGCCCACGCCGTGAGCACCCAGCGCGGCGCACCTTCCAGGCGTTGAGGATCTACGTCAACGACGAGCTCGGCGCCCTGCAAGAAGGACTTGAGGCTTCCGCGCGCCTGCTCGTGCCGGGTGGCCGCCTCGTCGTGCTCTCCTATCACTCCCTCGAGGACCGCATCGTCAAGCAGTTCCTCAAGGACTCACCGCGCGTCACTCCCTTACATAAAAGGCCTCTCGAAGCCTCCCCTGAGGAGGTCGCGGTCAACTCGCGAGCGCGTAGCGCCAAGCTCAGGGTCGGCGAGCGGGTGAGCGAGTGAACGCAAAGCTCCCCGCCCCGTTCCGTCTTGCACTGCCTGCTTACCTCGTGCTCCTCATGGTGCTGGCGGTCATGGGCGCGGCCAACCAGGGCCTGATCAACCACCAGGTCGATCTCATCGACCAGAAGACCGAACTGAGCGCCGCCGTGGCCCGCGCGCGTTTGACGGCCAACGCCATCGTCGGCCCACAGGCGGTAGCCACCTGGGCCCACGCAGCTGGCCTCGTGCCCGTGCCTGAGGGCGGCCTAGCCGTCCTTGCCGCAGCTGACAGCCCCACCCTGCCACCCCTTCCTGCACCCTCATTGGAGGTCAGTACGATATGGCGCTGACGACCCCGACCAACTCAGGCAACGCAAGCTTCAACTACGCGCCTGATGCGCGCCGCCGGGCCGTAGAAGCAGCGCCAGCCACCCCCCGTGGCGCTACCCGCACAGCGCTGGCCGAACCTGCACCGCTGCGCTTCAAGCGCTCGTGGCTACTCCTTCCTTGCACCGTGTTGCCGCTCGTGGCTGCCGTCATCGGCTTCTCGCTGCAACAGCGCGGGTTCACCGACTTGCCGCCCCTGCCTAGCGAGGTCACCGTTCGCGGGCGCGTGCTGGCGAGCGACGGCACGGTGCTCGCCGAGGGTGCGGCTACCGAGCGGCTCTACCCGCAGGGTGGGCTGGCCGCGCCGCTCCTCGGCTTCACGGGGGCGCTGCAGCCGGACGGCCGTTACGGCCTCGAAGGCATCGAGTACACGCTCGACAGCACGCTCGCGACTGGCACGGACGTGACGTTAACGATCGACCCGGTGCTGCAGGCCACGACCGAAGCGCAGTTGGCCGCGGCCGCGACCGAGCATGGCGCCGAGAGCGGCGCCGCCGTCGTGCTCGAGGTCGGAACCGGGCGCGTGCTGGCGTCGGCGAGCTACCCGACATACGACCCCAACGCCTGGCAGTCGGCGAACCGCAATCAGATGCTCAACCGCCCGTTCCAACAGGTGTACGAGCCCGGCTCCGTCATCAAGCCGCTGGTGGTGGCTGGCCTGCTCGACTCCGGCCTCCTCTCGCCGGACGAGCTGATCGAGGCGCCCATGACACTGCGCGTCGGCACCAAGACGTTCCGCGACGTCGCCAGACACGACCCGGTTCTGCCTGTGCCTGACGTGCTCGCGTTCTCGAGCAACTCGGCCATGATCCACCTGGGGGCACGCTTCCAGCCAGCCCAGCTCCACGAGTGGTTGTGGCGCTTCGGCCTCGGGCAGGACCTGGATCAGTACAGCACCTCGAGCCGCACCGGCATCCTCAACGACTGGGTGAACTGGGTGCCGCAGGACCAGGCATCCAATAGCATCGGGCAGAACCTGTCGGCGACGCCGGTCCAGCTGGCGGCTGCCTACAGCGTCTTCGCTAACGACGGCGTCTACGTGCCTCCGACGTTGGTGGCCGGCGAGACGTTGCCGGCGCCGCACCGCGTCATCGCGCCGGAAGTCGCGCAAGGTATCAGGAGCATGCTCGGGCACGTCATGGACACGGGCGGCCTGCGCCAGGCCCGCATCCCAGGGGTCAACGCCGGTGGCAAAACGGGCACGGCCGACGTCTACGACTCCGCGCTGGGAGCGTATCCGGCGGACGATTACGCCCTCACCTTCGCGGGTATGTTCCCCATCGAGAAGCCGGAGGTCGTGGTGGTCGTGATGCTGATGAAGCCGGAGGCCTCGAGCACGAGCACTTACGTGGTCGCACCCGTCTTCAGGGCCATCGGCAGCGAGGTCGTCGCGCACTGGGGAGTAGCTCCGAAGACCGACGCGCTCGCCACTCGTCCCTAGCGGCGCCACTCCATGCACATGACAAGCATGATGTGTAAGATAGTCAACGTGTGGAGGATGCTGTCATGACGCTGCTGGCCGTCCGGACGCTCGTGAGGCTGCTCAACACCATCGAGCCGACTCAGGACCTGAAAGACGCGACCGGCGTGGCGTACGACAGCCGCAGCGTGCGCCGAGGCGACATCTTCTTCGCCCTACCGGGCGCCAGCGGCCACGGCATGGTCTACGCGGACGCCGCCCTCGAACGGGGCGCCGCGTTCATCGTCTCCGACCGCCCCCACCGCCAAGGCCTCCTCGTGGACGACGCCCGCGCCGCCCTCCTCGCTCTCGGCCGCGCCGCGCGCGACCGCCTGAGCGTGCCCGTCGTGGCAGTGACTGGCTCGGTCGGCAAGACGAGCACCAAGGCGATGCTAGCGGCCGCCATGCGGGCCAGATCGACGGCCGGGAACCTCAACACCCACTACGCCATCGCGCAGACCCTGATCGACGCGGCCATGGCCGATACCTCCGCCCCTGACGGCGCCACCGCACTAGTCATCGAGCTGGGCATAGACCGCATAGGTGAGATGGCGGAGTTACTGGAGCTGACCCGCCCTGACCACGCCCTCCTGACCACCATCTCACCAAGCCACCTGAGCGCGCTAGGCGACCTAGCCGGCGTCGCGCGCGAGAAGACCCTACTACTCGATCGCACGAACGGGGTGACGGTCGCAAGCGCGCAAGCCGCGGCGTACCTCAACCCCGAAACGCTCGCGCGCACCGTCGTCGTTGCCGTTGGCGACGGTGTTACGCCTGAGCCATACCCTGGGGCGCTCGGCAGCGTGCGCGGGGCTGCCGCGGCGCACGGCACCGCCACCAGGCTTACCTGGCGCTCGGACGACGACGGCGGCACCGTCGACCTGCCGTGGCCAGGCAGCGGGATGGCGCAGAACGCCCTCAGCGCCCTGACTTTAGCCACCCTCACGGGCACGCCGGTCCAGGAGGCCGCCGCTGGCCTGGTGAGCGCTCAGCTCGAGCCGGGCAGGCTGGCCTTCAGCCACCTGCCCGGCATCACGCTCCTCGACGACAGTTACAACTCCAACCCAACATCCTTACGCGAGGCGATCGCCGTCCTCCGCGCATCTCCCCCGCCGCACGTCGCGTTCCTCGGCGACATGCGCGAGTTAGGCGCGCTGGAGAGAGACGCTCACCTGCAAGCGGGCGAGTTGACGACGCAGCTCGACCTCACCGTCGCCGTCGGCCCAGCTAGCGCGGCGCTGCTCGAGACCAACCCCCAAGCCGTGCACGAGCCAGACGCACGCGCGGCGCTACGCCACCTTGGCGCCGTGCCAGTCGGCGCGACGGTGCTCGTCAAGGGTTCACGGTCGATGGGCATGGAACTGCTCGCAACGGAACTGAAGCGCCTAGCCGCGTTGGGCGCCTGGCAGCCCGACGACGACGCCCCCAAGGAGGGTGCAGCATGCTGACCCTGGTAGTCGCCGCCCTCATCAGCCTCGTCCTCACCGGCACGTTCGTGCAGATCGCCAAGCGCGCTGGTTGGGGCAAGGTCATCCGCGCACAGGGGCCAGAGAGTCACCTCACCAAGGCGGGCACGCCAACCATGGGCGGCGTGGCGTTCCTCCTCGCGGCGCTGATAGCGTGGGCCGCGCTAGGTGGCGCGCCGTTGGGCCCAGAACTAGCGCTCGCGCT
Source organism: uncultured Trueperaceae bacterium (assembly GCA_937907415.1). Next base: position 39,191 of record CALCHY010000382.1, read on the forward strand.
GCTCGTCGCCGGCTCCGCGCTGCTCGGGCTGTACGACGACTCCCTGTCACTCGCGCGCAAACGCCGCAAGGCTGAGGGCCTCGAGGAGGTCCAGGCCGGCCTCGGCGCCCGCTACCGCCTGCTGGTGCAAGGCGCGCTCGCGCTGGCGTTCGCGTGGTGGGCGGTCAGCACGGGGTCAAGCCTCTTCGGCAACGCGTGGCTAGACGTGCCGGCGTTCGCGTTCGTGATCGTCGGGTCCATCAACGCCTTCAACCTCACCGACGGCCTCGACGGCCTCGCTGCGGGCGTGACCGTCATCGTGCTCCTCTTCTTCATCGGCTCGCCGTTCGCCGCCGCGCTCCTCGGGGCGCTGCTCGGTTTCCTCTGGTACAACGGCCACCCCGCGCGCGTCATCATGGGCGGCGTCGGCTCGGAAGCGCTCGGCGCCGCGGTGGCTGGCCTCGCCATCCTGGGCGGCACCGTCTGGTACCTGCCGCTCGTCGCCCTCATCCCCGTTCTCGAGGTCCTCTCCGTGGTGGCGCAAGTGACGTACTTCCGCCTCACGGGCGGCAAACGCCTCCTGCGCATGAGCCCGCTGCACCACCACTTCGAACTGAGCGGTTGGAGTGAAACGCGCGTAACCATGCGCTTCTACATCGTCACCGCGCTATGCGTGGCCTACGCCACCCTCCTGCGGCAGGGAGCGGCATGAAACAGCGGCCAGCCGAAACGCTCGTCTACGGCCTAGGTCGCTCCGGGCTGGCCGCGCTGACGCTCCTGCACGACCAGGGCCACACGACGGCGTTCTACGAACAGCGCCAAGCCGGCGCTGACATCGACGCAGCGCTAGCGCTCGGCGCGCGCCGGGTAGCGGACCCAGCCACCGAGAGTTTCGCGCTCGCCATCGCGGCACCGGGCGTCCCTATCGACCACCACGACCTGGTGGCGCTGCGGGCAACGGGCACGGAGGTCATCGGCGAGGTCGAGTGGGTATGGCGCACCACGCCAGGGGTCTACATCGGCATCAGCGGAACCGCCGGTAAAGGCAGCGTCACGCGCTGGACGGCAGACACGCTCGCGGCCGCGGGCTTCGACGCCGTCGCAGGCGGCAACATCGTCCCCGCACTTGCCGCCGTGGCTCGACGCGGCGCCGTTCACGTCGTCGAGTTGTCGTCCTTCCAACTCGAGCGCTGCCCCACCTTCCGGCCGGACGTCGCCGTACTCCTGAACTTGGGCGAGGACCACATCGACCGCCACGGCAGCGTCGCCGCCTACCATGCGGCGAAGCACAACCTCATCGCCAACCTCGACTCGTCAAGCACCCTCGTCATCAACGACGACGACCCGGTCCTAAGGGTGTGGGCCGACGAGGCCGCAGCTAGCGGCGTGACCGTGCGGCGCTTCTCGCTGAAGCACGCGGCGGACGCTTACCGCAACCTTGGCGGACGCATCGTCATGGACGGCGAACCCATACTGCTGGCAGACGAACTCCACGTTCTAGGCGATCACCAGGTCGCCAACGCCCTCGCGGTCGCCTTGGCGTGCGCGGCCGTCGGCGCAGGGCCGAGCGCCATCACGAGCGGCCTGCGCGCCTTCACTGGCCTGCCTGGGCGCTACTCGCCGGCAGGTCACATCGGCGACGTGCGCTTCTTGGAGGACTCCATCGCCACGCGCCCGCTTGCCGTCGCCGCCGCCATCACCGCCACCCCGACGCCGCTCGTGTGGCTGGCTGGGGGCCAGGGCAAGGGCGCGGACGTGAGCGCGTTACGCGACCTGGTGGCGGCCAAAGTCGATCTACTCGTGGCGTTCGGCGCCAGCGCGGCAGAGTTCGAGACCGCGTTCGGCGACCTGGTGGCTACTGCCCTAGTTGCGGAGCCTGACGGCCGCGCCACCATGCGACGCGCCGTCGGCATCGCCGTACAGCACCTCGCCGAGAGCCATGGCGGCGTAGGCAACGTCCTCCTCGCCCCGTTGGCCGCCTCGTTCGACCAGTTCATCGACTACGCGGACCGCGCGGCCGCCTACCGCGAGGCCATCGCCGCCTTCCAAACGCTTGAGCGCAGCTCATGAGCGACCGCCTGCTCCTCAGCATCCAAGTGACCCTCGGGATGCTCGGCATCGTTGGGGTGGCGGCGGCCATGCCAGGGTTGGCCGGCGAGCAGGCGCTGCGCCTCGCGTTCACGCTTGGCATTACGTTCGTCGTCGGGCGCTTGCAGGCGAAGCACATCGTCAAGCTCTCGCCTTACGCGTTCGTCGCGCTGCTCCTCGCGCTCCTGCTCGTGCTGTTCATCGGCGTATCGCCCTCGGGCAGCGACAGCAAGCGCTGGCTGCTCGTCGGCGGGGTCAGCGTGCAGCCGTCCGAACTCATGAAGGTCGCCGTCATCGCTTACCTCGCGACGTTCTTCTACAACCACAACGGCAACTGGGAGATCTGGCGCCCCATGCTCGTCATCGGCCTGACCGCCGGCCTCATCGTCGTCGAGCCGGACGTCAGCACGGCAGGCTTCGTGTTCATCCTCGCCGTCGCCATCATGATCGCGGCCGGAGCCACCATGGGGCGCGTGCTGGCCATCATGTTCACGGCCGCGGCAACTGCCGCGCTATTGGCGGGGACGGTGCTCAGCCAGTTCTCGTACATCGGCGAGCGCATGGTCGGCTACTTCGACCGCTGGGGGTCCCAGTCGCAGGCCGCCGACCTTTCGTACCAGGCTCTGCGCGCCCTAGATGCCATCGGTCGCGGTGGCGTCCTCGGCGTCGGCCCTGGCCGCCGCGTGCCAGTGCCCGAGGCGGAGACCGACTTCGTCGCGGTGTCGCTCGCGCACTCGCTCGGTTTCATCGGGGTGCTCACCGTCATCGTGCTTTACGGGCTACTCGCGTGGCACGGTTACAGCATCGCTAGGCGCGTCGTCGGGCCAGCCGCCCTTCTCGCCGCTGGCGCCACGGCCTACATCTGCGGTCAAGCTGGCCTCAACCTCCTCGTGGCGTCCGGCATGTTCCCCGTAACTGGCATGCCCCTGCCGGGCATCAGCTATGGCCTGAACTCGCAGCTCTCCGTGGCCGTGGCGTTCGGTTTCCTGCAACTAGCCAGTCGCCAAGTGCAACGCGCGGAGGCCGAAGCGCCGGAGCCGCGCGGCGCGGCGGCAGCCGCCCCCGTTCAGCCAGCGGCGCGGCGCGCATGAGCGGCCTAACGCAGCTGCTGCTCGCCACGGGTGGCACTGGCGGGCACATCTACCCCGCCCTCGCTGTTGCGCGTGAGGCACGTAAGCGCGGCATCGAGGTCGCCGTGATGGGTGGCAGCGGCGGCATGGAGGAGCGCCTCGCTCAGGAGGAGGGCCTGGCGTTCTTCGGGGTCAGCACCGGCAAGTGGGACAGGCAGCGCCCCGACCCACGCCAGGCGCTCGCCGCCGCCAAGGGACTGGTGGACGCGCGCCGCCTGGCACGCTCCTTCGACCCGCAGTTGGTCATCGGCTTCGGCGGCTTCGCGTCGCTACCCGGTTGCGCCGCCGCCCGCAGCCTGGGTATCCCTCTCGTGCTGCACGAAGGCAACGCCCTTCCTAGTCGCGTGAACCGCTGGTTCGCTAGCAGCGCGCGGCTGTTCGTATCCGCCCAGGAGGAGGCCCTGCGGCACGTCAAGGCGCGCGCGACGCTGGTCGTGCCGTTCCCCGTGCGCGAGGAGCGGCTCGCGCGCGCCGCCGCCCGCGACCTCCTCGGGTTGCCTCACGACGCCATCGTCACGCTCGTGATGGGCGGCTCGCAGGGGTCGCTCGCCCTCAACAGGGCCGTGCCAGACGCGTACGAGCGGTTGGCGCCGCCAAAGGAACTAGATGCGCAGCACGTGGTGCTTCACTCGACGGGGCCGCGCTGGTTCGAGGAGGTCGCGGCGCGCGTGAGCGGCCCGAATTACCAGCCGAGGCCTTATCTCGACGCGACGGCCGCGTGGTCAGCCGCCGACCTCGCCATCACGCGCGCGGGCGTCGGCACTCTCTCCGAGGCAGCCTTCCACGGCGTGCCATCGATCATGGTGCCGCTGCCAACTTCGGCTGACGACCACCAGCGGCACAACGCCCGCGCGGTCGAGGCCGCCGGAGCCGGGGTCATGGTCGAAGAACGCGACGTCGTCCGCCTGCCAGCCGCCTGGGCAGCGGCCCTCGACCCGGCCTGGCGCACTGGGGCCGCCGCGGCCGCAGCGCGCCGCACGCCAGCTGGGGCGGCGCGTCGTATCGTTGACGCCGTGTTGGAGTTGGTGAACTGAAGTTATGAACCCACTTACGTCGAACGAAGCGCAAGAACAGAGCCGCACGCTCAGCGGCCTGCCTGGTGCGCATATCCACTTCATGGGCATCGGCGGCGTGAGCATGGCCGCACTGGCCCGCTGGTGCCGCGCTGAAGGCTTCGAGGTCAGCGGCTGCGACCTCGTCGGCGGTTCCGTACTGGACGAGCTAGCCGGCCACGGCATCAGCACTTGCACCGGCCACGACGCCAGCCACGTAGCTGGCATCGACGTCCTCGTCCACAGCATGGCCGTACCCCACGACCACCCTGAACTCGTGGCCGCTCGCGCGTCCGGCGTTCTGGTGCTGCGCCGCATCGCTCTCCTCGGTGAGTTGTTCTCGCGCCGCAAGGCCATCGCCGTGACGGGCACGCACGGTAAGAGCACCACGACCGCCATGCTCGCGACCATCCTCCTCGACCTCGAGCCGGGTACTTCCGTGCAGCTCGGCGCCTCGCTCCCCATCATCGGCGGCAGCATGCGCTACGGGCCGGGCACCTGGTTGGCGGCGGAAGTCGACGAGTCGGACCCGGGTTTCGCCGACCTCGTCGCGGACGTCGCCGTCGTGACGAACCTCGACGATGATCACGTGGCCGGTGAGTACGACGAGCGCCGCAACTACCACGCCTCCTTCGAGGACCTACAGGCGGCAGCCAGGCGCTACGCGCTGGCAGGCAAGGCGCTCGTCTACTGCCACGACTGGCCTGGGCTCTCCGAGGTCGTGACGGGCCACGCGAACGCCCGCTCATACGGCATGGATGAAGGTGCGGACTACCGCATCACGGACTTGAAACTGAACCCGGGCGGCAGCGCCTTCACCCTCTCATGCCCAGAGCTCGAGCCGTTCGAGGTCGTCATGAGCGTTCCAGGCAAGCACAACGCCTTGAACGCTGCCGCCGCCATCGCTGCCGTTCACTCCGCCGGCCTAGACCCGCGCCGTGCGATGCCTGCGTTAGCGGCGTTCCATGGCGTTGGCAGGCGCTGGCAGTCGTACGGCGAACTGAACGGCGCCCTGATCATCGACGACTACGCCCACCACCCGACCGAGGTCGCCGCCACCTTGCAAGCGGCGCGCGCAACCGGCAGGCGCGTGCGCGCCGTGCTTCAGCCACATCGCTGGGTGCGCACGGCCAGGCAGTGGCCTGCCCTAGCGGCAGCTGCGGCCCTCGCAGACGAGGTAGTCGTGCTGGCCGTGTACGGCGCAGGTGAGCGGCCCATCGCTGGCGTGTCGCCGGAACTCATCGCCGAGCGCATCAACACCCTCGGCGTTAACGCCGCCGTGTTCGAGCTCGGCAACGTCGAGGAGTACCTCGCCGCCACGGCCGTTCCTGGCGACCTCATCATCACCCTCGGCGCTGGCGACGTGTGGCGGGTAGCGGCCGGGCTTGGCGCCAGAGCAGC